>NZ_ALVZ01000199.1 GCF_000332055.1 Xenococcus sp. PCC 7305 | reverse complement strand
TTTATCCTTCTGCCCTCTCTCTTGGTGAGCGTTCCCTTGCGCCTGACGGCGGCGCGGGGTCTCACCGCTGCCCTCTGCCCTCTGCCTTCAAGGGCGAAGCCCCGTTAAACTATTTAAGCGTACTTGCCCCAAAAATAATCGGTAGGAAAACAAAAATCTACAAGAATCAGCAAAACGCTGACAGCTCAACACTTATTACTTATTACTTATTACTTCTTACTTATCACTTCCACGCAACCGTACTAGTTGGTAAGGGAGCAGAGCCTTTAGATGGAGACAGCACTACCTCGACAGGGAGGATAATACGTAACCTTAGGTACAAATATTTGTCTTGTTGCCGTTGTATAATCGGAATTAATTTGAGTTGCTAACTTAAAATAATCTATTTTTTGAACATAATATATGATTAGTGCAGCGATCGAGACTCAACCGCTAAATTTAGAATTAGTCAATCAGCAATTAGAGAAAGTAGAAGCTAGTGAATTGGTAGCTTGGGGCGCCAAGAATTTCCACGACAATATTGTCATGACCACCAGCTTTGGTATCCAATCTGCGGTGATGTTGCATTTAGTCACTAGATTGATCCCCGATATTCCCGTGGTCTGGATTGATACTGGTTATTTACCCTCAGCAACCTATCAATTTGCCGAAAAATTAATCCAGAGACTAGAACTAAACCTGAAAGTTTACCAATCATCAATGTCTCCTGCCCGAATGGAAGCGTTGCACGGAAAACTTTGGGAGCAGGACAATCTAGAAGCTTTCAACCACTACGACCAGATACGCAAGGTCGAGCCAATGCAAAGAGCTTTAAGAGAACTTAATGTCAAAGCCTGGCTAGCCGGACTACGTAGTGAACAAACCAAACATCGTCAAACATTGGGCAGGGTTGCCAAACAAGGAGATATTTACAAAATACACCCGATTCTTAACTGGAACTCCCGAGATATCTATAAATACTTGATGGCCCATGATTTGCCCTACCATCCCTATTTCGATCTTGGTTATGTCAGCGTTGGGGACTGGCATTCTAGTCGTCCTCTAACCGCAGATGACACCGACGAGAGAGATACTCGCTTTAATGGACTAAAACAGGAATGCGGTCTTCATCTACCGAAGACCCGAGAAGAAGAAGAAAGCCTCAATTCCAGCAGTCTTTAAACTTGAGGCTTCAATCTGTCTAGAAGTCGCAAAAGAAACTTATTATTTAGAATTAGAACCAACTAAGCGCTTCTTAAGAGATTCTAGGCGTTGTTTTGCGATCTTATTTTCTGGCTCGTATTGGGCTGCTGCTTCGTAGGTTTCTACAGCTTTGACAATCATTTGTTTCTTTTCATAAACATTGCCCAAATTATTTAAAGCAATCACATATTCTGGATAAATTTTCAAAGCTTCTTTGTATTGGCGAATGGCAATGTCATATTGTTCTTGGGCGAAATAAGCGTAACCAATAGCATTGTAAATCAGGGCCTTATTTTCTGGTTCTAGGTCTTTGTCTTTTAGAGCTTTTTGGAAAAGAGTTAAAGATTGCACAAAAAGTTTTTTATCAAGATATAAACTTCCCAGTTCATAATATTCTTGGGCTGTCCCTTTTTGCTCTTTAAGTTTTTTCTGTAACTTGCTAAATTTATTTTCTGAAAGTCTGATTTTAATTACTTCTTTGACGACAAAAAATGCTGCGATTAGCAAAATTGCCAATAAAGTAGAAATATAAACTAAAGGTAAATTGTCATCCATAACCAAATTTTCTTTTATGTATTTATTTATTAACTAATCTATTGTCTATTTATTGATTGGTAATTATTCCTCGTTCCTTCTTCCTTATTCCTCCGTCCTTAATTTAAAGTCCCCAATATTTAATTCTTTCTTGTAACCATCCTGATTCTCGCCAATCTAAAACTGCGTTATTAATTTTGCTCCTTAGGGACTCATATTGTAGCCCTTTGGGCATAACTATACATAAAGCTTCCCCAGATAAACGTTCCCAGAGCAATCGGTATTGGGAATATTCTTGTTCCCAACCCGCCAAGACAGTGCGATCGCCAGCAAAAGCATCAACTTTCCCATCCTCTAATAGCTCCAATGCCTCCTGATAGGAAGCAACGCCCACTAGTTTCGCTTGGGGCAATCGTTCACGAATCACAGCAATAGTGGACGAGTTGTATAGTACCGCAATTGTGCCTGCCATTAAGTCATTGACTTTAGCAAATGTAATATCTTTGGTGATAATGCCTGTGCCATCAAGATAATAGTAAGGACTAAGGGCAACAAGACGACGACGAGATGAGGTATCCGTTACGTTGGCGATCGCGATATCCACATCGTCATTTATAACAACTTTTAAGCGATCTTTATTCTGGACTGGCACTAAATTGACAGCATCCGCATCTCCTAAAATCTCTGTGGCTAAACGACGGGCAATATCAATTTCTAAACCAATTAGATTCTCCTGCTGATCCCGATAGCCCAAAGGACGCAGATTATCCTTAACCGCAATCGTAATTTTGCCGCGATTTTGAATTTCAGCCAATTCTGCTGCGATCGCAGAATTCTGCGGCCTAGGAGAAAATAATATGGGGCCAGCCAAAACTGCGATCGCTAAAGTGACAGGAAATAAGCGCATGGATTTTTTTGATGAAAACCTTACCAATCTGAATTATATGCCGAACGCAGAAAGTTAAAAATAATCTAAGAATTCGTGATTCCCAACTGTTTCTTCTTGCAAAGGCACCCCAAGTCACACTAAGCTATATCGAGGTGGGAGATATAAGCAAAATGCTGTAATGTAAACGTTTGCATTATCTTATCCTCTTCATCGCTCAAGCAATTTACCGTCAATGATCTCTCGAATCATTGCATATAAACAGAGAAATCATAAGTACTATGTTGAAACAAGTTATTGCCAAGATCAAAAATTGGTCTCCTGCACCAGAAGTCCATGCTCATTGCGACGGGCCTTGTGGTGTCTACGATCCTGCTGCTGCACGTATTACAGCTGAAGCAGTGCTATCTATGACTAAAAAAATTCTTGCTCTAGAAGTACCTGATTCTAGTGATGCAGCGGCTACTGTAGCTTATCAAAACACTCTTTCCCGTTTCATTGCCATTAAAGAAGAGCAAGCTCAAAAAACCAAAGATGATATCTTGATTCTTTGGACAGATTACTTCAAACCTGTACATCTTGAAAAATATCCTGAGCTTCACGATACTTTCTGGAAAGCCGCTAAACTATGTTCTGCTTGCAAAGTTGAAGTAAGTCTTGATCATGCTAATGAATTGATGGATGCTGTCCAAAAAATTCACCAAATGTTCTGGGCAACTAAAGATCGTGATGTGACTTACTACAAAGCGAGCTAGGGTTGCTAGATGAAAGTAATGAGTAATAAGTAATAAGTAATTAGCCTACATTAGTTCTTAGGAATTGATGTAGGTTTTAATTATTTAGAACTTGAGAGTAGACGCCTGACTAGCCAGTCTTCAAAAGCAGGTAAATTTTTCCAGGCAGTGGCGCATCGAATCACCTTTGCATTCTCATCAATTAAAGTGTAACCATCATCTGTTACTCGAATGCCCAAGTTTTCCATTTCCACATATTCTTCGGACAAGGTAAGGTAAACAGCTACCATGTCGAACAAAGTAGAACTCTTGACATTGGGATCAACTTTTGTCCAGTCAACATGTTCAGCCCAGCTATCATAGCTTTCAATAAGAGTTCGGATCAAAGCATCTTGAGAACTACGCACTTTGCGATATTTTCGGTCTCTAAGATAAACGATGCCACAAGTATCAAGAGGAGTAATTGTAATATCAGGAAATGCCTCTAACATCTTTCTACAAGCATCGGGGTTTAAGCGGACATTAGTTTCCTGAGTAATCTCGCTATTGCCATCGTAACCATATCTGAGGCTGCCCAACATTGCTTTAATTTTGACATTATTGACAATGCGAGGCTCAATCTCAAGGGCTGCTTTGATGTTGGGGACGGGTCCAATACAAATTAAGGTAATCGGCTCAGGTGAGGCCATAATCATCTCAATCATTGCCACCACACCCTCCTTGTAAACTGGGCCAGGATAATCCGAGATTTTATAGTCACCCAACCATGATTCCTGAGGGCCTGTTCCATCATTTTCATAGATGCCCAAGCCTATAGGAATATCAGTTCTACCCGCAGCTTCGAGATACTTCCCTGCTACAGCTCCACGATATTGAGGATTTCCCGTATCGGTAAGCAGCATCTTCAAATCAAGCTCTGGTGATTTCAGAAGCAAGGCCAAGGCCCAAGCATCATCAATATCACCACCAATATCAGTATCCAAGATGACGGGTATCTTGGCAGCTCTTGGTCTATTTCTTTTCGCTATAATTTCCGTTGTGGGATCGAAAGAGGTTGCACTATTTCCTTTTAATCCATTTTGTAGTATGAGAGTGGCTCCGATCGCGCCTGCTGATAGTGTCAGAAAATTTCGTCTACTTTTAGGCTTGCTCATCCAATTTTTGCTTTTTCTGTTGGCTTACTCCAGTTATCGATGATAACAATTCCCAAAAAATCTAATTAATTGTTAAATTAACCTGATTATCGATTAATTGTGATCTTCCCTGGTCATCGATCGCACCAAATGCCGAAAAATACTCTTGTAGTTGGTCAGGAAATTCGGGAAAGTCGAAAATAGTATCACCCTGGGCTATATCTGCCCAAAAATAACGCAATTGAGGAACATACTTTACTGCCTCTTGAGGATCAAGATTTAAGGGGGAGCAGGTTAGCAAGCTCATCATAAATTTGTCAGAGCGATCGCCCAGAAATTCCCTGGATGTTGTAGCCAAATCTGGCCAACCAGGAACCGAAGTTATCTGATGAGATTCTATTTTGACCGATAAATCCTCAGCATCTTGATTGCTTACCCGAATTATTCGATAGGGATGGGGATAGCTAACCAACGAGCCTGTACATATCTCATAAATATCATCAGATTGGGCAATATCCTGAACATGTAAATGACCAGTGAAAAGCAATTGCACTTGGTATTTTTTGAGAATGGACAATAGTTCCTGACTATTGCCCAACATATAGCGCTGCCCCAAAGGATGTCGGGATTGTCCTGGTAAATGTTCAATCACATTGTGATGAACCGCAACTAAAACTAATTTATCCCGTAAATTTGCCAAACAGCTTTCTAACCATTCTAATTGCTCAGCATCTAAGAAACCTAACTGAGTACCTTCAGAGTCAAACAAATTGGAATTCAGCCCAATCAGTTGCACTCCTGGGAGAATCTCCCGACTGTAATATAGTTGGGAACTATTTTGATAACCAAACTGCTGGTAATATTCAGGAAAATCAGCAATCGCGATCGCAGATTCAGTGGCCAATAAACTCGGAACATCATGATTACCAGGAATCACATAGGCAGGAAAAGGCAATCTAGCCAAACGCTCGACTAACCATTGATGATTTGCAGGCTCACCATTCTGGGTTAAATCGCCAGGCAACAACAGAAAATCTAAATCCAAAGATTCTAAATGCTCTAAAGCTTGTTCCAAAGCAGAGATGCTAACCTCCACTAAATGAAATCTTTTTTTGCCATTATTACTAATAGTTTGTGGTAGCGCAATATGAGGGTCGCTAATAACACCGAAGCGAAAATCAAGATTCATGATCCTTAAAACAGAGCCAAGCCCTGGTCAATCAACTAACAATCCTTCACAGCTAATTCGAGTTGTCTCACTGCTGTTCTTCGAATAAACTTCCAATTCTGCTTCTGGTAGCGCATCAAACAACAAACGTTGTTGAGGAAAAATCACTTTTTCAAAATACCATTCGTCAATATTCGAAATCCGGACAATTTGAATCTGGTCGGTGCGGTTGACATAGCAGCACAGACTAAAGGAGCGAGAATCAACCTTAGATATAGATAACATTGTAATTTTAAAGATAAAAAATTTTTTATTAAGTAAGATGGATTAAACCAAGACAAAGTTCTTGCCTTTTTAGGCCAACCTAGCATTTTATTGCGAAAAGTGCTTACTTTGTTAAGCATTGTAAACTTTCATTTTGTTATTTATTATAAATCTAAAGATTTTCTTTAGATTTGACCTTCAGGGTTTAAGATTTTAATGTTGATTTAAGACTCAACGAATCATTCCCGCTTCTGTTGGAGGTAAAGCGCCTTGAATATTTCACTATTGCGCCAAATTTGGAAGGTAATTGAGCAGGCAAATCTCTACGAATTATTATCCTTAAACGATACTGAGGTGATTACAAGATTACTCGGGCAACTAGAAATAAAAAACCGACTTTCTAGAGAAGAGACTCTGGTCGTCAAGGTTTATCTCAATTCAAAGCTGCCTTTGATCAAGGATTTGGCAGAGTCTCACTCCTAAGAGAGAATAAGTACCTAGGCTTAATATCTGCTTTGAGGTTTGGGGTGTTAGGGGGTTAGGGAATTAGGAAAAATAAAGATAGCTAATGCCGGCAAATAATTAAGGATATTTGGGGAACTATAGGTGATGTACAACAACATCAAATGAATTCCTAACTAGTAAATGTATTCTACTGCTGATTTACCAACTGAGCCAATCTACAATGAACCCATTCCCGTGGTACAGACTTGGAATCTTTGCAAAGTCTACCGCACTGGCTTTTGGATGAACAAAAAAATTGAATCTCTCAAAGATTGCTCTCTCACAATCTATCAAGGAGAAACCTTTGGATTGCTGGGGCCCAATGGCGCAGGCAAGACAACTTTATTAAAAATTTTACTTGATATTACTAAGCCAACTTCTGGCAAAGGAATAGTCCTTGACAAACAGATTGGCGATCGCCGAGTCAAACAAAGAATTGGCTACCTTCCCGAAAATGCTTATTATTATGAATATTTAACAGCTTGGGAATTTTTGGAGTTCACCGCAGGATTGTTTCAGATTCCTCGGGCAGTGCAAAAGAAACGCATTATCGAATTATTGAATTTAGTAGGATTAGCCCAATCCACTGCCAAGAAAAAGAAGCTTAAGCAATATTCAAAGGGCATGTTGCAAAGAGTGGGCATGGCCCAAGCTTTAATTAATGATCCAGAGATTGTCTTTCTCGATGAGCCGATGTCGGGATTGGACCCGATGGGAAGATATCGGATTCGCGAGATTATTTTATCTTTAAAACAGCAAGGAAAAACTATCTTTTTCAACTCCCATATTTTGGCAGATGTTGAGCAAATATGCGATCGCGTTGCGGTTCTAGCTTTAGGAGATTTGATTTGTCAGGGTTCTTTAGATGAACTTTTAGGCACTAGCAATAGTTATCATGTCACCATTAAAGGTGGCGATTCCGAACAACTAACCCCTTGGCTCACTAATTTAACTTGGGAACATAATCGTTGGCATGGTCAACTCCAAAAAGAACCAGCAGAGTTTATCTCTTATTTGAAAAATATTGATGCCCAATTAGTTCGTATGAATTTGGATCGACTCACTCTCGAAGCATTTTTTATGCAACAACTCAGAGAAAGAGGCATTGATTTTAGTCGCTAAGAAGATAGCACTTAATTTAATGACATGAAAAGAGATTAAGATTGATTGTAGAATAACAATTAATTTACAAAACGCAACATTTTTAATAAAAATCTCTTTTCATGCAGCAGACATCTTTAAACATAATCGCGATCGGAATTTTTATCATGACCGTATCGACGATCTTGGGGCCTATTCTAAATATTCCCCCCGCAGTTCCTGCCATAACCACTTTTGGCATTCTGGGTTTAGCAACTATCGATACTTTAAGTTGGAATAATAAAGGGGCTACTTTATTTTTAGACTTATTTGTCACAAGTGAACAAAGGCAACGAGTTATTCACCACGAAGCGGGTCATTTTTTAACAGCTTATTTTTTGGGAATCCCCATTACAGAATATAGTTTGACAGCTTGGGAAGCTTTTAGAAAAGGACATTATGGGCAAGGAGGAGTTGTTTTTGAGCCCAATTCGGCAATCTCCAAAACTGTAGATAAAAAAGATCTTCCCTTAACTTTAGATCGTTTATGCACTGTTTGGATGGCAGGGATTGCTGCTGAAAAATTAGTTTACGATGAGGCAGAAGGAGGACAGGAAGATTGCCAACAATTACAAATAGCTTTAAATATGGCTGGTTTCCCCAATACAATTTATAGTCAAAAAGAACGTTGGGGACAACTACAAGCAACTAGTTTATTGGAAAGACATAAGCGAGCTTTTGATGCCTTGGTCATCGCGATGGCCGAGAGAAAATCTGTCACCGAATGTTGCCAAATAATTCAAGAAAATTGCTAGTCTTAAATAAATCATTAGAGATTAACAATCGCTTACCCATTACCCATTACCTGTTACTTATTGCTTAAACTAAATGACAGAATCTACTGCTATTAAAAGTCCAGAATCAACCAAAATCAACACAAACATACTTTACCAAGTAGGAATGTCTCAACCGACTTCCCATCTATTTGAAGTTACGTTGAATCTTACTAATTGGCAAAAAGATCGGCTAGATCTAAAAATGCCTGTTTGGACTCCTGGCTCTTATCTAGTCAGAGAATATGCCAGACATTTACAAGATTTTTCGGCAGAAGATAGCAGTAGCCAACAGTATTTATCAAGCAAAAAATTAAGTAAAAATCACTGGCAAATAGACACAAAGGACAGCTCTGATATTACTATCAATTATCGAGTATATGCTAATGATTTGACGGTAAGAACAAATCATTTAGATGCCACTCACGGTTACTTTAATCCTGCTGCTTTGTTAATGTTTATTCCAGGGTTCACTGACAAGCCAATCACAGTCAAAATTGTCCCGACCCAAGCGGACTGGCAAATAAGCACAACTTTACCGTCAGTACCTAAGGCAACTAATACTTATCTGGCTCAAGATTTTGATACATTAGTTGATACTCCGTTTGAGATTGGAACCCAAAAAGTTTGGGATTTTGAAGTTTTGGGAAAACCCCATCAGTTTGTGCTTTGGGGACAAGGAAATCTCAATCGGCAACAGATAATTCAAGACACTAAGAAGATAATTGAAACAGAAGCTGAACTTTTTGGTGGGTTGCCCTACAGCAAGTATATGTTTTTATTGCATCTGTCTGGTAGCGGTTATGGTGGGTTGGAACATAAAGATTGTTGCACTCTTAATTATCCTCGTCTGGGATTTCGAGATAAGGATAAATACAATCGTTTCATGCAATTAGTAGCTCATGAATTTTTTCACCTCTGGAATATTAAAAGAATTCGGCCTCAAGCTCTAGAAACTTTTGATTACGAACAAGAAAACTATACCAGTTCTTTATGGTTTTCCGAAGGAACTACTAGTTATTATGATATTTTAATTCCTTTGCGTTCGGGTATTTATAATCGCAAAAAATTTCTCGAAAATCTGAGTAAAGATTTGACTCGTTACTTAACGATTCCTGGTCGTAATGTCCAACCCCTAGGAGAATCTAGTTTTGATGCTTGGATTAAACTATATCGTCGTGATGGCTATAGTGATAATAATCAGATTTCCTATTATCTCAAGGGACAATTTGTTTCTTTATTATTAGATTTATTGATCCGAGAGCAACATCATAATCAGCGATCGCTAGATGATGTGATGCGTTTGATGTGGGAGCGTTTTGGTAAGGATGAAATTGGTTTTACTCCTCAGCAGTTGCAAAAAACTATCGAAGAGATTGCCGAACAGGATTTGAGTGAGTTTTTCCATAGTTACTTAGAAACTACCGTAGAATTACCTTTCGATGATTACCTCAAACCTTTTGGTCTCAGAGTGAAACCGATTCAAGACAAAGAACCTGTTCCCCATTTAGGATTAAAAGTTAATACCGAAAATAACCGAGAAGTAATCAAATTTGTGGAAGCCAATTCTCCCGCTGAGCTTGCAGGTATTAATCTTGGAGATGAGTTACTTGCGATCGCAGGCATTAAGGTAAAATCTGGAGGATTAAATGAACATTTGAAAAACTATCAACCAGGCGATCGCATATCTGTGACCATTTTCCACCAGGATGAGCTAATCACTTTCCCTGTCAAGCTAACAGAACCACGAGCAGTTCGTTATGAAATAGTTCAATGCGATAATCTGAGCGAGCAACAAAAGCATAATCTAGCAGGATGGCTCGGCTAGAATTTTTCGTTATATTAAGATTAAAAAAATTCAGACAACAAGACTTATATAAACTTAAAAAGGGAGCCAACGACTTGCCGTGTTTCGTCTTGGCTCCCTTCTTAGTTCACTTCCTCACACGCTTGTAATGTTAATCTTACTGAAGATATTTTGTCAAGATTTCAGATCAACTCCTTCTTTTATCTAGTTGACGATAAACATCGCGCAGATCTACTTTATGGTAGGCCAGGGCAACTAGAGTGTGATAGAACAAGTCTGCAACTTCCGAAGCGATCGCATCTGGATCGTCATCTTTACAAGCCATCACAACTTCGGCCGACTCCTCACCAATTTTCTTGAGAATTTTATTATCTCCCCCCGCTAGCAACTTGCAAGTATAAGACTCGGCGGTGGGGTTAATAGCGCGATCGCGGATAACCTGAAAAACTTCAGAAAGGGTATCAGCTGGGGGCGCATCTTTGTGATTATTGACCTGGTGAAAACAGCTTCGCTCTCCTGTATGACAGGCAATATCACCAATTTGTTCAATAGTCAGCAACAAAGCATCACTGTCACAATCGTAACGAATCCCGCGAATTTTCTGGAAATGACCAGAAGTTGCCCCTTTATGCCATAATTCTTGACGAGAACGGCTCCAGTACCAGGCTTCTTCTGTTTCTAAGCTTTTTGCCAAAGACTCTCGATTCATCCAAGCCATCATCAAAACTGTGCCATCGAGATAGTCTTGTGCGATCGCGGGAACTAGTCCTTGTTCGTTGTAACGGATTTTGTCTAAAGGAACTGCTTGGCTAAGAGACATTGGTGAATAAAAACTCTTTACGGGAAGCCCATTATACATTTTCTTTGTCAGTTGACACAATGACATAAACCGCGTCTAGTTTGAAACCTGTAGTTTTTGTCATTGTTTCGGGAACAGGGAATAGGGAATAGGGAATAGGGAACAGGGTTTGAGGCCTCTATAACTTTATTTCAAAACTCCATTTCTCAATATGGACGCGGTTTACCTTGAAGTTAGACCACAAGCCTTAGATAAACTCAATATCATCTGCATCAATATCAAGCCCAACATCTAGCTGAATGATTTCTTGCCCATTAAGAGAAATCCTCCCAGTATTGGGATCATAACTAGCCTCGTTATTATCGGCTACTCCTTGAATAACAATAGAATCTTCTCCTGGTTGAAAATCAGAGATGTCATTCAAATTATTAGGAACTTCCTCAGCAAACAAAAACTGGAAAGTATCAGCACCAGCACCACCATCTAGAGTATTATTGCCATCTGCTACGATGAGCAGATCATCTCCAGAACCACCACTCAAACTATCATTACCATCGTTAGCAGTCAACATAGATTTGATTGCCGCCAAAACTCCGTTTAATCCAGTTTGGACCTGGTTAAGATTCGTACTAGGAATTTTAGCAACAGTGATGTTCTCGCCTACTAAATTCACATTTTCCACATTTAGACTGCCGTGAAGAGTGTCATTTCCTGCTCCCCCTTCGAGGACATCACTCCCAGAAGTACCTCCCAGTAACAAATCATCACCTTCATTACCCTGAAGGACATCATCATCTGCCCCACCATCGAGGGTATCGTCATCATTACAACCTAAAAGAGTATCATTGCCACCTCTTCCTTCAATAGTATCTCCACCGGATAAACCACCCAAAACATCGGCCAAATTAGCACCCGTAATGGAATCTCTCTGGGCTGTGCCATTTAGCCTGTTCTCTCGATTTACAAAGCCTTGAATATCAAGACCCCCATTAGCATTGGGTAATTCACTAAAAGGGTTAGTCGGATTAACAATAGCTGACATTGTCAATTAACATCTATAGTAGATGTTGAAATATATTAAACTGTCCTAACTACTAGATTACTACCTTTTTGAGAGATAGTACAAACAATCTCAGAAAATATACTGACTCAGTTTTTTCTTAAATAATTTAGCAACCTGATTTAATGTAGAGCGTTTCTCAGATTCATGGGGTAGATCTTGATGTTCTCTATTGCCGATTCCCTATCTTGGTGAGCGTTCCCGAAAGCAGAGCATTATGCATCTCATCAATTTGAGAATGGCTATATAGCTTTTTAATAAATGAACCATGCGTTGCATTACATTTTATAACATTTGATATTGAATATGTTTTAGACAGAACGCTTTTTAATAGATAGACTAAGCTCAAAAAAGCCTCAAAACAATCCAAATATGACATTCTATAACATTTGGTATTTAATATGTTTTAGATATAATAGACGAAGTCATGTTTTGTATTATTAAGTTTATATAAATCTAAACACTAAAATACGGTTTTTCCTGTTAATTTTTGGTGTTTAGTCGTTTTTTTGTGTGTTTTAAGCTATACTTCGGGGAACAATGACAAAAGAAATGTACTTCTTCATTTTATTGTCTCATCTATTATTTTTATTATCTTATCTATTTAGTATTCATCTAAAATATGCGATTGCAACAGTATCAGAATCAAGAATTAAAGAATTTACTGAACTCTCAACTTAATCAAAATACTAACGGAGTATTAACAGTAGAAACGCAAGTTAGCTCATTGCAAAAACAAAGAAGTGGTGTACTGATAATCCATAACGGGGCCCTGATATATGGAGGGTCAATAGTACCCAATAATCTTCAACTTGCCGAGAGTATAGATTCTAGGATAAATAAGAAGTCGATTAACGCTACTCTTTCCGCAGCTGGCAGAACATTAACAGACCCCAAATCTGTTCAAGAATTACTAGAAATATTGGTTCAACTTGAGATTCTGACCTGGAAGAAAATTAATGATCATCTTCATAATCAAATTATTTTAATGTTGGAAAGATTTGTGACTTTTCCGGTAAAAGTCCAGTATCAAAACTCAAATGATTTCGACCTTATAGCTAATGAAAATTATCAAGGGTTTAATTGGCAAGAATTGGAAGTCGAGCTCAATTACCGTCGCATACAATGGTCAAGCTTAGCTTCCAAGATTTCTTCAATGGACACAGTGCCTTATGTGAGCGAAAGTAATTTGCTAAAAGTGAGTGACCCCAAAGTAATCAGCCATTTCCATCACTATGTTGATGGACAGCGAACTTTGCTTGATATTGCGCTGGCAATGAATAAAGATCCTTTGAAAGTTGCTAAATCTTATTTTAATTGGGCTAATTCTGGAATGATAAGTTTTGATAAGACTTCAGCAGCTGATTCCCCAGCTGGGGCGATCCCAAGCAGCAAAGCAGCTGCTAGCTTGCCAACAATTCTGTCTGTAGATGATAGTCCTATTGTTCAACTTTCTATCAAGCGAGCTTTGACCGAGCACTATAATGTGCTCTGTATTAACAATTCCCTAGATGCCTTAAATATCCTCAGTCAAAAACAAGTCGATTTAATATTACTTGATTTAACTATGCCCGATATGGATGGTTTAGATTTTTGTAAAACGATTCGCAAAATTCCTAAGTTCAAGAATTTACCCATTATTATGGTGACAGCAAGAGACGGCTTGATCAATAAGATGAAAGGTCAAATGGCTGGCACAAATGGTTATATGACAAAACCATTCAAACCTGATGAATTGATTGCGACTATCCAGAAATATGTCGTGGCCTAAGTAATTTCCCCGGATTTTGAGCCTAGGTTTTACCTTTAGAGAAACTCGACATCGTCTTCATTAATCTCAAGACCAATCTCAAGTTGAATTATGGCTTGCCCATTAAGCGCAATAACACCCGTTGTGGGATCGTAACTGCGCGCAGCGGCATCACTAATGCCCTCAATGATAATTGAATCTTCTCCTGGTTGAAAATCAACGATTTGATTGGGATTGTCAGAAATGATTCGGGCAAAATTAAATTGGAAAGTATCTGCCCCAGTCCCGCCACTAAGAGTATTATCTCCATTCGCAACAATTAAAAGATCATCTCCTGCATCTCCACTGAGACTGTCCTTGCCATCATTGGTGAATATAGCTTCGATGCTAGAGAGAAAGGCATCTTCCGCCGAGAGATCATTGCCAACTCCCGCTTTGAGAGTATCATTCCCCGCACCTCCTTCTAAAATATCATTGCCCAGAGGGCCGCCTATGATTAGGTCATCCCCAATTCCGCCTCCGAGGAGATCATTACCTCCTCCCCCATTGAGGGTATCGTCACCTGCCCCGCCACTGAGGCTATCATTGCCAGATAGACCAGTTAAGACATCAGCTAAACTGCTGCCCGCGATCGCATCTGACTGAGTTGTTCCATTAACTGTATTGACAGCCAAATATTCAATGTCTTCAAGGTCGATCACAAGTCCTGGGGTTAGTTGAATGATTCCTTGTCCATTAAGGGCAAGCCTTCCTGTGAACTGATCGTAAGTAAAGTCTCCGGTCGGGGCGCTTCCTTTGACCAGAATTTTTTCACCTCTTTGGTAATCAGCAATTTGATTCAGGGTTACTACCGGCTGTTGAGTGAGATCGAACTCGAAGCGATCTACTTGCAATCCTCCACTAAGAACATTGCCACCGCCCACGGCAACAAGCTTATCCTGACCTGAACCACCATCGAGTATGGTTGTATTAGGCCCAGCAATTAGAGTATCATCACCGACTCCCCCTAGGAGGGTGTCGAAACCTGTGCCGCCAACGAGAATATCGTCACCTTCATTGCCTTCTAGTAGGTCATTTCCATCCCCACCTCGCAATAGATCATCTCCTTCGCAGCCTAAAAGGTTATCATCACCAGCTAATCCTTCAACGGTATCGTTGCCAGCTAAGCCACTCAACAAATCTGCCAAATTACCGCCAGAGAGAGAATCTCCAGTTGAGGAGCCGTTAATTCTATTGGTGCCACTCTCAAAACCCTTAATATCGAAGCCTCCATTGGGCAGTGGTAGAGAACTCAAAGGGGCAGTGGGATTGATAATAGCTGTCATCGCAAAGAAGTTTCAAAGTAAACAACAAAGAATAAAAGATTATTTCAAAAGTGATATTAGCACTTCTTTAAAGATTAGTGAATCTAGTGAGAACTATACTCGCGAGAATTAAGTATACTTAGGTAATATTGCTGAACTTGCTCAACAACATCGCCAGCAACTCTCCGAATTTTAGCGATAGTTTTCCGTACTTATTCTGAGAAAAGACCATTATGTTTGTCAATTCCAAACCCCAAAACATCATATTCACAGCTGGTTTGCTTTGCCTATTCGCCCCGTCATTATCAGCACAGATCGTACCCGACGGCACAACAAATTCAACAGTCGAGATTAACGGAAATGAGTTAACAATCCAGCAAGGCGATCGCGCTGGCGATAATTTATTTCATAGTTTTCAAGATTTTTCCGTACCGACTGATGGCTCAGCATTTTTTAATAACTCGGTAGATATTGTCAATATTTTCTCGCGCGTTACTGGAGGCAATATTTCTAATATCGATGGGATATTGGGAGCAAATGGCACCGCAAATTTATTTTTGATTAATCCTGCGGGAATTATCTTTGGAGAAGGTGCCAGTTTAGATATTGGAGGTTCGTTTTTTGGGAGTACTGCCGATAGTATTATTTTTTCTGATGGAGAATTTAGTGCCACTGATTTAGATAATCCCCCACTCTTAACAATTAATGCCCCTATCGGATTTAACTTTCGCGACAATCCAGGAGATATTGCTAATCGCTCTGTAGCGCAAAATAGGGGAAGTAATATTATTGGTTTAGAAGTTACAGCGGGTAATAATCTTACTTTAGTCGGGGGAAATATTGATTTTGAGGGGGGAGAAGCCACCGCCAGAAGCGGCCTAATCGAATTAGGAAGTTTGTCCAGTGCAGGAACTGTGGGAATTAATGCCGATGGTAGCTTGAGCTTTCCCGAAAATGTCTCCCTAGCAGATATCAATCTTCGTGGTACAGATTTAGATGTTAGAGGGACAGGCAGCGGCAAGATTATCATGAACGCCCGCAATCTCAACCTTGAAGCTTCAGATATTCAGAGTAGTCAGGTCAGAGCAGGAGTCATCGTCAACTCAACTCCGGCTGAAGCCCCAGTTGGGGACATTAGGATTAATGCCACAGAAAATATAACTGTTGATAATAGTATAGTTCTTAATCGAGTCAATTCAGTAGCAGTAACAGATGCAGGAAATATCAGTATCACCACTAATTCTCTGAATCTCAATAACGGGGGGCGAATTGATGCTAGTACTGCTGGTCAGGGAAATGCGGGTTCAATCGCAATTACTGCTGGCGATACAATTACTATCGATGGTGAAAACTCACAAGGCAGCACTAGTGGGGTAACCAATCTGGTCAATTCGGGCGCAACGGGAGATACTGGGGGCATCACGATTACTACAGGTTCTCTGTCTTTGTCCCGAGGAGGACGAGTTTCTGCGAGTACCTTTGGGGAAGGGGATGCGGGTTCAGTGGCCATTACCGCTAGCGATGCCATTACTATTGACGGGGAAAATTCTCGGGGCAATCCTAGTGGGATAACTAATTCAGTCAACTCAAGCGCTGTGGGAGATTCTAGAGGTATCGCCATCTCCACAGATTCTCTGTCTCTCACTGATGGGGGAAGAGTTGAAGCTAGTACCTTTGGGGAAGGAAATGCTGGTTCAGTGGCCATCACCGCTGGAGAGACAATTAATATTGACGGGGAAAATTCTCAGGGCAATCCCAGTGGGGTTAACAGTTTCGTCAATCGAGAAGCAGTGGGAAATTCAGGTGGGATCGTTATCAGCACAGGTTCTCTGTCCCTGACAGATGGGGGACGAGTCTCTGCCAACACTTTCGGGGAGGGAGATGCGGGTTCCTTGGCAATTACTGCTAGGGATCGGATTACTATTGACGGGGAAAATTCGGGGGGTACTCCTAGTGGTGCGAACAGTCTAGTCAATCAAGGAGCAGAGGGAAATTCAGGCGGTATCGTTGTCAGCACCGGTTCTCTATCTCTAAATGACGGAGGGCGAGTTGAAGCTAGTACTTTTGGCCGGGGCAATGCCGGCTCAGTAGAGATTACCGCTAGTGATGCAATTACTATTAATGGGACAAATTCGCGGAACGTTCCTAGTGGGGTTACCAGTCAGGTCAACCCAGACGCCGTGGGGGAAGCCAGAGGTGTCACAATTACCACAGGTTCTCTGTCTCTGACCAACGGGGGACGAGTTTCCGCTAGTACCTTCGGACGGGGCAATGCAGGCTCAGTAGAAATTACCGCTGCCAATGACATTCTTATTGACGGGAAAGATTTAGATGATCGTCTTCCCAGTCGTGCCACCAGTTTAGTTAATCAAGGAGCAGTGGGCAATGCAGGGGGTGTTACCATTACCGCAGGCTCCCTAACTCTAACGGATGGGGGTCTAGTCTCAACCGCTACCTTAGGGCAAGGGGATGCCGGAGATGTGACTGTTAATGTCAGAGAATCAATCATCATTAGTGGGCTCAGCGAGTTGGCTCGTGCTGGTCTATCTGCTAATGCTGTGATTCGCAACGGGAATGGGGGCAATGTGAATGTTGTTGCCGATGAAATAACTATTGATAATGGGGGCACTATTGAGGCGAGCAACTTTGATTCTTTAGGGATTGTTAGTCCAGGGACAGGAGAACCAGGAAATATTAACATAACCGCCAACTCCCTGAGTTTAAACAATGAGGCGAGAATCGATACGGCTACTCAATCTGAAACTGGGAATAGTGCCAATATTAGTCTTCAAATCGCCGAGAATATTACATTAGATAATAACAGCTTTATCTCCGCAAGAGCTTTTTCAAAGGCAGATGGGGGCAATATTAATATCAATGCAAAATTTATTATTGCTTTTCCCAATGGCAACAATGATATTATCGCTAGTGCACAACAAGGACGGGGAGGAAACATTGACATTACAGCAACAGCTCTTTTTGGAATCCAGGAAAGACTTCAAAATCCACTGACAAATGACATGGATGCCAGTTCTGAGTTTGGATTGGATGGGAACGTTTCCATTGTTACACCTGATAGCAATAATATTCAAACCGAGATCCAATTACCCAATAATCCGATTGCGACAGAACAGACTGTTGCTCAAGCTTGTTCAAATACTACCATTGCCAACACAATTAGTGGTTTAACTATCAAGGGAAAAGGAGGGATACCTCCTAAACCAAATCAACCGTTTGATTCTGATACCATTATCGTCGATACAACAATTCCGGACTCTAACGCTCAAGCTCAAACTGCCGCGTTATCTAATTCGGAAGACTCAACCAAGGTCACTCATCAGTACCCAAACATTCAACCTATCAAAACCAGCATGGGAGATATTTATCCAGCCAGGGGCATCATCAAAACGGTCGATGGGCAAGTTATCCTAACAGCCTACAAGAATAGTGATATCAATATTCGGACTCCTCATGCTTCTGCTAACTGCGCTTCACCATAAATTATTGCCATGGCCGGTATATAATACTGGGCGCTAAATATTTATAAGTAATAGGATTTGGTTGAATGATTGCCAAAGATACTAGCAAAGTTGAAGATGATGGTGATTGCTTAAAACAAGCAGGAAAAATAAAAGAGGCAATTGATTTTTATCAACAAGCGATAGAGCTTGCTCCCAATAATGACCGTTACTATTTTAAATTGGGTAAATTATTGCAGGAACAAGGACAAATAACGAATGCGAGTATCTATTTTCGACAATCCATTCAACTAAAACCGGAATATTCTTGGTCCCATTATGCTTTGGGAGATATTTTTACTCAACAAGGTAAGCTAAAAGAAGCTGTTGATTGTTACAAGCGGACAATCGAACTAAATCCTGATTTTTCTTGGTCTTACTATAAATTGGGGCGTATTTTACAGGAAAAATATAATCTAGAAACGGCTAAGGTTTTTTATGAAAAAGCTATTGAGTTGGAGCCAGATTATGATTGGGCACGTCAATTCTTGGCAGATGTCTTAACAAAGCTAGAGGAATATAGACTGGCTCTAGATTGTTATCATCAATCAATTGCTTTGAATTCAGATTACTTAAAGACCTATGAGGCTCTGGGTAAAATTCTACGGAATAGAGATCCAGATGTACTGATCAAAGACATTCAAAAATTACAAACTAATTCCAGAATCGAGCAAGCTTGCATAAAAGTTTATTTAGGACAAGCACTGCAAAATCACAATCAGCATCAAAAAGCAATTCAAAATTATGAAAAAGCGATTGAAATTGAGCCTTATTTTGAATTACCTTATGAGTTGATTCGAAAAAGTCATGGATCTCCAGAAACTATAGATAATTATCAAAGGTTCATTGTCCTTTGTCATCCGAGGACTGGGTCTAATTTTTTAGGTAGTTTGTTACTGTCTCATCCTCAAATTAGAGCTTTTGGGGAAATGTTTTCTGAAGACAATGAACTTCACTGGTTATATTCAGGATATAAATCCCGGCGAATCATTGAGCTACGAGAGGAAAATCCAATCTACTTCATTGACAAACTTATATATCGTCAAACTTTTCCCTCTTTTGTAAAGGCAGTCGGCTTTAAACTATTTTATTTTCAGCTAAAAAATAGACAACATGTCATTTGGCAATATTTGAAAAAACTGAAAAATTTAAAAATAATCCATTTGACAAGAAAAAACATGTTACATACCTATGTTTCTCATAAGCTAGCAACTATAAGCAATCAGTGGAAGTTGATAAAAGAAGAAAAGAATAGTAGCAGATTTTCTTTATCAGAACCAATTGTGATCGATTATGAAGAATGTCTAGCTACATTTAAGCTGGTGAGATATTGGGAAACACAATATGGCAATTTTTTTGATTTATCTACACAGCAGTATTGCAATGTTAACTATGAGGATTTAGTAGGCAAGACTGAACAAGTAACCAATAAGTTACAGGAATTTATCGGAGTAGATCGACAACCGTTGACTTTCTCTACGATAAAGCAAGGATTAACCCCAATGAAAGAAATGGTTGCGAACTATGATCAACTAAAAAGAAAATTTCAAAATAGTTGTTGGGTTGAGTTTTTTGATGAGTAAACAAAGGGCACTTAGACTATCTAAGCAAGCGAAGAAACTGGGGAAAGCTGGAAAGCTTAATAAAGCCATTGCTTGTTACCGACAAGCTATAGAATTAGATGCGGATGCTTACAAATATTATTATCAATTAGGAAATTTGTTGTTGGAATATGGGCTGCTGGTGCAAGCAAAACTTTATTTTGAGCAGGCTATTAAGTTGGATTGTCATAACTCTTGGGCATATTATTCATTGGGAAAAATATTAGTCAAACAAGGTAAGATTCAAGCTGCCATTGATGCTTATAAAAAAGCGATCGCATTGAAACCAGATTTTTCTTACTCCCATTATGAGTTAGGCCAAATTTTCTCTAGTCAAAATAAACTTGATAAAGCAATCGATTGTTATAAAAAAGCTCTACAATTAAATCCTGATTATTCCTGGGCACATTATTTTTTGGCGAAAATCCTAGCTAAAAAAGAACAGATTGATCTGGCGATCTCACACTATAGCCAAGCAGCACAATTAAACCCTGATTTTTATAATTCTCACTATGAATTAGGCCGCAATCTGCACAGAAAACTCCAATATCAAGCAGCAATTGATTGCTATCTGAAGGTGATTGAGCTAAAGTCTCAGCATTTTTGTTCTTATTATTATTTAGGGATTGCATTTGCTGCGACGCAAAGATACCTCCAAGCAATTGATTATTACGAACAGGCGATAGAATTAAATCCTCAATATTTGTCAACTTATTTTAGGTTAGGCCAGATTTTATTAATTCAGGGGCAACAGGCGATCGCAGATTATCGAGCATCACTTAAAACTAAATCCCAGTTATGGCAAATCTATTTTGAACTTGGCTTAGGACAAGCTTGGGAGCAACAAGGCAATTTTGACACGGCCCTCGACTGCTATATTAACGCTGTTAAGATTGATCCAAAACAAGAATTACCTTATAAAATCCTGCAATATATCAAAATTACTCCACAAAAAATCACTGAAATACTTCTTTTTTATCAGAAATTAACAGAGAATGATCCTAGTTTGGATTTAGCTTGGGGAAATTTAGGAGATGTCTTTACTCAATTGGGGCAGCTAGACAAAGCAATTCGTTGTTATCGCAATAGCTGCTATCACAATACGATTAACAGTAATATTGAATTAACTCAATCAAATTGGACAACAAAAAAACAAAAAGCCCCTGATTTTATTATTATTGGCTCAGCAAAATGTGGGACAAGTTCTTTGTTTGCCTATCTGCAAAAACATCCACAGGTTTTACTCCCTCATAAAAAAGAAATAAATTTCTTTGATGAACATTTTGATAAAGGTCTTGATTGGTACTTATCTCATTTTCCCTCAATTACGGACTCCGAGAAGTTGACTACTGGAGAGGCCAGCACCCAATATATATTTACTCCTGAAGTAGAACACAGAATATATAATGCTTTTTCAGATATTAGGATTATAATTATGCTGAGAAATCCGATAAGTCGAACTATCTCAGATTACTATCATCATGTGAATCGTGGGCTAGAAACAAGAACACTACAAAAAATTATTTCTCAAACAAAAGAGCACTTAAACAACTATAAAAAACAGGAGCTAGAATATATAATCAAAGGATCTGATTATATTCTAAAGAGTATTTATTTGTGGCAAATTCGTCGCTGGAAAAATTTTTTTCCCAGTAACAATATTCTAATCTTAAATAGCGACTATTTTTTTGCAGACACTGCATCAGTCATGGAAAAAGTCTGGCATTTTTTACAATTAGATTGTTATTCCGCTGGCTCATATATAAAATATAATGTAGGCATTTATGAATCTTGTACTGATGAAATTAAACAAGAATTGGAGAAGATTTTTAACCCTTATAATCGCAAGCTAGAAGAATATTTAGAGATGAAATTCCATTGGTAAAATATATTCTTATCATAAATATTTAGCGAAAGACAAGATTTCGTTTGAGAGTCATAGCGTAATTCTCAAACATAATCAGATGATTGCCTATCTATAAGTTTTTAGATATCGTCAATCAAATCAATCTCCGGTATTACTTGCATATTTGACCCAAATATTGTTGGTTCAATGTTACTAAAGGAATTCAAAATTAGTTCTGAAACTTCTGAAGAAGTTACGCCCCAGGAAAAATCTAGACTATTACTTATCTCTTGACTGCTCAAACCAAGCGAATAAGTAACAGTAAAATTATTATCTAATGAAAGCTCCTTGCTTCCGGCACCCGTAAAGGGGTCAACTACCAAGTTAGATTCTGTTTGAATAGCAAGAGAATCATCTATGTTTATTGGCGGTCTGATATAAAGTTCATCAAAGATATCTATATAAACAGAGTCATCTTGAGTTTTGACTAGGTACTCGTGGCGATCATCATCACGCCAAGTTTGCCATTGGCTAGAACCATCATCATTAACCTGGTTGAATCCTTCGTTTATCCTTGTCCATAAATCTTGATCGCCTCTGACTGCCCATAATACGGCTGGTGGATCCCAGGAATGAAACCCATCAGTAATCGCATTATTGGGAGTGTCAAACCCTTTAAATACCTCATAAGTATATCTTACTGGATTAGATACTGGAACATTTTGTAAACTCGTCCCACTATACATTCTCCAACCAATTTCAGATCCGGCAAATACCATACGAGTTGGCCAAGTATCTACTACATATTTAGTGTCTTGAGGTCTATTACGAGAAAAGTTCCATTCTGTACCAGGATGGGGATACTGACCACCCATCATAACTACTACCTTAACCTTCTGACGCACTAAATCTATTCCATTGAGACTACTATGCTCATCCGGCTCGGAACGCAGTAGACTAGCCATATTGATAGGATAACCTGCCTGTATATAGGAAATTGAATTGTCTTCTGCCGCAGCTAAAGTTGCTCTTAGGACATCGACTGCATCTGCTACTTGCTCGTCATTAGGGGTGTCTTGGGGAAACATCTTATACAGATTGTGACCATACCAACTGCCATCTTCTTGTAAATCAGTAACTTTGGTAACACCAATCGGAATATTAGGACGATTGTAATAAGTATTAATGACATCAACAGTTGAAGCTGTCCTGTCTGACCGAGCATTAGAATTTGTTACAACTGCAAGTAGTTCAGCTTCCCCATTATCGACTAAAGCATGAATCATTGCTAAAGCACTAACATCATCTGCATCATTAGAGATATCTGTGTCATAAATAAGTTTGACTGCATTACTAGTACTAGAAGTCGTCACCATTTCCGGATCGATCACAGGCTTAGGTATAAACTAAAGGTTGAGTCTCGAAGAAACAAGTAATCAATATCTAACTTGAAAAGTTATAGTATAAATCATGTAGAGTAGTACCTAAAGCGAAACTTGCAAAAGTCTAACCTCAAGGATCAAAAACCACGAGTCAGTGTTATTATTCCCACTTACAACAATGCTCAATATCTTGCGATCGCAATAGATAGTGTCCTCAACCAAACTTATCATAATTACGAAATAATTATTATCGATGATGGTTCGACGGATAATACTGTAGAAATATTAGAACAGTACCAAGACAAAATACATTATATTTATCAAAAAAATCAGGGAGTTTCTGCTGCTAGAAATAAAGGAATATCCTTAGCCAAAGGAGAATTAATTGCATTTTTAGATGCTGATGACATCTTCATGGCTCATAAGCTAGAAAAACAAGTAGAAGTTTTTGAGCAACAACCAGAGTTGGGAATTGTGAATAGTGGGTTCCGAATCATTAGAAACAACGGTGAATTTATTGCTGATGTTAAAAGATGGGAAGCCATTCCTGATTTAACAATAAAAACTTGGATTTTACATCAACCGGTTTTGCCTTCGGCAATGATGTTTCGGAAACAATGGCTAGAGACAGTTAATGGGTTTGATAGTCGTTGGTTTTCTAGTGAAGATGTCGATCTAGTTTTTCGGCTGATTGCTAAAGGTTGTCGAGGAGTATGGCTCCCTCAAGTCACAATATATTATCGTAGACATGATCGCAGTGCAACTTGGAAAAATTCTCTGAAACAAGCCAGGAATTCTGAGGCAATGCAAGATAGTTTCTTTGCTCAACCGGATTTACCAGAATCTATATCTAGTCTAAAAAATCAATTTCGTTTTAATAATTTTACTTGGTTAGCTTGGCTTTGCTATCAGGGTGGCTTTACCAGAGAAATGGCAGCATATTTACAAAAGTCACAATTCTATAGTTCCTTCTCTTGGCCGGAAACTGTGACACGATGGATTAAATGCTTTAAAAATTGTGCTGAGTTATATGGCTATAATTTTGATGCTTATTCATTTAGTAAATTGCCAGAATGGCAATCAATAATTGCGCGGTTACAAGTTACCCCTTTATTTAATCAATATTATCAACAAATCACTAATTATCAACAAATATTAGCGACAGCTCCAAATAGTTATCCAAAAAATCTGTCTGCCCAAAATTATTATTATTTAGGTTGTAGTTTGCTAGCACAAAGAGATATTGAGCAGGCGATTATTTTTCTTCGCAAGGCGATTAGTCTGGAACCCAATAATGCTCGCTATAATAATGAGTTGGGAAAGGCTTTTGAGGGGAAGTATGATTTAGAAGACGCAATTTTATTGTATAAAAAAGCGTTACGTCTCGAATCAGATAATCAGGAATATGCCAATAATTTAGAGCAAGTTTTAGAATTAGAAAAAAATTGGCAAAAATTAACTCAATATTGTAAACAAAATAGTAAAAAAATATTGCCAACAGATAAAAAACTCAAGTTATTAATGATTTGTCCCTATCCTCCCCACACTGTGGCAAAAGGAGGTGCGGCAATACGGATGTTTGAGCAAATTAAATATTTTGGCAAAAATCATCATTTAACAGTAATATCTTTTATTTTTGACGAATTAGATTATATCTTAGAAAAAGAGCTGAGACCCTATTGTGATCAAGCTTTTATGGTCAAACTGGGAATGCCCATGAGTGCCAATATGGGAAATGGGCAGAAACAAGTTCATAGCTTAAAAACCTGGAATATGTGGAAAACATTACAGCAATTGAGTCAAATTGATTTTGATGTTGTATTGTTTGATTTTATTTTTGCTGCCTCTTATTATTCTTTGTTTAGCGATCACTTTACGATTTTGAATGAACATAATATTGAGTCTAAACTACTCAAAAATTGTCAAAAAATTCAAGACAAAGAACTCATAGCCGAATTAGCAGGTGAAATTGGAGCAATACAACCTTTTGTCAATGCAGAAAGTGAATATAAAAAATTGGAAGATTATGAAAATGAATTATGGCCGCAATTTACCTTGCGCACGGTAGTAAGTCAAGCAGACAAAACGGAATTAGATTCCCGTTGCGGGGAAGGAGAAACCATTGTTGTTAAAAATGGAATTAACATAGATAAAATAAAGCTTCTTAACAATGAAAAGTCTCAAAAAATATTGTTCATGGGAACCATGAGCTACTATCCCAATATAGATGGAGTATTATATTTTATAGAAGAAATTTTACCTTTAATTCAACAGGAAGATACTAGCATTTCTTTATGTATTGCCGGGCGAGAACCGCCAAAGATTATTCAAGAATTAAGCATATCCCATACTAATATTGAGATTATTGCTGACCCTGAAGATATGAGTATCGTTGCCCAAGAATGTTTTATGAGCGTTGTGCCATTGCGCCTCGGTAGCGGCACTCGGATCAAAATTCTCCATGCTATGGCAATGGGTTTGCCAGTGGTTTCTACTAGTTCAGGTTATGAAGGTTTAGAAATGATTGACGGCGTCCATTTGTTAGTGCGAGATCAACCTCAGGATTTTGCCACAGCAGTCAGCAACATTTATCGCGATCGCCAATTATGGCTGAAATTACGAAATAACGGCAGAAAACTAGTAGAAGAAAAATATAATTGGCATCAGATATTCACTCAATATGAGGAACAAATATTCGCTAGACTGCAAAACCTATCAGAATGAGAAGGTATTAGGTGTTAAGCGAAGGCAGAAGTTAGAATTATTTATTCCCTCTGCCTTCTGCCCTCTGCCCTCTGCCCTCTGCCTTCAAGGGCGAAGCTCGATAATGTTGATAAGTCCTCAGAAAAAGATAGAATTATTAGTCTGACTCAGAAATTTTGGTGTTTAAGACTTAATCTAAATCATGCACAACTTTTTGCCTATTGCTTATTTTGAGAATCAATTTATCCCCTTCGAACAGGCTAATATTTCCATAGCTACTCATGCACTACATTATGGTACGGGAGCTTTTGGTGGAATGAGAGGCATTCCGAATCCTGATAATCCGCAACAAATTTTATTATTCAGATTAGATCGCCATAGCCAAAGATTAAGCAATAGCGCCAAGTTCTTACAGTATGATTTACCAGCAGACAAAATTCAGCACACAATTATTGATTTTGTCAAAAAAAATCAGCCAGAGAAGCCTTTTTACATTCGTCCTTTTGTCTATACTTCTGACTTGGGAATTGCTCCTAGATTACATAAAATCGAGAAAAACTTTTTCATCTATGGTTTAGAATTGGGTGACTATTTACCTCCTGATGGGATTAGTTGTCGCATTAGTTCCTGGCATCGCCAAGAAGATCGAAGTTTGCCCCTAAGAGGTAAAATTAGTGGGGCTTATATCACCTCTTCTTTAGCCAAAACAGAAGCTGTAGAATCCGGTTTTGATGAGGCGATTTTAATGAATTCCCAAGGTAAAATTTGTGAAGCTTCGGGGATGAATATTTTTGTGGTCAGAGATAACAAAATAATCACTCCTGGCTTCGATCAAGACATCTTGGAGGGTATCACTAGAGATAGTGCCATTACTGTTGCTAAGGATTTGGGAATAGAAGTGATTGAAAGAGCAGTAGATAAGACCGAGTTATTGATTGCAGATGAAGTATTTTTTAGCGGGACTGCAGCAAAAATTACTCCTGTTAAACGAATAGAAAATTATCATCTTTCCCCCAACAGGCCAATCACAGAAAAAATCAGAGAAAAACTAACTGCTATTACAGAGAATAGAGATGCTCAATATCAAGATTGGGTATTTCCTATTGATATTTAAACTATCGATAGAAAGCAGAAGGAAGAAATATCTCTAAACCTTCTACCTTCTGCCATCTGCCGTCTGCCTTCAAGGGCAAAGCCCGATAGTAACCGAGATTACTTCTGAGTTAACTTGGTCAAAACCTTGTTGGAGCGTTCGACAAAAGCCTTCATTCCCTCAGCATCAAAAGCCTTTTGGGCCATCAGAGCCAAATCGTAAACATGAAGACACATTAGTTTTACCAATTCCCCAGATTGAGAAGTTCCAGTCGCGTCCACGATCGCGCCCTTATTCAAGTCGATAATATTCTCAATGAGAGGATGACTAGTATTGACCAACAAGATATGCTCCTCGGGGAATGCCATCGCTTTTTCCTGCATCAAAGCTGTCATTTCCTGCAATCTCCGCATCGCTTCTGGTAATAAAACCATCGCAGGAGGAGTTCCTTGAGGATCTTCTGATTTAATGGATTGGGTTTTGATATTTACCTTGGGTTTGTCAAGGGCCTGCTCGAAGATTTCTTTGATTGTTTCGTTGCGAGTTTTGTTGGTAGTCGGATCGACAATCTCTTGGGCTTTGTCTTCTTCTACCAAGTTTTTATCTAACTCTGAATCAACCCGCGCAAATTTTAAATCGTTATGTTCTCTTTCGAGGAAAGGTACAAAATAATTGGTGTCGATAAAGGAATCGAGGAACAGAACTTCTAACCCTTGATTTTTGTATAAGTCAACAAAAGTTCCTTGAGTCGAAGGATCACTACAATAGAAAACCTGATTTTCTTGGGATTCTTGATTGCGATCGCGATACTCTTGAAGAGTAGTATAGGGTTTGCTGGGAGTGTCATCGCCCGTGACCTTTGCCCATTCATCATCACCATCAGTTTGCACCTCTACCTTGGGAGCTTCTTCGGTAGCAGCATCTGCTTGATAGGTGGTCTTGTAGATAATAAAATCTTCTACTTGCTTTTTAAATTTCTCGTTTTTGAGAGAACCATATTTGACAAAAGTTCCCACATCTTCCCAACAACGAATATATTCATTGCGATTTTCGTTGTAGAGAGATTTTAGGCGATCGCCAATCTTCTTAGCAATAAAATCAGCAATCCGTCGCACAGTGCGATCGTTAGTTAAGGCGCTACGGGAAACATTCAGCGGAATATCAGGGCTATCAATTACCCCGCGTAAGGGCATAAGAAACTCAGGGATAATTTCTTCGCAATGATCGCTAACAAATACCTGATTACAGAAAAGCTTGATATGTCCTTGGCTGACATCAACATCGGGTTTTAGTTTCGGAAAATAGAGAATCCCGTTGAGCAAGAAGGGATAATCAGTATTAAGATGTACCCATAATAGAGGATCTTCTTGGAAAGGGTAGAGATAACGATAGAACTCTAAATAATCTTCATCCGTTAAACTTTGGGGCGACTCTTTCCACAAAGCACGTCTTTTATTGATGGCTTCTCCATCTAAGACGATTTTCACGGGCATGAAATCGCAGTAGGTTTTGACTAGCTGTCTTACTCTCTGGGGTTCAGAATATTCTTTCTCTTCGTCTTGTAAGAATAGAGTAATTGTCGTACCTACTGTGGTCTTTTCCGAATCAGTCAACTCAAATTCTGGGGAACCATCGCAAGACCAA
This sequence comes from Xenococcus sp. PCC 7305, assembly GCF_000332055.1. GTDB lineage: Bacteria > Cyanobacteriota > Cyanobacteriia > Cyanobacteriales > Xenococcaceae > Xenococcus. Next base: position 25,228 of record NZ_ALVZ01000199.1, on the reverse strand, counting down.
TGGACTGCGGTTGCGCCTTCTTGATAGGAAAGAGTATCAATTTCTACTTGCTTTGCCACCATAAAGGAAGAGTAGAAACCCAATCCAAAATGACCAATCAGATCATTGGAACTTTTTTCATATTTTTTAATAAAATCTTCCGCACTAGAAAAGGCAACCTGATTGATATATTTTTTGACCTCTTCGACAGTCATGCCAATTCCGTTGTCGGAAACCGAGATTGTGTTTTTGGTGCTATCTATCGCGATCGTAACTTCTCCATCTGGAACTTCTCCTGTGGATTCTCCAGCCAAAGATGCCATTTTGCGTTTAGAAATCGCGTCGACGGAGTTGGAAATAAGTTCCCGCAGAAAGATCTCATGATCTGTGTAGAGAGACTTCTTGATAATCGGGAAGATATTCTCGGTATGGATCGTGATATTGCCTTTTTCCAGTACAGCCATATTTCTATCGTAGGTTTGCTGATAATGTTGTCATATATATCTAGCGATCGATTCTCCCTTATTTTGGGGATAAAATAACTCTGGAGATTACACTACATTGACTATTCGGCTTTCCTCACCTTTGGGAAGTCAAGAGCCCCTGACGGGGTGAAGGCAGAGGGCAGCAGGGCTATTTCATTCTACATTGATGTTCTTACTTTTTAATATATCTCAAATTAGTATTATTTAATTCACACCAGACGTAATGGAAATATTGTAAATATGAGCTTTTCGTTATCATAAATGCGATCGCAGAAATTAATGAAATACGCGATCGCGCATAGCTCCACTACCGGCGACGCAAAGTACCAATCTTCAGCTATTCGAAAGTATTGAAAAGTTTGTGTAAGAATTACAATTAATAAAATTTTTATACGATATTTAGAAATGTATGAAGAAATTCCTGGGATAAAACTTTAGCATTAGGGTAAAATCGAGCTATGACACGCCAACAAATACTAGAAACAATCAATGAACTACTTCCTAAACAGTCTGAGGAAAAACTTGAGGCACTTATTGTTTGGCTAGAACAGGAAGATGATACTTTTGAGAAACAGCTACGCATTGATGTTGAAGCTGGAAAACTGGATCGACTCATTGCTGATGTTATTGCTGAAGACGACTTGGGAGAAACGATAGATCTTGAAACATCGTGCAACTAAGACATTCTGGAAACTGTATAATGAGCTTCCTCTTAATATTCAGCGTCAAGCACGTAAACAATACCGATTACTGAGCCAAAATCCACAACATCCTTCTGTACGTTTCAAGCCTGTGAGTAAATTATGGTCAGCAAGAGTTAATGATGATTATCGTGCGCTGGCAGTCAAGCGTGAAGATGCGTATGTTTGGTTTTGGATTGGGCCACATAAAGACTATGACAAAATTCTTTCTCAATAGATGCGATCGCAGAAACTAAGGAATTCACGGGCGACCGCGAAGAGATCCGCTACCTGCGACGCAAAGTACCAATCTTCAGCTTTTCGAAAGTGTTAAAAAGTTTGTGTAAAAATTAAAAGTGATTCAGTCAGCCTGAGCAAAATTTATGAATGTAGAGCAGCATCTAGATCAATCCGAATTTGGATGATGATGGAGAGGCAATCATTGAAGAAATTGATCAAAGAAAACCTCTCAAAAACTTTTTATTAAAAGCATAAATTATTCACTAACAAAAACTAAAAATTTCCTAACTCGAAAAGTTTAACTGCGCCACCTAAGATTACTAAAATCAAGCCAACTACAACTCCACGATTGACTTGTCCTCGAATGGGGATAAATTCTTGATTGGCTATTCGCTTATCCATTTGTTCAACCTTAGTATCCAGTGTCTTAATTTGTCCTGATAGTTTTTCATCTACAGATTTAATTTGTCCTGATAGCTTTTCATCCACAGACTTAATTTGCCCTGATAGCTTTTCATCAAGTGCCTTAATATCTCCCTTGAGCTCAGCTTGACCTACTTCCAATTTATTAAGACGATCATCAATTTTGTCTAGTTTCTGATTGATTTGACCTAGCACTTCTGCTAAATCAGTTTCAATTACAGGATTGTTCACTATATTGTGCTCTTAGTTGGTTTACAAGATATTTTTCATAATCTCCAACCAATTATCAATCAATAGGAGATGCTCTGATTCTAGCGTAATTAAGTCGATATTAGTCGTTAATAATTCATTCCCTCAATTTCTCCTTCCGCTTCATTCACAATATGTCGCAAATCATCCAATATCTGGTTACTAACTTCCTGCCACATTCCCCTTTGATTCGCTTCCAATAATCTTTCCGCCATATCTCGCAAAGCCCAAGGATTTTTATCCCGCACAAACTGCTGTACTTCTTGATCTAAAACATAAGCCTCGGCTACTCCTTGATACATATAATCACTCACCACCTTAGTTGTCGCATCATAGGCAAATAAATAATCAACCGTTGCTGCCATTTCAAAAGCTCCTTTATAACCATGACGCATTACTCCTTGAATCCATTTCGGATTAATAACTCTGGAGCGATATACTCTAGCAATTTCTTCGCTTAACTTCCTCACCTTCGGATTACTAGGAAGGGAATTATCACCAAAATAAACTTCGGGATTTTTACCCGTTAAACTTCTGACTGCTGCGGTTAATCCTCCTTGGAATTGATAATAATCATCCGAATCTAATAAATCATGTTCGCGATTGTCTTGATTTTGCAAAACTATCTGTAACTCTTTCAGTCTGGTTTGAAAAGATTCTGGTGCCGAATGACCTTTGCCTTGGGCATCGTAGGCATAACTACTCCAGTTCATATATGCTCTGGCTAAATCTTCATCACTTTGCCAATTCTGCGCTTCGATTAAACCCTGTAACCCCGCACCATAAGCTCCAGGTTTTGAGCCGAAGATTCGATAACTTGCTCTTTGCTGAGCCATAGTTGCATCTAATCCTTGCTCTTGCCAATAATTAGTTTCGATCGCAACTCTTTCGGCCAAGGGATTAACTTCCACCGACTCGGTTAAATCTGCAACAGCTTGCGTTACCTTATTAAGCAAGTTCAGAATATTAGGAAAAGAATCGCGGAAAAAACCTGATACTCTAACTGTGACATCAACACGGGGACGATTAAGCACTGAATCATGCAGGATTTCAAAATCTACAACTCTGCGCGATAAACCATCCCAAACGGGACGAACTCCCATTAATGCCATCACTTGAGCAATATCGTCTCCTCCTGTACGCATGGTAGAAGTTCCCCAGATGGAAATCGCTAAGGTTTGGGGATATTCACCATTTTCTTGGGTATAACGTTCGATTAAGGCTTCTGCTGCTTTACTACCTACTTCCCAGGCAGTTTCTGTGGGAATAGCGCGAATATCTACCGAGTAAAAATTTCGTCCTGTGGGTAATACTTCGGGTCTTCCTCTGGTGGGTGCGCCAGATGCGCCACTGGGAATATATTCACCGTCGAGGGCGCGGAGTAGATTGGTGATTTCTTGATCGGTTTTTTGCAAGGATGGGAGGAGAGTTGTTTTGATCCAGTTGAGTTTTTTGGTGGTTTGGGGAAAGGTTATGGGGTCGAGGGTGAAGGTATTGTCAGCGAGGAGTTGATCGATTATTTCGGCTGCTATTTTTTCTAGGGTTTCAGTCGTGTTCTTGGTATTTTTGCCCCCTAAATCCCCTTCCTCGCGCGTTCCTTTGCGGATTATAAATTCCGCAGGGTCGCTCGTCAACTCTGGCGGACTTTGAAATCTTGTTCTCCCCACACTTGGGGGGCTAGGGGGGCTAGCTTCCCCATGTTCCTCTAGCGGGCGCAAGCCTTGCGCCCCTACTTGCCACCCTAGATCCTGAGCAATAGCCTCAGTAAAACCTGGCTCATCAATATTGGAGAAACGTGCGATCGCAATAATCAAATCTCTCAGTTGTCTACCCTGGGGACATTTCCCTAAAATATGCAGTCCATCTCGAATTTGGGCTTCTTTTAATTCGCAGAGATAGCCATCTGCTATGTTGAGAAATTCGGTGATTGATTCGGTGGTGATGCCCAATTCGCGATCAAGATTTTCTTGTTTGACCAATTTATCAATGCGATCGCTGATGGTATCTAAGCGAGCTGGATCTAAAGTCAAAGCTTCGTAATATTCATCGATCAGAGCTTCTAGTTTTTCTAGTCCGCCATAGAGTTCGGCGCGAGTTAATGGTGGCGTCAGATGATCTATGATCAAAGCCTGGGAGCGTCTTTTGGCTTGGGAACCTTCTCCAGGGTCATTGACAATGAAAGGATAAATGTTGGGAATTGTTTGGAGCGCAATCTCAGGATAACAGTTATTGGATAAAGCTAGACTTTTACCGGGAAGCCATTCTAAATTGCCATGTTTGCCAACATGAATAATTGCTTGGGCTTGAAATTTTTCCCGTAACCAATAGTAGTAAGCTAAATAATCATGGGTTGGTTCCAGGTCTGGCGCATGATAATTCAAACTGGGGTCGCGATCGTATCCCCTCGATGGTTGGATTCCGATGAAGATATTGCCTAGCTGAATACCAGGAAGGTGGTAAAGGGATAAGGGATAAGGGATAAAGGATGAGGAAAAATTGTCTTTAACTTCCCCAACTCCCCAACTCCCCAACTCCCCAGTCTTAAACTTTCCCCAGCGCTTAACGATCGCTTGTTTCACTTCCTCGGGCAAAGTTACAAAATACTGTTCATATTCTTCTACAGATAAACTTTGATAGACCTGACGTAATTCCTGACTTTCTAAATCATTGGTGACTCCTGTAGTTAAAAGTTGAATTAAATCATCCCCCGTTTCCGGAATATTATCTACTGTATAGCCTGCTTTTTGTAATGCTTGCAAAATCTCGATACAACTAGCGGGCGTGTCTAAACCAACGCCATTGGCGATTCTGCCATCTTTATTGGGATAGTTGGCCAATATAAGAGCTACTTTTTTATCGGCAACATTCGTGTTTCTAAGTTTGAGCCAATTAGCAGTCAGATCAGCCACAAAATCTACGCGATCGCGATCAGGCTCATAAACTACAACATCAGTTTCTAGAGAATCAATTCTTTGTTTAATGGTTTTAAAAGAAATGGCCCGAGTAATAATCCGACCATCCACTTCTGGTAAAGCCACATTCATCGCGACATCTTTAGGCGTTAAACCCATCAAACTAGATGACCATTGCTCCTGAGTACTACTACTAAGAATTACTTGCAAGACGGGAATATTTAGTTGCTGCCAAAATTCAATCGCAGTTTCATTGCCAATTTTGGCAACGGAGAAACTTGTAGTATTCAATAAGACTTCTATTTTATATTCTTTTACTATTGCTAAAAGTTGGGCTTGGAGATCTAGTTCTCTCAAAGAAGAAATAAATATCGGAATGCCCGTAATATCTCTTGCGAATAAAGCTTTAGATAGAGCTTTAATTGGTAAAGTATTTCCTGCTAAATAATGCGATCGGTAAAATACGATACCAACTTTTTGGCTCGTCAATTGATCAAGTTGATTTTCCTGCTTATTTGCTAAATCTATGGTTTTTATCTGACTTGCTGCCAATTCTATTTCTGAATTATTATTTGCCACTTCATCAAAACAAATACCAAGACGAGGAATAACTTGAGGTTGGGGAGGATTATAATTAGTATTTAAGCAAGTATCGGCAATAAATTCAAAACCATAAATATAATTTTTGATGCCACCTTCTATAAAGTAATTCCATAGTTTATTAACTACCGCTAAACTGGTTGTGGAATGGCTTGATAAATCGGGATCGGGGTGATCATCCCCTGGTAAGACCAATAAAGTCGCTTTGGTCTGAGCTACAATTTCCTTTATTTGTTCTAAGCCATAAGACCAATAAGCGCGTCCTCCTAGTAATCGTAAGATTATTATTTCTGCTTTAGATAATACTGTTTCGACATAAGTATCAATACTTAATTGCTGTTGTAATTGTAATAAATTAGCTACTCTGATCTGCGGAAAATTATTAGGTAAATACTCTAAAGATCCTGCTAAAGTTTGAATTTCATTATCTGCTGCCGTCAGAAAAACAATGGGTGCCGGATTTTGCTCGATAAAAATAACACCTTCGGTATCTTGATTCCAACCTCCAGGAGTTGCCGCTATTTTATGCATAGTTTTACTGACGAAATTTTATAATCTTGAGAAATAATTACAGTTAAGATAAACAGGGTCAGAAATAAGGGATATTGGATAAGGTTCCGAGTCAGATTCTAAACTTGCTGAATTTATCAAATGGGAAAACTGTCCCAGAATTATCAATTTCCGATCATCGAGCGGACTTCAACCAGTGCAGTTTTTAGTCAACTGCGCCGATTGTGGGTTGCAACCGCAAAAAAAGTTGGAAACAATACCTTTTTGGTTACGGAACAAGAATTATTAGCATTAACTCATAACACTTCAGCACTGAATGGTCATCATACATTAAAAAATGAAAAGTTTTCTCTTTTGGTGACCCCAGATTTTAACGCCTTGTTGTTGGGTGTTATTAACCCAGCAGAGAGTTGTTATCAAACTAGCATTAGTTTTGATTCCGAAAATATATCTGATTACATCAATCGCTTACGTAACTTATATCGAAATAATTCGAGAATTGTTGATCTTATAGAGTCTCAAATTGCCGAGAAAATTCCCTCTCAAGTTAATTATGTAGGAGATTTTGTCGAATCTATATTGGATTTACTCGGCACTAATAAAGATCTAAACTTGACCCATCCTTTGCATTCAATTAAAGATTGCTCTCCGAGATTCTCTCCTCCTATGGGGATGTCTCTAAATTACCAGGCAGAGCAGCAAAAAATTCTGGAGCAGTTTAAAAGTCATATTAGTAATAATTGGAAATTATTTGATACTATTCAAATTGCTCTAGAAAGAGTCCGTAAGTTATTAGAAATAGATCGCCTAGTAATTTATCAGTTGAATGTGGCAACTGATACTACTGAAGCCCTACCGAATACTATTGATCGAGTTACTTACGAAGCTTTGGCAACGGAATCTGTTGCTTCGGTACTCAATTTTCATGAAGAACAATGTTTTACTACTTCCCCTCGTTGTTTTACTAAGTATCGTCATGGTTTTAGTTTAGTAATTCATGATATTAGCTTGGAGTCCAATCTTTCGCCCTGTCTGCAAGATTTAATGGTACAACTACAAGTCAAAGCGAAACTTGTAACTCCCATTAATTTGCGCGATCGCTTGTGGGGGTTTTTAATTGCCCATCAATGTGATGTTCCTAGACAGTGGAAAAACCGAGAAATTGAATTTTTGCGTCAGATTGCCAATTATATTGCGATCGCAACCTACAAGAATCAATCTTATCAGCATCTACATAAACAAAAGCAACTGTTAGAAAAGCAAGTTGAAACTCAAGCCCAACAAATAAAAAATGCCCTAGTTGCGGCTCAAATGGCCAATCAATCCAAGAATGAGTTTTTGGGAAATATGAGTCATGAGCTGAGAACTCCTTTAACTCGTGTAATTGGTTTATCAGGTACTTTGTTGCATTGGTCTCTTGCTGAAGGCAAGATTCCTTTACCGATCGAAAAGCAGCGACAATATTTGAAAACAATTCATGATAGTGGAACCCATCTTTTATCATTAATCAATAGCATTTTAGAATTTTCGGAAGTAGAATCGGGCAAGCATCTTCTAAATATTGAGAGAATTTCTCTTTATCGTCTAGCTCGAAAAGTATTGCATTTATGTGAAGAGGAAGCAGCTAATAAATCCATTGATTTAAATTTAGATTTTCTGATCAAACCAACGAACGATTTATTTGATGCTGATGATATAAGAATTCAAGAAATTCTGTTTAATTTAATTAGTAATGCCATTAAATTTACCCCAGCACAGGGACAAGTAAGTTTAAGAATTTGGCGCGAGGGAAAAATAGTAATTTTTGAAGTTGAAGATACGGGTATTGGGATTTCTCAACAGCAAATGCCTCTATTATTTGAAAAGTTTAAACAACTCGAAAATTCCCGTCAACGGATTCATGGTGGGACAGGTCTAGGTCTGGCCCTGACAAAACAACTAGTGGAACTTCATGGTGGAACTATTGAAGTAGAATCTACTGTCGGACAAGGTTCTTTGTTTAGAGTATGTTTGCCTGATCAGATTCGACTGAATCCGATCAAAAACGATGCGATGATCCAAAATGATAGAGAAGTTGAACAATCACGAAATATTATTTTAATTACTGAAGATGATGTGATTGCTACCTTTATTTGCGAGTTATTAACCGCAGCATATTATAAATTAGTCTGGTTAGTGGATGCTAGTAGTGCGATCGAGCAAATTCGTCTCTTAGAACCCAAAATAATTATATTTGATCGGGACCTAGCAACACCAGTCTATGATTTTATTGATATTCTCAAAGACAGATATAATCCAGAAACTTTACAGTTGGTTCTTCTCTGTTCAAGCATGGAGGAGCTGGAATGGGAAATGTTACAACAGGCCGGAGTTAAGGACTATTTAATCAAGTCAACCAACCTACCTCAAATTCTCCAAAAGCTTGATGTTTTAATTGATAGTTGATCTTTTCATATAGCAATTATTTGACTTGTGAGGTGAAAAAATTTACGCTTTTGGGAATAGAGAATAGAGAATAACGTCAGCTCGGCGAATTTTTTTGAATCTGTCAGAACTGAGTAGCTGGTACTGTCAGGTTAAGTTTCAAAATTGATTTAAATAATGTTTTTGATTACCGGTTAAGGCAGTATTGTAAATCATTCAACTCAGTATATAACATTGAATTTAACCATTTTTCTCTGATTTTTTGTTGAGCAGAGGAATCTGCAATAAATTCGTTGATCATGGCTCTCCATTGAGGATCGTCATTAGGGAGAAGCAGTCCATAGAAATCGCAGGTTAAGGGTTGTCTGGGTTGCAAAATGTAATTATCAAGAGATAAATTCTGCCGGTTAACTTCTTCTAGAGACAAAATACTATCACCAGCAAAGGCATCGATGTGTCCCTGGGAAACAGCTTTGACAGCAGATTCTCTTCCTTGGGGACCTTCAAAATATACCAATTCGGCTTGAGGATAGTTATTCTGAACAAATTTTTCAGTGGTCGTATTTTTCAAAACTCCCACTCTCAAACCCTCTAAAGATAGGTTTGGATTAATTTCGGTTTGACGTTGCAGTTGACTCAGAAAACGAGTTCCACTTACCCCGATTGGACTGGAGAAAGTTATTCCTGATAGATCTTGGCGAATAGTATTCGGCCCACATTCTAAATGAACTGTATCTTCTTGGAGCAGGGAAAATCGATTTTCTAGGGTTGAAGGCAGTTGTGCCAACTCTATTTCTAAATCCAAGCCCAACTTGTTGGCCAAATAATTTTTGAGCGCAACGGCCAGATCCCCACAGTAACCAGACCATTCCTTTTGACTGTCTATATAACCGAATGGAGGAGCATCAAGACGCATTGCCACTTTTAGTACTCCAGTGCGTTGAATTTGGTCGATAATACTCTCTTTCCGAATAGTAACAATCGATTCAATGGGTTCAGGAACAACTGGGATAGGAGGATTTCCGTCATAGGCAGTTTCTAATTCTTTAGGAGTCAGAGATGTAATAATCTCAAGGCTCATTGGATTTCCTTTACTTATGGCTTGGGCATAAGCTGAACTTAAATAGGGTAAAAAATCGCTCCTCCCTCGCAAATAAGTCTCAAAAAATGCTACATTCAGTCCCTTAAAGTATTGTCTGCCAAATTCTTGATGTTTTCCCATCAAAATTGGCGGTATCGATTCAGAACCCTCGGCACTTTGTTCGCTAGTAGCAAAATGAGTTCCTGGCTTGAATAACGCTAAGTATTTGGACTCTGACTCCATCCAGACAAAAGGATGAATCTGCTCTGTAACAACTGGAGTTACTAAATCATCGCTTCCAGCAACCATCATTAGGGGAATGTTGATCCTGCTCATGCCTTCTGGACCAAAGATCCCACTAGTAAGTGGATGACCTGAGATCGCAGCTTTGATTCTGGGGTCGCCTAAATAAAAATTTTGAGGAGGCAAAAATTGGGCTCGGCACTGTAGAAATAAAGATACATTCAAAATTATATTTTCTTGGTTACAAGTTTCAATCAAACGAGCATGATTAACATTTGCTCCTGCAAGGGAAAGGACCGTAGTTCCTCCGAGAGAATCACCCAACAAGCCAATTTGCTTTATATTTAACAACTTTTCCCATTGAGAATCAGAGGCAACTAATTCTTCCAATTGATCGATTAAAAAGGAAATTTCTTGGGGGCGATTAACAAACTCGATGGGGCTAAGCAGTGTATTCAGCCTTCCTTCGAGAAAGGTTTGACGAAAGGATAGGTTACTGCCGATGTGCTCTGGGACCACAACGACAAAGCCATAGGAAGCTAGATGTTCGGCAATAAAAACAAAATTATCTTTAATTGCACCAAATCCATGGGAAACAATAATAATTGGTGCGGGCTGACTCAATCCTTGAGGGATAAATACATTGACTGGAAAGTCGTAGTTAACGGATAAACCGGTTTTAGTTTTACGCAGAGCTGGATTATTAACTGTTAGAGTTTTGAGCTCGAAGTCATAGGAGCCTAGCTGACTTAAGTCCGACAAATTAGTTAAATTTAAATCCCATTGAGATTCTACTTCTTTTTGCGCCCTGGTTTCGATCGCTTGCACCACGGCTTGTTTATAGTCCAAGTAATCCTCTAATATCCGTCTTAGTTGGAGCAAATCTTGGACATTAACTTCAATCGTTTCGGTAGGAAATTGTGCAATGGCGTCGAGAATGGTCCAGCCCTCCCCATCTGAATTTGCAGCAGCTCCAAGTAGGGCAGCTCGCAGTCCATAAAATCCATTCCGCTTAGGCGTGAAGCGAACTAATTTGCCTATTTGAGCAATCGTTTTCCGTCCTAGAGGGGAATAACTCAGATTATAGGTCTGCACGACATCTAATTGCAGACGTTGCTGAAGTCCTTGACGTAACTCTGCCATAATTTGATCGTCGAGAAACGAATTAAATAGCTTGAGATTCCCTGTTATTTCTCCAGATTCGGCAAAGGTTTCTAGAGATTCAATAGATAAAGATAGGGTCAGAGGACCAATAACATGAAAACGGATTGTTTCCGCACTGGCACTGGGGCGAGCAGTTATGCCTTTCATTACAGCAGCTGTCATTGTTATCAAGCTAATATAAGTAAAGCTCCATAGAATTCCTGATATGTGTTTTGTAACTTTTGTCATCATCTGTGAAGTAATTAGAGCAAATTCTAGGAACATATTATTACAGAGTTAGATTCGACTGACTCCCCCAGAGGGTACTGTCAGGTTAACTAAAATCAAGCATCTTATTAAGAAATTTCTCGTCTAGCTCACGTAGAATAGGGAATAGGGAATAGGGAATAGGGAATCATCATAAAAAAAATTCGCGAACACAAGTCGCGAATTTGATTGTTATTTTTTCTAATAATCGCTTGGCGATTCTAGTAGACGTGGGAGCAAATAAGCTATCTATCAACAAAGAGCAAAAAGCTGACAGGTCAATACTTATTACTTATTACTTTCACGACTTACTTATTACTTCCACGAATCGGCACTAAGCTGTTGCTGCAACTTCAGCTAGAGGATAAACACTAACTTTTTGTTGTCCTCTCTTGCGATACTCGAATTTCACTTCGCCTTCAATAAGCGAGAACAAAGTGTCATCTTTACCGCGACCAACATTATTTCCAGGGTGAAATTTAGTGCCTCTTTGACGAACTAAGATGCTACCTGCGGTCACGGATTGACCACCATAGCGTTTAACGCCCAATCGTTTGGAATTTGAATCGCGACCGTTACGAGTACTACCAGTACCTTTTTTGTGAGCCATATTTATTCTCCAAGTGTATTTAAATAAATAGTATTAACGAATTTCTACTCCAACAGCCTCAGTTAAGGAAGAGGTTCGAGATGGGGAAATATGCCCTTTAAACCTAAAACCTAACCCCCTAATGCCTAAAACCTAATTACTCCTCTGAATCATCAGCTGTGATAGGAGTTTCAGTAGTTTCGGGAGCAGCTGCAATTACAGAGCCTCCCATACTAATAGAATTAATCATTAAACGACTTAACTCTTGGCGGTGTCCTCGTTTTTTACGAGTTTTCTTTTTCGGCTGCATTTTGTACACGATAACTTTTTTACCGCGACGATGGCGCAATACCGTACCTTCTACTGTAGCTCCTTCAATGTAAGGCTGCCCGATGGTGATTTCATCATCGTTATTTACTAGTAAAACTTTGTCTACTGTGTAATTGGATTCAGCGTCTACAGGAAGTAGATTGATATCGTAAAAACGGCCTGGCTCCACTTTGAGTTGTATACCGCCAGCTTCAATAATTGCGTAAGTCATAGGTTAATCTGAAATTTAGTTTGCCGTAGGGGTAGTCGCATAAAAGCGATGTAAAATTCCATTTTGAATAAGAATTCCAGCTTGTTGCGACATTTTTGTCGATTAACAACTAAAAATCAAAAACCAAAAACTGAAAGAGGTAATTTTCAATTTTCCATTATCAATTTTCCATTGTTAAAGATGTCTGAACCCGATCCGAGCATGAATAGACACACAGCCTCCCATTATCTTTAATAAAGATGAATCTTGTCAAGTTCCTATATGATCTTTGATAGTGAATATTTTGACAGCTATGAAGATTGGAATTGTCGGGTTAGGTTTGATTGGTGGCTCTTTAGCTTTAGATTTAAAATCTCTGAATCACCAAATTCTGGGAGTATCACGGAAAGTAACAACCTGTGAAATTGCTGTGGCCAGAGGAGTTGTCGACGAAGCGAGCACCGAATTGAGTTTGCTACAAGACTCGGAAATTGTGATTATCTGTACTCCCATAGGCGCGATCGCCAGAACCTTGAAACAACTAATTCCCTATCTCGAACCCAATACTATCGTTACCGACGTCGGATCAGTTAAAAAAAACATCGTAGATGAATGCTCTGGTTTATGGACAAATTTCATTGGTGGTCACCCCATGGCAGGAACCGCAGAACAAGGGATCAAGGCCGCACAAAGCGATTTATTTCAGGGTGCGGCTTATGTTTTCACTCCCAGTCGAAATACTAAAGATATTGATCTAGAGAAGTTACAAACTCTGGCAATATCTGTGGGTGCAATTCCTTATATTTGTGCTCCCGAAGTCCACGATCGCGCTGTTGCTTGGATCTCCCATCTTCCAGTCATGGTTAGTGCCAGCCTAATTACTAGTTGCCTTGGAGAAAAAGATGCTGAAGTATTAAAACTGGCAAAACAGCTCGCTAGCTCTGGCTTTCGAGATACCAGTCGTGTCGGTGGGGGCAATCCTGAATTGGGAAGAATGATGGCAGAATATAATAGTCAGGCTTTGTTGCGATCGCTTTATGAATATCGTGACAATTTAGGGCAAATTATCAAATTGATAGAACAGAAAAAATGGGATAACCTAGCAGCAAACTTACAAGTTAACCAACAATCTCGTCCAGATTTTTTAAATTGATTTTTAAATTAAAGTTTTACTATTGCTGAACCAAATTGCATCTCCCCATAAACAATTAATGAAGGAAAAGGTTGCTTATTATCTAGATGATATTGAAACTCCTATTGGCTTAACAGCTAATTTAGTAATTTTAGGGTTAATTTTACTTTCTTTAGTTATATTTGTTACCGAAACCTACCCAATTGGTGATTCATTAGCTCAGATTCTGCATCTAGTTGATCTGGGTATTTTAGTAATTTTTACGATTGAGTATAGTTGCCGATTTTGGTCATCTGAGAATAAAGCAAGATTTTTTTTTAGCGGTTTTTCTTTAATAGATTTGATCGCTATTTTCCCCCTAGTTTTCGGAGTCATGGATATTCGGTTTATCCGAATATTTCGCTGGTTTAGACTTTTAAGAATTATTCGTTTTTGGAGATTGGAGACCAAAATATTAGGCATAGAAACCGAAGATGCCCTTGCTTTTGCCAAGATATTTTTGACGCTATTTTCTTTAATTTTTATCTATGCTGGATTGATTTTTCAGGTCGAGAGCCCATTTCACCAAGGAAATTTAAATAACTTTTTTGATGCTTTCTATTTTGTAGTCGTTACTATGACAACAGTCGGATATGGTGATGTGACACCTCTGTCTGAAGCAGGTAAGGCGATGACTTTGATGATGATTTCCACAGGAGTTTTGTTTATTCCTTGGCAACTTAGAGAACTTGTCGGCCAATTCCAGAAAAATACGAATGTTGTGCAAAAGCAATGTCGCAATTGCAACTTATCTCGCCACGATATCGACGCGAATTTTTGTAAACAATGTGGTGCCAGCCTTGAAGTAAATTGAAGACTAATTATTCTGGCGTTGCTGAATCCAGATATGAACTTGTTTCGCGCAAAGGCGCAAAGACGCAAAGAAAGAAGCAAAGAAGATTAGTCCAAAATTCTTTCATGTTTTAAATCAGCAACGCCATTATTCTAAAATTAATTGGGAATTACGGAAATCCGCGATCGCATGATGCTCTTCTCTTTAGGAATCTAAATGCTGTTATAAGCTAGGAGCAGATCCAAATCTGTTTTCTCCTTCAGTTCCTTTAGTAATGGCAAATATGAGATTTGCGATCGGTACAATTATCCACCATCCACTGCGATCGGTGTCATGCATTCTCCGAACACCCACAGCAAGACTCGGAACTAGAGTAGCTAGTGTATAAATATTGCCAAGAATGCTTTGGTCTGTACTGGTAATTGCTCCAAGAACTCCCGAGATCAATCCCACCCCAATCGCAACGATGAAGTTAAAGAGGAAAAACATCCAGTACTCAGTTCGATGTGCTCTTCCACTGAAAACTGCATACTTTTTCCAAACTTGGATATACCATTTCATTGTTTTATGCTCCACTTAAATTTAGGGGTGACCACTCTACATGGGCAGTCTAATTTATCTAAAAAAAAAGCTGACTAGTTTTTTAATAAAATCTTTTAAGCTAATGCTTTTATCACAAGCAAATAATTGTAGTTTGTAATCTAATGTTTATTCTAAGTTGTCAAAACCACGCTTGGCAATCTAACCTACATATTTTTTTACTTTTTCCACCGTGCGATCGCAAATCTGTCTACTAGTTATTATTAATTGATCTAAAATCCAATTATTCTTACCTTAAATTAGAGATTACGGAAAATTGCGATCGCATTATGACTATTAATTCTTATATAAACTATAAATCTGTTAATTCTTTGCCTGAAATTTGGCCAATCGCGGCTCAAGCATTTGGTGGGATCATGGCTTTAAATGCGCCTCATCTTAAGTCTAAAGTCACTTTAAGCTATCAAGAACTTTATCAAAAAATTCAGTGTTGTGCCGCAGGATTGCAAGCCTTGGGTGTTTCCTCTGGAGACAAAATAGCCTTGTTTGCCGATAATAGCCCCCGTTGGTTGATTGCTGACCAAGGAATTATGATGGCGGGTGGAGTCGATGTTGTTCGCTCGGGTAGCGCAGAACAACAGGAACTACTTTATATATACGAAAATAGTGATAGCAGTAGCTTAATCGTAGAAAACCTCAAAACTTTAAATCGTCTATCTCCTCAAATCGAAGCATTATCTTTAAAATTTATTATCTTGCTTTCCGATGAAGAAATTCCCACAAGCTCAAGTACCAAAATTCTTAATTTCTCTCAACTATTAGAGCTCGGCAGTAATCATTCCCTAGCAAAAGTTACCCAAGACAAATCAACTTTAGCAACTCTCATCTATACTTCCGGTACCACCGGCAAACCCAAAGGGGTCATGTTGTCCCACGGTAATTTGTTGCATCAGGTCAATAATCTCCGACAAATTATTCTCTGCGAACAAGGCGATCGCGTCTTAAGTATTCTTCCTAGCTGGCATGCCTACGAAAGAAGTGCGGAATATTATCTACTATCCCAGGGCTGCACCCAATATTATACTAATCTGCGATCTCTAAAATCCGACCTCAAAACATATCAACCCCACTACATGATCGGCGTCCCTCGTCTCTGGGAATCTCTTTATGAAGGTGTTCAAAAACAGTTTCGCGAGCAAGCTCCGACCAAACAAAAATTGATTAATTGGTTTTTTAATCTGTCACAAAAATATGTCATGGCGCGTCGTCTGTCTCGGGGATTGGATTTAGATAATTTACAACCTTCTGCGATCGCAAAGTTATTCGCCACTCTCCAAACATTTGCTCTCTTACCGTTGCATCTTCTAGGAGACAAAATCGTTTACCAAAAAGTTCGAGATGCCGTGGGTGGCAAAGTAAAAACCTTTGTTAGTGGTGGTGGTTCTCTAGCAAAACATTTAGATGATTTTTATGAGCTGGTAAATATTCCTGTGTTGGTCGGCTATGGTCTTACCGAAACAGCTCCTGTAACTAATGCGCGAACCTTGGATCGCAACTTCTCCAAAACATCAGGACAGCCGATCGCCGAAACAGAAATCAAAATAGTTAATCCCGAAACCAAAGAAGCTTTACCCACAGGAGCCAAGGGACTTGTCCTCATTCGAGGCTCTCAGGTCATGCAAGGTTATTATAAAAACCCCGAAGCCACAGCTAAAGCGATTGATGCTGAAGGTTGGTTTGATAGTGGAGATCTCGGTTGGGTCACCCCAGATAATGACTTGGTATTAACAGGCAGAGCCAAAGATACGATTGTGCTGACTAATGGTGAAAATATTGAACCTCAACCGATAGAAGATGCTTGTATTCGCAGTAGTTATATAGATCAGATTATGTTGGTTGGACAAGACCAACGGGCTTTGGGCGCATTGATTGTTCCGAACCTAGAAACTGTACAACAATGGATTACTCAACAAAACCTGCAACTGCAATTGCCATCTTCCGAAGCTGATTTAGCAACTGTGGCCAATAGCGCTCTCTACAGTAAACCCATTCGGGATCTGTTTCGTAAAGAACTGACTCGTCAAGTACAAGATCGCCCAGGATATCGGACTGATGATCGCATCACCGATTTTCAATTTATTCTCGAACCTTTTTCCCAGGAAAATGGCACAATGACGCAAACATTTAAAATTAAGCGCCCTCAAGTCCGAGAAAAATATCAGGAACTAATCGATCAAATTTATGAGTCTTAGTTATCGGTAAGGCAGAGGGCAGAAGGCAGAAGGCAGAAGGCAGAAGGCTTTAATCTAGTAAACTTGGATATAATAAAAACACTATACCAACCAGCTCTAAAGCTTGATATTACAAACTTTTGACTCTTGACTTTTGACTCTTGACTCTTGACTTCCGCGCAGCGACACTAATCTCTTTCGATTTTGACCCTTTTGGTCACCATAGTAATGCCATCGCTTCTCACCACAATCGCAGATAACCAGTGATTGTCAGGAAGTAATGGCGCTGTGACCACCTTATAGATTCCTCCTGCAGAAAGAGGCTCCAACTCCAACGTACTAGGATTAATATAGAGCTCACTAGCTGTCTTTTCTTCCAGGGCTGCACCAAGTAAAACCTTGTTCTCTAAAGGTTCAGTCACAATAACATCAAAACTATATTTCTCGCCCACTGTCACTGTATCAGGAGCGATCGCCTTAAGCTCAGGCGGTTGGGAACCAGTTTTAAGCTCGGTTTGCTCTGAAATAATATCTTGCCGAATTATTTGCTGGTCTTGAAAATACTGTCGCGATCGCATAGTAGAGTTTAAACTAATAGCTCTGCCTTGGTCTATTTGAGAGCCATCCATCTGGGTTAGAGTTTCTACGACGAAAAGATCTCCTTGTTGCTCCCAAGATTCAATGGTGGTTTGGTATCGCAATCGAGGATAATTTGACCAAACTTGTTCTAGGGCTTGGCCCATCACCTCAACAGTTAAACCATCACTATTAGTAAAATTGGCATTATAAAAATTCATCAACTTTGATAAATCCTGAGCATTGGCTGCTTTCTCAATTTCGGAAATCGTTGCCCTTAGATCGCTGGGAATGGTTTCAGCCGAATCGGCTCTGACTTCACCTACTAAAGTTGTCAAGATTCCGACACTTAACAATAAGGGAGCGATCGCCTTGAAACAATTTTGTTTCGCCATTGGATTGTTATTCATACATCTCAAATTTGTTAGCAGCTATCAAAATCTATCTTATCTTCATCTTCGTTACTAATTTAGATAACTGATGACCTGAAAAAATCATAAAATACTCACTACCCGCTAAGGTTTATTCTCATCAGGGTAAATCATTTAATATAAAAAGCTTAAAAAACAATATGAGTAATGTCATTTGGGAATTAGATTTTTATTCCCGTCCGATTTTAGACGAGAATCAAAAAAAAGTCTGGGAAGTCTTAATCCAGGAAAGCCCCACTACTACGGATCGATCGCTAGATGACCTGTTTAGATATGCTCAATATACTTCTAGTAAAACTATTAATTCCCTATGGTTGAGCGAAGCTATTGAAAAAGCGATCGCAGAATCGGGAACCAAGCCCCGTAAAATCCGATTCTTCCGTCGCCAAATGAATAATATGATTACCAAAGCCTGCGAAGAGTTAGGTATCGCTGCAATTGCTAGTCGTCGTACCTATGCTCTAGCACAATGGATAGAAGATAGAATGACCTCTGTTTACCCCAACGAAACAGGATACGACCAGAAAGCTGCCAATTCTGCTTCCGTCAAATATCCTCCTCTCAATGCCATTCCTCTTCCTGATGCGGTGCGTGGCGATAAGAATGATCGCTGGGCTTTTGTAAGTTTAGATTGCTCTGCTTTTGCCGAAATGTCTGAATGGGAAATTAATTTTGGAGAAGCTTTTCCCCTATCTCTGGCCAATATTGCGGGTGAAACTAAAATTCCTGGGCTTATTTTCTTCTCTCCTCGCGCTAATCCTTTGGCGGCTTGGATGTCTGGCCTGGAAATGGGTTACTTGCAACTGGAAATCACTTCTCGTCCCAGATTGCGCCTCGAAACAGGTGCTAGTGACAGTTGGATCTTAGCTAACGTCACAAATCCTCAAATTCTCTCAGAAGCCAAAGGATTTGAAGCTAGTAAAAAGGAAGCTCAGGGTGTTCATTTTCTTGCAGTCCAATCAGATCCCGAGTCCGAATCTTTTGCTGGGTTTTGGCTACTCAAAGACTAGTATTTTTGTAGTACATTCTCCTACGATAAAACAGTTAATTGATTGAGGATTAACAAGTGGGAAAAAATATTAAGTTTTATGATTTTATGTGGTGGTTTGATGATAAAGGACCATCGATTTACCACGGACCGTCTCAATAAAAGCCTGGGATCATTTAGAATCCGTGTAATATATCCTCATTAAGATTTACAAAACTTGATGATATCGGTTCTGGCTGCATTGTATAAAAGAACTTATCAGGACGATGCTAAGCATAATTCTCTATGTAAACCAATATGGAGGTTTGACTTGATAGTTATCACTGATAAAACTCCCCTTTTAAAATGCAAAAGGCGCAAGCCCTTACGCATCAAACAATCTGGGTCTGGGTCTTCTGCCATTGTATAGGCTGAAGACTTAGCCCCCCAATAATTTCTAACAAAACCGTAAACTTCGGTTGTTAGGGAAAGTTAGCGTAGAGAAGAAAATTTACCTGTTGTTTTGAGGCAATTTACTTCATTGCGTTGGCATTTTTTGGCAACTGTATTTATTTGGGTGTTGTTTTAAGGGAGCAAGTAAATAAGCATTAAGTAGCTTCCTATATTTAAGTTGACCTTATCTGTAGGGGGGACTTGTTGCCATTTTAGGGATAGTGTGTTCATCACATTAAAAGCCTAAAAAAATATTATTATGCGAAGGGAGATTTAGTAATGGTTTTTGGACCAGCATCCGAACTTGGTGTCGGTTTGTTTGAAGATACGGCTGCTTTTGAATATGTACCTGGTCGTTCTGACGAAGAAGCAGAAAGTATTATCCGAGCTGTTTACAGGCAGGTATTGGGTAATGCTTATGTCATGGAAAGTGAAAGAGCAACGATCCCCGAATCCCAATTCAAACTGGGTGAGTTGAGTGTTCGTGAATTTGTGCGTGCGATCGCCAAATCCGACGCTTATATGTCTCGCTTCTTTGACAAAGCTCCTCGTTATCGCTTTATCGAGCTAAATTTCAAACATCTTTTGGGTCGTGCACCTAATAGTTTTGAAGAAATGAGAGCCCATAGCACCATTCTTGACAATGGTGGCTACGAAGCAGAAATCGATTCCTATCTTGATAGTGACGAGTATCAAGAAGCTTATGGTGAATTTTTCGTTCCCTTCTATCGTGGTTATAAGAGTAAACCTGGTCAGACTATGGTTGAGTTTACTCATATGTTTGCCATGTTGCGAGGTGCCTCTTCTAGCGACTTCAAAGGAAGTTTAGCTGGAAAAACCCCTGTTCTTAATAAAAATATTATTCAAGGCACTCCTTTGGCGGTTATTCCTCCCTCTAGCGGGGTTGCTGGCAACGGCTGGTCTTTCCAAGATACGACTCTGGGTGCTCGTTCTCGTCATGGGGTTGGCGCTAGTTCTAATGGAAAAGTATATAGAATCGAGGTAACTGCTTATGCTTCTCCAGGTGCGGTAAATCGCGTTTCCAGATTCCGCCGTAGCAACAAAGTGTATCTTGTTCCTTTTGAAAAGCTGTCCGATGAATACAAGCGTATCCACAGACAAGGCGGTCAGATTGCCAGTATTACCTCTATCTAGATCCCTTAACAGTTGTCCTCATTTGTCCCATCTTTTGTGGGATAACAGGAACAAGTCGGTTGACGGTTGCCAGTAAAGAGCAACTATTGACTAACTAACTGCTAAAGCTGTTTAGAAACTAATAACTACAAAATTCAGGAGAAATCAATAAAATGCCAGTTGTAGATGCTCGTTTTGAGCTTTGGGAGACCAGTAGTGCTGACGAAAAAGCAGCAGTGATTCGTGCTGTTTATAATCAGGTTTTAGGAAATCCTTATGTAATGGAGAGCGAACGCCTAGTAAATGCTGAGTCCCAACTTTGTAATGGAACTTTAAGCGTTAGAGAGTTTGTGCGTGCCGTGGCGAAATCTGACTTTTACCGCGCTCGTTATTTTGAATCTTGTGCTCCTTATCGTTTTGTGGAGCTAAACTTCAAACATCTATTAGGACGTGCTCCTGACGACCAAGCAGAACTTTCAGCTCATATCCAAACTGCTGTTAACCAAGGTTATGACGCAGAAATTGACTCCTATATCGATAGCCAAGAATATTCTGACAAGTTCGGCGAGAATATTGTTCCCTACTATACTGGAGCGAAAACTGAAATCGGCAAAAAACAAGTTAACTATAATCGTACCCAGTCTCTATTTAAAGGGTATGCAGAAATTGATAGTGCCAACAAGGCATCTTTGTTGGTAAGCAGTGTGGCTGGGAACTCTGCTGTATCTGCTGCTCGTAGCACAGCTAGTGGTCGGATTGCGGCCTATAAAGACGCCACAGAAAAAACTTTTAAAATCGTAGTTAGTGGCTCTAAATTTGATAGTCCTCGCCGCGTGAGTACGACTGAGTACACTGTTCCTGGTAATCGCATGACTCCTCAAATCCAGCGAATCAATCGCACTGGAGCCAAGATTGTCAGCATTACCGAAGTCGCCTAAATAAATGATGTAAAGGCTGTAAAATCTATTTTTTTATGCCATAGAGATTACAGCTTTTTTTGATTAATTAATTTTTAAAAATTCAGGAGAAATTTCAATGTCACTTTGGGTAGAAACTACTGCACCCGTTGAATTGCGTCCCAATTTCACAGAAGATGACTTGCAAACTGTAATCCGTGCTGTTTACAAGCAGGTATTGGGGAACGCTCATCTTCTAGAAGGCGATCGCTTAGACGAAGCCGAGTCCATGTTGCGAAATGGCGACATTACTGTTAAAGAATTTGTTCGCAAAGTAGGACAATCGGCACTCTACCAATCCAAGTTTTTCGATAATTCCTATCAATATCGTTTTATTGAACTCAACTGCAAACATTTCTTGGGCCGTGCGCCTCAAGATCAAGTAGAAATCGCTCGCCATGTCCTTATCTATAGCGAAGAGGGTTATGGAGCAGATATCGATTCCTATATCGATAGCGATGAGTATAACGAAAGCTTTGGCGAGAATGTTGTGCCCTATCCTCGTAATAACGTTTCCCAAACAGGAAGCAAAAATGTAGATTTCAATCGTACATTTAGCCTTTTCCGTGGTGATGCTACTAGCGATTCTGGTCAGTCTTCTCGCTTGATTAGTGATTTAGGGGCTAATGCATCTTCCAAAATTGCCCCAGCTGCCAAAGGTAGTGGCAATGTTAGCAACACAGGAAAACGTTTTCGGATTACTGTTGCTAAAGCTGGTAACGGTGCTAACTATCGTCGGAGTAATAGCACTTATGAAGTTGGTTATGCTCAATTGACGCAAAAGATTCAGAATATCCATAAACTAGGTGGAAAAATAGCTAGTATTACTGAAGTAACTCAGTAATCAACGGCGCGAATTTGTGGGGATATTCTAAGGGAGAAGTCCCCACAAACATTATAAAAATTGATAACTAAATAATAATCATAAGAAATTAATAAAATACTAAAACTGCATGAATATTGTCGAATTTGTGAAGCTTTCTCTGGGTGAATGGCGATCGCAGCGCAGTGCGCATCATTTAGCTTTTCAACATTTTGAAGCCGTAACTTCTGAGATAGCAATTATCGGTTTAGATGCAGAAGATTCTCGGGTTATCGAGCTTTGTAAAAGTAATCATATTGACCCCAAATTAGCGACTAGTCCTTTTAAAATGACTTGGGAAGGGGAATCTGATTGGGATGAAGATGAGCCTGAGACCATGTCAGGTTCGACTATTCTCGTGCCAATCCCTGATGGGGATGATCTGACTAGAGGGAAGTTGCTTAGAGAGCAAGGTTATGCCGAAACTATTCCTTCGATTGGGGAATATGAGATTGGAGAAGACGGTACTTTCGTTTTGGTAACCAAATACGATCGTGCAGCGGCAGAAGAAAAAATTTGGTTTGCAACGCCTAACTTGCGGTTTAGGGTTTCCTTAATCAAAACCAGTAGTGGGAAAGGTGTGACGACAGCATCTTTTTCTTCAGAGATTCGTTCTCTGAAAAATTCCCAAGAATAAAAGTTAAATCTCAATATTCATAATTCATAATTTATAATTTCTACTTTCTATTCAGATGTTAATCAAAAGCGATCGCACTAGAGAGACAGAATCAACTCTACTAATAGATCTCGCCAAAGTGATGGCTGGGGATTTTAGCAATCAAAAACAGGCTTTTGCTAATTCTAAAGACTATGCTCATATCCGCGTTTTTTTTCGCCCGTTGCCCTGGGAATTTTTCGGCGCGATCGGCTTCTACTCAGAACAGGTTTATGATTACGATCTTTGGACACCCTATCGTCAGGGAATACATCGTCTTGTAGATAAAGGCGATCATATTTACATTGAAAATTATAGTCTTCAAGATCCTGTTATTTATGCAGGGGCAGGGCATAATAAGGACATCATCCAAACGATTAGTCCCACATCCATTGACAGACGTTATAACTGCTCAATGGTTTTTAAACAGGATGGCGAGGTATTCCGTGGAGCTGTTGAACCGGGGAATAAATGTTTAATTCATCGCAAAGGTGTAGAGACCTATTTAGTTAGCGATGTTGAAATAACTGAAACCACTTGGATTAGTTTGGATCGAGGAATGGATCTTAATACAGGAGAACAAATTTGGGGTTCAGCAAAAGGACCTTTGAAATTTGAAAAACGCGCGAGTTTTGCTGATGAATTACCATTATCTCAACTCTTATAGAGACGCAGCTTTTGGAAACGGAGCTTCCTCTGACTTCGTAAATCTGATTTTTAGATAACAAAGAAACTTTATGATTACTTCGGAGCTAAAACAGAGTATGCTGCCACCAGTAGCTCGCAAGAAAATGCAGTGTTGGATCAGAAGTCGACATTTGATTTGTTCAGGCAATTTCTATATCCTTGAAACTTTAGAATATTCCACTGTCGAAAGATTTGAAGAATGTGTCAAAAGTTTAGGCGGAACCTTGATTGCTGTTGAACCCGTCAGAAAAGTTTGGATTGGTAATCATCGTAAGGTAGTACTTTATCAAGCGAAGGCCAGTTTACATACTCCGCATCATGAACTCAAACAATATTGGATTAAATATGGTGGGTTTTATACGAGATTTGATGAACGCTCTTGTTAATTGATGGCAGAGGGCAGAAGGCAGAAGGCAGAAGGCAGAGGGCAGTCCCGTCAAGCCGGATAATAAGGGCAGAGGGCAAAAGTAGTGAGTTTTAATCTAAAGATTTATCAACAGGAACTTACGAAACTTGCCACAGTCTATAAACTAAACCCCGTTGATTTATATGTCTTTGAGATTATCCCCTCCACAAATCAAAAAATATTGTCTTTGATCGATGAGGGGAAGTCTCTGCCTATAGCCGCAATTGCGCTACAACAAACCTCAGGAACAGGTCAATGGGGTAGAACTTGGCAATCTTCTCTTGGTGGTCTATATCTTTCGGTAGCGATTAGGCCAAATATTTCTTTAGATGATAGTTGGCATCTGATTATGGCCACTGCATGGGGCATTGCGAAGAGGCTGAGAAATTTGAATATTCCCGTATCTTTAAAATGGCCCAATGATTTGATCTTGCAAAATCGCAAACTTGGAGGCATCAAAATTGAGACTCGCACCAGCAAAGGCAAGATAAAATATGCTGTTATTGGAGTGGGAATTAATTGGACTAATCCTGTTCCCGAATTGGGGATTAATTTACAATCCTATTTGCAGGAACAAGAACGAACTTCTATTACTTGTCTCGAACAGTTAACAGCTATTACTATTCAGGGAATTCTCTCAGGATATCGGCATTATTTAGACAACGGTGGCTGTCAAATATTAGCTAATTATGAAAAAATGCTGACTAGCATCGGACAGGAAGTTACAGTCAATAATTATCTTGGTGTAGTTACAGGCGTGACAATTCAAGGCGCATTAAAAGTTCGTCTACAATCTCCTGGCGCTTCTACAGAAATATGTTTATCACCTGGTCAAATTAGTTTGGGTTATCCGCAATGCGATAAGTAATGAGTAATAAGTAATGAGTAATGAGTCAATACTTCTCGCTTAGGGAAATAGGGATGTAGGGAATTAGGGAAATCTAGCTATTATTATTCCCCAAACCCCTAAAACCCCAAATCCCAAATCGTTAGGTTTTTAAAGTCAATCTTTAAACGAGAA
>NZ_ALVZ01000198.1 GCF_000332055.1 Xenococcus sp. PCC 7305 | reverse complement strand
CTTCTTTTGAGTTATCCTAGTTTGACTTAGGATTTTTCTTTTCTTATGTATTTTTGTTCAGGTACTAATTGTCTGTCAAAATTCTTCAAACTATTGATTTGTCTAGGTTCTGGGCGTTGTCTCGGGGTTCGTTTCCCTCAACCGCGCATTTACCAATGTATATCTCCTAAATATAAAAGTCAACCCCCTTTCCCAACTTTTTTTCCCTTTTTTTCGATCTAGAGAGAGAGTCAGCCTTTGAAATGCTTACAGGATAAAGGCTAAAGAAATTTCAATAAAAAGCAAAAAACATCATTTTTATTTTTTGACCGCTTTAACCCGAAAAAGCTTAGGATTTAACTCACTAAGCCTTACTTAAAATAGGATTGCCAGAATTACAAAATCATGGAATTAGCGATACCCTCGGGAATAGTTTTAGAATCTCTTTTGCGCCAATGGTTATTGGAAGATATTGGAAGGGGAGATATAACCACTCAAGGATTATTACTAAAGAACAGTCCGGGAAGGGCTGAATGGGTTATTAAGGAAGATGGAATAGTTGCTGGTTTGACGATCGCAGCTAGGGTCTTTGAGATATTGGATCGAGCAATTGTTTTTACCCCTTTGATTGCCGAAGGTCAGTTTTGCAGTTCTGGAACTAGGATTGCCGAGATAGAAGGTAAGTTAGAAGCTTTATTAGAAGGAGAGAGAACAGCATTAAATTTAGCGATGCGCTTGAGTGGGATTGCCACAGCGACTAGAAAATATGTGGAGAAGATTGAGGATTTGCCCACAAAATTGGTAGATACTCGTAAAACAACTCCTGGGTTGAGAATTCTGGAAAAGTATGCAACTCGTGTGGGAGGGGCAATTAATCATCGGCTAGGTTTGGATGATGCGGTGATGATTAAAGATAATCATATTCAGGCTGCGGGGGGAATTGGTAAGGCGATCGCGCTTATTCGCAAAAATATGCCCTATCCTCTGACTATTGAAGTAGAAACCAGTAATGAGGAACAAGTGCAAGAGGCAATTGAGCATGGAGCAGATATTATTATGCTCGACAACATGTCACTAGAGACGATGACTCAAGCCGTACAACTTATTCGAACAATGGATGGAAAAATAATAATTGAAGCTTCAGGGAATATTACGCTAGAGAGCATTGCTGCGGTGGCACAAACAGGAGTTGACTATATTTCTAGCAGTGCGCCAATTACACGTTCTCATTGGCTTGATCTGAGTATGAGATTTATTTGAAACTTTAAACTAATTGATCGCCTACCAGGTTGAGGAGAAATAGCTGTCATGCCGAGTCCAACCCTCAGAATCAAAAATATTGTTAAACAACAAAAAAATATTCAACAACAAATCGCACAACTAAAGCTTGACTATACTGCTGTCGAAACGGAAGCGATCGCACAGAATTTAATCAGTTGTACTCAAGCAATAGATCGTATTTGCCAGCAGAACAATGTTACCCCCGCAGCCCTCACTACCCCTTCTCGCAAAGCCTATGCTTGGATGAAATTTCTTAGCGATCGCCATAACTTCCAATTACATTTGGCAGCCTTTAAGAAAATCAAAGCTCTATCCCAAGAATTGATCTGGAATAATAAGCTAGATATCCAAGAAATTGAAGTTGAAATCACTAACTACAATGGCTTATTCAAATACAAGAAAAATCATCAAGGTAAGATTGAACTACAACTTAATGAAGGATTCATCCGAGCAGCAGAAAATGTTTTCCGAGCAATTATTAGGATAATCCTTCTAGGAAATAATTCCCAAGACAAACAATTAATCCGTAAATTTGGGTTAACAGAAGAATATAGTGATGTTGTTTTAGAACTTGATCTGATTGCCGATCTCGATGCCGAAGTCCCGCAAGGAGATCATTACGATTTGGAAAAAATGTTTCATCGGATTAATCAAGAATACTTTGCAGGGGAGATGGTTAAACCTCGTCTAACTTGGAATAAAATCCTCACTCATCGCAAACTGGGACATTATGAACCATTGCGGGACCGAGTAGTCATGAGTCGGACTTTGGACAATAAAAAAGTTCCTCAAATTGTGGTGGAACTAGTCCTGTATCACGAATTGCTCCACAAACATCACGGAATCAAATGGGTAAACGGAAAATCCAGGGCTCATACTCCCGAATTTCGCCGCAGTGAAAAACAGTTTAAGTCCTATCAAGAAGCCCAAAAATGGCTCGATAATTTTTCTGTTTTATCTTTGCAGTAGTTTCTTAGGAAACAATATTATTTATTTTCCCCAGTTATTAGCTAAATAATCAGTGGCAAAAAGCATTGCATCTTCAGCGTCAAAAATTTTTTCCTCAATATACGCAATTTGAATTTCTGTTAGTAATTCACCAATAATAGGAGAGGGGTTGAGATTTAATCTCAGAATCAAGTCTTTTCCTGAGACTAAAGGTTTTGGATGAGCTACAGGGTCTTGGGGGTTAAGATAACGCTCAATCATTGGCAAAATAATATCTTTGGCCACACCAGTTACGATCGCCCTGAGTGCCAAAATAGGAAAAAAGTTTTTAACGTCTAAAAAGAAAAAATACTGTTGGCGCAAACTCATGGTTGATTGTAAGATTTGCAGTCTTGGTAAATGTCTCACCGTAGCTACTACTGCCTTGATATGCGATCGCGAATATTTAAGCTTTTCTAATTCCAATTCTGCTATGTCAGGATCAGAAGACACCAAAGTGGATAACTTGGCTAACATCAAATATTTAGGCGTAGTCGACCCAAAGTTTGGCCATTTTTGGGTGAGAAACTGTTGAATTGTCTCAAGAGTTGCTATTTGGGCAAATTTTTCACGATTTAAATCACTCAACCAAGGATCTATTAACCCATCTTCCCAAGCTGCTTGTAACCATTTACTCCCTAAGGGACTTTCAAACAGATAAGTTAATTCATTTTGAACTCTTTCTGCGGCAATATTGGGTAAGAGATTCGCTAAATCATGAATAGTATTTCTAGTTTCAGAATCAATTTGAAAATCCAGTTGAGATGCTTGGCGATAGGCTCTTAATAGTCTTAGGGGGTCATCTTGAAGATTCTCCGGGGATACCATTCTAATAACACGATGCTCTAAATCTTGGATACCACCTAAAGGATCGATCGCTTTTCTTTGTCGCATGTTGTAGGCGATCGCATTTACTGTAAAATCTCGTCTTCGCAAATCTTTTTCTAAAGTCTCTCCTTCTTGTAGGGCAAAATCTAAGGTGCCTTGAGGAAAAACTACCCGAGCAATTTGTCGTGCATCATCTAACACAACAAATCCACCATCATATTTATGAGCAATAATTTTCGCAGTTTCGACAGCTTTTTCTGGTAAGACAAAATCTAAATCCCAATAGGGTTTGTGTCTTCCGAGTAAGGCATCTCTCACTGCACCCCCCACTAAACAGGTAGTAGAAGGTAGAAGACCAATTTCGAAAGGTAAATTTGGAAGAGTTAGATTTAATCTCGCCGTTTTCAATCTCATTAATTAATAAAAATCAAGCAAAGTTTCCAATATACTCTAGTTAGAGGTACATTAACAAGAAAGTACTTGCGTCAAGGTTATGTGTATTTGTGTGAACTGTCATTTTGTTGATCGCTGTCAAACTTACAATGCAGTGGAAACTCAACATCAACAGCCTCATCTTTCTGAGAACCCAGATTTTGAAGCCAAAGAACCTACTATCAATGTTAATATCCGCACCAACGATGATCTCATCGAAATGGAATGGGATGTGGTGGGTTGTCACAGTTTTCTCAGGGAAACTGGTAAATGGGCGAAGTTACGTCCAGGAGAACCAGTTCCAACTTAAGGGATGAAGGATGAGGAGTGAGGAAAGTTATTTAGTCTTTGTCCCTCCCTCTGCCATCTGCCATCTGCCCTCTGCCTTCTAATTATTTACTAGCGAGCCAATCTAGAATATATTGATTGACGATTTCTGGTTTTTCATCTTGGGGGCAATGGCCTGCTTGGGGAATGCCGTTAAATTCGACATTGCCATTTGCCGAAGCTAAATCTTGATAAATTTTGGCTCCTTTGATTGGTGTCCAAGGATCTTCCTCGCCCCATAAAACCAATAAAGAATGTTGTAGATTGGGTAATAGTTCCTGGGGAGTTTTGCCAGGGGGAGCAGTGAGAACTGAGGCAAAGACTTCTTGTGCTCCAGGATCGCAGGATGGCTCGTAGAGCATTTCTACTAATTCATCTGTGACCGCGGCGCGATCGCGATAGACCTGATAAAGAGTATTGCGAATTCGTTTCTTTTGTCGAATCCGATTAAAGATAAATTTTCCTGTAATTGGGGAACTAACTAGTTTCGTAAAACCTCCCATAACCAGACGTAAAGGAAGGTTCAACTCATCGGGTCGATGATTCAATCCGCCAGCACAGTTGATTAGGACTCCTCCATTTGACATTTCAGGATGCTCTGTAACCAACATCAAGCTGAGTAACGCGCCTATAGAATTGCCAATAAAAACTGTAGGTTGATTGATATGAGCTAACCAAAAATCTCTAATTTGAGACTGCCACAAGTCTAAGCTGTAGTCTAAAGGGGGTTTTGCTGAGTCTCCAAAACCTAGTAAGTCAATCGCATACACCTGATAACCATTGGCAGCTAAAACGGGAATATTTTTCTTCCAATGGCCGATGGAAGCGCCAAACCCATGAATTAAGAATAAAGGTTCGCCCTCGCCAGCTACGGTGTAGCGAATTTGATGATTTTGCCAAGTCCAATCTAGTTTATTAAAAGTTTTTTCTACAGCTAAGGTCATGTCTTAAAATCGGTATTTTAGGATTATTGTTACATTTTTTCATGAGCAACGATATTTCCTCGACTTCAGTGACTATGTTTTGACTGGGGAATTTCGCGATCGCTGCTCGTCTCGAAAGTAATCTTCAAACCAAGGATATCTAGTTCTTCAATCATTTTGATCAGAACTTTAGCCTCAGTAATCAGACGCACATAAATTTTGTTCTGTTCAATTTGAATTGGATAATGATGATTACCTAAAATATGACCCAAACTGACCAACTTCATATCGTAATTATTATTGAGAGAATCTTCAAAACTAAGAACCATTAATTTTTCTGATTTGAGTTTAATTAATACTAAATTCTCACTCTCGGTTTCAAAAACATCTCCCGCACGAACAACCAAATCACGACTTTTAATAATTCCAATTTCGACACCAGAACTTGAGTCGACTAAAATTCGACCTTTAACAAGATCATTTTTTTGCAAAAAAACTTCTAGATAACGATTATTGTTACGAGCAATTGTTAGGCGTTGTTCCAACGCAAAATCTTCTGTAATGTTCCCGAGATATTTTTGTGCGATTTCTTTCATTTACTCTTCAAAATTCAACGACAACTGGAGCATGATCACTAGGTTTTTCCAGTTTTCTCGGTTCAACATCGATCCAACATTTAGTAGCACGATTATATAATTCAGAAGTTAGATACATGTGATCGATCCGCCAACCGCGATTACGACGAAAACCCGCCGCTCGATAATTCCACCAACTAAAATGCCCCTCTTCTGTAGTGAATTTTCGAAAAGCATCTTGGAACCCCAAGTCTAAAATTTCTCGTAAGGCTTCTCTTTCCGGGGGAGAAGACATAATATGTTTTTCTTTGTCTTTATCATCATAAATATCGCGATCTTCAAGGGCAATATTAAAATCACCACAAATGCAGATCTCTGTATCTTCTTCTTGGTCTAATACTTGCAAATACTCTTGTAATAATTTGAGCCAAGATAATTTATAGGAGTATTTGTCGTCTCCAATTGCCGCACCATTGGGAACATAGAGATTGACAATCCTTACTCCATCGAATATTCCTGTAATCACTCGTTTCTGAAGATCAAAATCACCAGCGCGATCGCCAATGATTGGAGCAAAACCACAGGAAACATCTTTAAGAGGATTGCGACTAAACATTGCCACGCCATTATAGGCTTTCTGCCCTGAGATATGAAGATGATAACCGGCTTCTTCAAAAGGAGTAAGGGGAAACTGTTCATCTCTTACCTTAGTCTCTTGTAAACAAAGAACATCTACGGGGTTGCTTTCAAGCCAATCTATAACAATCTGCTGACGAGTCCGAATCGAATTGACATTCCAGGTTGCAACTTGCATTATTGAGTATTTCTAATGGTTTAATGATCGCGAGTATTATTTCCCCAAGAACTAGATTCAGAGAAACTCTCTTCTAAATCCATTCTCTTTTCTACTTGGGAGAGAAAATATCCAGTCATCATTGCCGAAGCCAAAAGATTAGCCAAATTTTCGCGATCTGTAGTGACTTTGACATTGAAATCTTCAGAAGGCAACATTCCCACTAAACCTTGAACATTATGAGAAATAATTTGTTTGATCTCAGGACTAGCCGATTGGGCTATTCTCGATAGGATTTCAGGATGTTGTTGACGCAAATATTGCATCAAAGTGTTCTGTACTTCTTCATGTTGTGGTGATTCGGAGTCCGAAAAATCGAAGTTAAATACCATTAGTGACCTAAACTAAAGATGTATATTATTTGTACTCTTACACATTATTGATTATAACTGCTAAGTTGCATAAACTTGACATCTTTCCACTGATATTATCCTCGAATAGTTATTAATTGAGGAATTGCTGATTGCAGTGAAGCTACGATTAAGCGTCGAGGTAAGACGCCAAGGCAAACTCACTAAGGAACCCTTTATAATTGGAAAGGAAAGCTAACTAGACATCAACGATTTAAATATTATTTTGACAAAATATCTGCTTTGTGTATTGTGAGACCCCAAATTGGATATCTTGTTGCTATGCTGGAAGCGAATTTTATGGGTAGAGGGTTAGCTTAGCCTGCTACTGTTGGCTTGTGCTAGCCTCATAAGATTTATATAATCTCCAGCTCAAGGAGGCTAGTTCGGTGAATAAACCACTCACTTGTCGCAATTACATTAACGGACAGTGGAGATCGGCTCAATCGGGAAAATTTTTTGAGAGTCTGAATCCTGCTAACTGGGGTGAATGCATTGCTAATGTACCTTTATCTAGTGAAGCTGATGTCCAGGCTGCGGTTGTTGCTGCTCGACAAGCTTATCTGTCTTGGAGGCTAGTTCCGGCACCTGTCCGCTCAGAAATCATTCATCAAATTGGTCAAGGATTATCGTCTCGCAAAGAAGAACTAGCTTCTGTTATGAGTCGAGAAATGGGCAAAGTTTTGACCGAAGCCCAAGGAGATGTCCAGGAAGGAATTGATTGCGCTTTTTATTATGCAGGAGAAGGTCGTCGTTTATTTGGCCAGACTACTCCTTCAGAATTAAGCAACAAATTTGCCATGACTATGCGCATGCCGATTGGGGTTGCTGCTTTAATAACTCCCTGGAATTTTCCCGTAGCGATTCCTTGCTGGAAAGCATTACCGGCTCTGGTATGTGGCAATACTATAGTTTTTAAACCAGCTAAAGATGTTTCTGCCTGCGCAACTCTCCTGACCGAAATTTTTGCTGATGCGGGAGTGCCGCCAGGAGTTTTTAACTTAGTTCATGGTTCAGGGCCAGAAGTTGGTCAGAGCTTGACTACCCATCCTGAAATTGACCTAGTTTCTTTTACTGGCTCGTCGCAAACTGGAGCTGAAGTGGCAGCGATTTGCGGACGAAGTCATAAGCGAGTTTCCCTGGAAATGGGAGGGAAAAATGCCCAGATTGTGATGGAAGATGCAAATCTGGAGCTAGCCCTAGAAGGTGCGATCTGGGGAGCTTTTGGTACAACAGGACAACGTTGCACTGCCACAAGTCGTCTAATTTTACATCGGGATATTAAAGCTGATTTTACGTCAAAACTTTTAGAAAAAACCAGCAAATTACAGTTAGGTGCAGGAACTAATCCTAATACTGATGTTGGCCCTTTGATCAATGAGGCTCAGTTAAATCGAGTTAAACATTATCTAGAAGTAGCTAGAGAGGAAGGTGCGACTGTTCTTACTGGAGGGAAGGTGGCTCAGGGTTCAGGATTAGAACAAGGTTATTTCTTTGAACCTACCATTCTGGATAATGTGACATCTCAGATGAGGGTGGCTCAGGAAGAAATTTTTGGCCCAGTGGTTTCACTAATAGAAGTGAAATCATTTGAAGAGGCGATCGCGGTTCTCAATGACTCTCGCTACGGTCTTTCTTCGGCGGTTTATACCCAGAATGTTAATCGGGCTTTCCAAGCAATGCGAGATATTGAAGCTGGCATTACTTATATTAATGGTCCCACTATTGGAGCAGAAGTTCATCTACCTTTTGGCGGGGTCAAAGCTACTGGGAACGGTCATCGAGAAGCCGGTAGTGCGGCATTAGATATTTTCTCGGATTGGAAAACTGTCTATGTCGATTTTTCAGGCCAGTTACAACGAGCTCAAATTGACAATAGATAACTAAACGAGGGCAGAGGGCAGATGGCAGATGGCAGAAGTTCTCTTGTTCAGATAAGGGATTTTAAATCCTTAAGGATTAAGGAGAAAGCCCGTTAGAAATTTACTTATTACTAATTACTCATTACTTATTACTTAAAAAATGTTTACTATAACCAAATCTCACAATATAGAATCCCCCAAGTTAATAACTTCACTGCCTGGGCCCAAAGCCAAAGCAATTATTGATCGCGATCGCGCTGTGACGTCTCCTTCTTATACCAGAGAATATCCCCTAGTTGTCGAGAGAGGTTTAGGTTGTCTGATCGAAGATGTCGATGGCAATATTTTTTTAGATTTGACCGCAGGAATTGCAGTGGCGGCGACTGGTCATGCCCATCCTCAGGTGGTTCAGGCAATTCAAGAGCAATCAGCCAAGCTATTACATATGTGCGGCGCTGATTTCTATTACGAACCCCTCGCACAACTAGCAGAAACCATAGCTGCCAGAGCGCCTTTTCCCCAAACTGCTCAAGGTGCTAAAGCCCGAGTCTTGTTTACCAATTCTGGTGCAGAATCTTTGGAGGGAGCGTTAAAGTTAGCAAGGTATTATACCCAGCGTTGGCGAGTGATTGCTTTTGTCGGAGGCTTTCATGGACGTACCTATGGCGCAATGTCGCTGACTGGCTCTAAGTCAGTTCAATGCCAAGGATTTGGGCCTTTAGTTCCTGGGGTCACCCATATTCCCTATGGCACTCATGAGAGTTTAGATTACCTAGAAAAACAGCTTTTTACTTCGATGCTGCCGCCCTCGGATGTAGCAGCTGTTGTGGTAGAAGCAATCCAGGGAGAGGGCGGATATATCGTACCGGTCGATGGTTTTTTAGAAAGGTTAAGAGAAATTTGCGATCGCCATAATATACTTCTGATTCTCGACGAAGTGCAATCTGGGATGGGACGCACAGGTAAGCTTTTTGCGGTTGAACATTGGAATGTTATGCCCGATATTATCACTCTAGCCAAAGGAATTGCTAGTGGTTTACCCTTGGGCGCTATTTTATCTCGTCCAGAGATTATGACCTGGCCACCTGGCTCCCATGCCAATACTTTTGGTGGCAATCCAGTAGCCTGTGCTGCGGCCAATGTTACCTTAAAATTGCTGGAAGATGGCTTAATCGAGAATGCTCGGGAACGAGGTCTAGAGCTAGAGGAAGGCTTAACGCGATTAGCTTCTGATTATCCTTTTATTTCCCAGCCTCACGGTAAGGGATTAATGCTTGCGATCGACATTTGGAACCAACAGGGGCAACCAGATCCAGCTAAGCGCGATCACATTCTCCAAGACGCTTTTTATCAGGGTCTAATACTCCTTGGTTGTGGCAAATCCGCAATTCGCTTTTGTCCGCCTCTGGTAATAACTTCTGAACAAATTGCCGTTGCCCTCAATATTCTCCATGAAATATTCAAAAACTACTCATGAACTCACCCTATCTTGCCCAAGAACTATGGGCTCAACTCTGGGAAATCTATCGTCAACGTGTTAGCTATGCCCAAATCTATGAAACGATGATTCAAGATGCGGGGGGCATGGTGGCGAATGATCATATTGCTTTCCGTTCTTTGCGATTGATTGTGGATAGTCAATCTAGCGTATCTAGATCCGTCAATTTAGGAATTCCCTATCTAGAAAAGATTGTTAAATGGTTAGGTTACGAGGTGGCAGGGGAATATGAATTCAGAGATCGCAATCTTTATGCTCGTCACTATCGACATCCGGCACAAGATGAGTTGGATTTACCAAAACTCTTTATTAGTGAACTGATTGTGGAGCAATTACCACCATCTCTTATCCTCGCGATTCAAGACACTGTGCGATCGGGTTCGTTTTTCGATCCATCGTCTCTGCAACAATCATCCCTGGCATCAGAGAAAGATTATAAAAAAATTGCTCAAGCTTTAGTTCCTGTCTTTACTAGCCCTTGGTTACCTCCGAAACGCACAATAGTAGAAGCCGTAAATAAAGTAAGTCAATATGGAGCTTGGGTTCTGTTACACGGCTATGGAGTTAATCACTTCACAGCTTATATTAATCGGCAAAATACTCCGACCTATCCTGATATCGAGACCACGGCTCAAGCTTTGGCTAGTCAAGATGTACCGATGAAAGATAGCTTTGAAGGGGGGCCGACTAGCGGATTAAAACAAACAGCGACCCATGCTGTGGTTGAACCGGTAACAGTTCTTGATGAGCAAGGAGAGCCGGAGCAAATACTCTGGAGCTATGCTTATTATGAACTAGCCCAGAGATATTTTAGAGAAGATAAGACTGGAAAGAAAAGTCTTTTTGAAGGTTTTATTGCCCCTCAAGCACAAAATCTTTTTGATATGACAAAGGCTATAAGAGAGGGGAAAGTTAACTGAATATTGCAATTAATCAATGTGATTGGGGTTGATGGTTATTATTATAAGTAGGCAAATAAGAAAAGACTTAACTATGTAACAAAATATTGAGCTCGAATTAAATCTAAAACGTTCTACTGAGTAGTTTACTAACCCTGGGCTTCAAAATCATCCTCGCGTAATTTTGCTGTGCCATCTGACTGCAATACCCAAAGCTCTTTATGAATAACCCCTTGAGCTTTATTCATTTTCCACCCAGATGTGAGCACCGCACTCACTTCATCAACAATTTCTATATTAGGCTCAATGTAATCAACATTTGCAAAACCATCATCAATCAACTTTTGCCAAAAACCCTGAATTTCCTCAGTTCCAGTAAAAATGCCAAAAGGTCTGGCATGCATCACAGCATCTTTTTCATATTGGCTTGCACAACCAGCAGCATCACCTGAATTAAAAGCCAATTTCCAGGATTCACTTGCTTTATTAACAGCTTCTAAAATAGCAAATTTCTTTTCATTAGTGAGCATATGGGATTTCTTTAGCTATTGGGCTGGAACAATTATATAGACAAAACATAATTTAATCTGCTAGCTAAGAGTTAAATATGATAATCAGCTGAAATTTTTCTAATTTTTTCTAATAACCAATTCATCAAGAGTTCAAGTCCTAATCGCAGAATAATTACCATGTTCAAATAAGTTGGATATTCAAACAACACTATCTCTCAATCAATACCTTTTGATATATAAGTCATGACAGAACAACTAGAAAGCCCAATCATTGTCGAAGATGAACAGACTGTAACTATCTCCAACAGTGTCATCGCGATCGCAGGACAACCCGCAGTAAATATTCCAGGAAATAATGCTCAACTCATCGTTACGCCCACAGGCGAAATCTCCGCTCCTGATGATGGCAATACAGCAATTCAATCATTGGGTAATCAAGTCGAGATTCTTAACTCTGGCAATATTTTTGGAGATTTTAACGGTATCGACTCCGATGGAGATTACTTTAATCTGACTAATCACGGAACCATCGCCTCTAATAGTCGTGCGATTCAATTAGACGATGGAGATGGAATTACCCTAGAAAATACAGGTTCCATTATCGGTACTGACAACCAACGCAACGGTACAGTTTATATTGATGGAACAGTGGATGATGTTACTCTTGATAATCAACATCTTATCGATTCGGGAGAAGGGAATACAGGAGATGGCCTATCAACACAAGTCGGGGCGACCAGCGAAGATTCTCTAAGTGAATCTATCAATATCTTTAACAGTGGCTCGATTATTGGTCGTGGACAAGCAGAGTTTGCTCCTGGCGAAGGCCGTTTAAGTGCTAATGGTTCTAGCGGCGTTCGCTTTTTTAATGGCTCTGTTTCCCCTGAAGCCACAGTAACGGGCTCTTTGAGCAACATTGGTTTTATTTCAGCAGAAGTAAATGTGGGTTTTCTTGGTGGTGTTGTTGTAGAAGATGGCGTGGGATTCGATGGCTACATTGATAACGAAGGTTTAATTACAGGGCCCCGCAACGGTTTGTATATCGGGAATGCCAATCATAATCTGACTATTAATAATGCTGGTTCCATCACTTCTGGTAGTCGAGCTGTCAACCTAGATGGCAACAATATTCTGTTCAATAATACTGGCTTAGTTCTGGGAACGGGAAATCAACGTAACGGGACTGTCTATATAGATGGTACTGGTGACAATATTACGATTAATAATACTGGTCTTATTGATGCTGGTGAGGGAAATTTAGGTGACGGTGTAACTATACAAGCTGGCTCAGCTAGCGAAGATTCTATAAGTGAATCCATCAATATATTCAACAGCGGCTCGATTATTGGTCGTGGACAAGCAGAGTTTGCTCCTGGCGAAGGCCGTTTAAGTGCTAATGGCTCTAGTGGCCTTCGCTTTTTTAATGGCTCTGGTTCCCCCGAAGCTACAATAACTGGATCTTTGACGAATACTGGTTTTATTTCAGCAGAAGTCAATGTGGGTTTTCTTGGTGGCGTTGTTGTAGAAGATGGCGTGGGATTCGATGGCTATATTAACAATGAAAATGTAATTACAGGGCCTCGCAACGGTTTGTATATCGGGAATGCCGATCATAATCTGACTATTAATAACTCTGGTTCTATTTCTTCTGGCAGTCGGGCTGTCAACTTAGACGGTGACAATATTCTGTTCAATAATACTGGCTCGGTTCTAGGAACTGGTAATCAACGCAACGGGACTGTTTATATAGATGGTACTGGGGATAATATTACGATCAACAACACTGGTCTTATTGATGCTGGAGAAGAAAATTCTGGTAGTGGAATTTCGGTTCAAGTTGGCTCAGCAGATGGTTTTGGAGAAGGGATTGATGATCTTGAAACCTCAGTGAATATTATTAATAGTGGTTCGATTTATGGTCGTGGGACGGAAAATGTTGGAGCTGGAATACGGCTATTTGTCGGTTCGGGACTAACTGAATCGACTTTTAGTGGCGAGATTATTAATGAGGCTGGAGATCTCATTCAATCGGAAACTGAAGCGGGAATTCTGATTGAGGAAGGAATTATCTTTAGCGGTGAAATCATTAATTATGGAACTATTAGTGGTGGCAATGGTTTGGCGATCGATGCGGCTGGTGCTAATGGTCAAATTATTATCGAAAATAATGGCAGCTTAGATGGTGCAGTCCAACTAGGAGAAGGCAATGATCTTTTTGTGCAAAATTCCAGCGAAAATGTCCAGGTTATAGCTGGTGGGGGAAATGATACCCTGATCGGTGGTGCAGGAAACGATACTCTAACTGGTAGTCATGGGTCTGATACTTTCAGTTTTGGAGTTGATTCTGGTTTGGATATCGTAACTGATTTTGAGAGTATCGATATCTTGGATGTCAGTCTGTTCTATAACAATGTTGATCAAGTTCTTGGTGCGACAACGCAGAATGGCAATAATACAGTCATCGACTTCGGTGGTGATGATTCAGTTACTCTAGAAAATGTTGCTGTTGGAGATTTAACCGCTGATAATTTCCTATTTGCATAGGTCGTATGCGTTCAAAGTAAAACTTTAAGATACCGCAGCAATTCTCTATTTTTTTCACCATGAGAGTTGCTGCTGCTTTTGATTATTTATTATCGAAGTTGCGAATAGAAACAACTGCTGTGACTGAGATTTCTGGTTTTGAGGATATTTCTCAACTTTAAAAATACAAAGGAATATCCTATCTACGGTAATATAAACATACTAAAACTGTTGTTGTTAGCTTCTATGACCGCCAGTACAGAATTTCTCAGCCATCTCAATCCCTCTCAACGTAACGCGGTAGAACATTTGTTTGGGCCGATGTTAGTCGTCGCAGGAGCAGGCTCAGGTAAAACAAGAGCTTTAACTTATCGGATTGCCAATTTAATTCGTCATCACGGTGTAGATCCAGAAAATATTTTAGCAGTCACCTTCACAAATAAAGCAGCCAAGGAAATGCGAGAGCGCATTGAGAATATTTTCTCTCAAGATTTGGCGCAAGAAATTCATGGTCAACAATTAGAGGTTTTACCAGAATACGAACAAAAAAAAATACGTTCTAAAATATATAAAAAGATTACTAAGCCTCTATGGATGGGAACTTTCCATAGTTTATTTGCTCGCATTTTACGTCTCGACATTAACAAGTACCAAGATGAAAAAGGACGTACTTGGAAACAAAATTTTTCTATTTTTGATGAATCAGATGTGCAGAATCTGATGAAGAATATTGTCACCAAGCAATTGAATTTGGATGATAAAAAATTTGAGCCACGTAAGGTACGCTATGCAATTAGTAATGCCAAAAATCAGGGTTTAACTCCTCAAGAGTTCCTCAAGCAAGAACCAGGCTATCGCGGCCGCATAATTGCCGAAGTTTATAACGAATATCAGTCTCAACTAGCTGCCAATAATGCTTTGGATTTTGATGATTTGATTTTAATTCCCGTCAAATTATTTCAGCAAAATGAATCTTTACTCGGCTATTGGTACAGTCAATTTCAACATATTTTAGTTGACGAATACCAGGACACCAATCGCATTCAATATGATATTGTCAGACTTCTGAGTACTAATAATGAACCTAATAAGCAAGAATGGGATTGGCGAGGGCGATCGCTTTTCGTGGTAGGAGATGCCGATCAGTCTATATATTCTTTTAGGTTAGCTGATTTTACTATTTTACTTAATTTTCAACAGGATTTTGGGGACGGATTACCTGATGATGATACGAGAAGTATGATCAAATTGGAAGAGAATTATCGTTCCCGAGAAAATATTATCCAAGCGGCGAATGCACTGATAGATCATAATAGCCAACGGATTGAGAAAATATTGAAGCCGACTAGAGGAGTAGGAGAACAAATTTATCTCCATAAGGCAGAAGAAGAGCAACAAGAAGCCAAGTTTGTGGTTAAACAAATTACCTCTTTAGTCAAGGATAATCCCGAATTAAATTGGGGTGCTTTTGCCATTTTGTATCGGACAAATGCCCAGTCTCGTCCTTTTGAAGATCTGTTGATTCAAGGTAATGTTCCCTACAATATTGTTGGAGGCTTGAAGTTTTACGATCGCAAGGAAATCAAAGATGCCTTGTCCTATTTGAGATTGCTCGTTAACCCCGATGATA
The DNA here is from genome assembly GCF_000332055.1 of Xenococcus sp. PCC 7305. Classification (GTDB taxonomy): domain Bacteria; phylum Cyanobacteriota; class Cyanobacteriia; order Cyanobacteriales; family Xenococcaceae; genus Xenococcus. The sequence goes on along the minus strand of NZ_ALVZ01000198.1, from coordinate 36,865 downwards.
CTGTTAGTTTGCTACGCATTATTAATACCCCTCGTCGAGGAATTGGCAAAACAACTATTACCTCTTTGACTGATGCCGCACAACAATTGGGCGTTCCTCTGTGGGAAATTTTAAGTGATGAAACTTCGGTCAATACAATGTCGGGAAGGGCGGCCAAATCTGTTGGCAAATTTGTAGATTTAATTAAAACAACCAAAAGTAAATTAGAATCATACACCGCAGCTGAAATTCTCGATTATGTGATGGAACAATCGGGATATGTCGATGTTTTAAAAGAACAAGGTACGGATGAAGCGGATAATCGTTTGGCGAATATTCACGAATTATATAATGCGATTACTCAGTTCCAGGAAGACAATGAGGAAACTAGTTTAGAGGCATTTTTATCAAGTGCTGCATTAGCTTCAGACTTAGATGATTTGGAGGAAGGAGATGAAAAAGTTTCTCTAATGACTCTTCATTCGGCCAAAGGTTTAGAATTTCCTATCGTTTTCCTTGTCGGTATGGAGCAGGGTTTGTTACCTCATAGTCGTACGCTTCAAGATCCTCTACAACTAGAAGAAGAACGTCGCTTGTGCTATGTAGGGATCACTCGTGCCGAGGAACAATTATTTTTAACTTATACTAGGGAACGTCGCCTTTGGGGTTATCGAGAACCCGCGGTTTCTTCCCAATTTCTGAAGGAAATTCCCGAGGATTTGATCTCTAGTAATATTACTAAATCTAGTTATCGTCGTCGTCGGCAAAAGGAAGAGGCTGGTGAGGTTGAGACTGCTATTGACTGGTCAGTCGGCGATCGCGTTTTGCATAAAGAGTTTGGCGAAGGACAAGTTACTCATATTCTCAATGGAGGAACGAAACCAACTCTGGCGGTAAAATTCCTCGACATGAAAGGAACTAAAATTATTTCTCAAAATATCTCGATGGAGAAGATCGAGTGAATTAAGGCAGAAGGCAGAAGGCAGAGGCCAAATGCTGACGCGCTCGTTGATCTACTTTTTCGGGGCAAGGGCAAGGAATTTTGTTCTCATCAAGATCGCGAGTCCGGTTAAAAATATTAATCCTAAAATCCCTGCAATAGGATTTCCGTCAATTCCGGTTACCCAGTCTGGCACTTGTTCTGTATATGTCAACAAATTTCCCACATTGAGAATATAGTAGCCCCAGACTAAACCGCTATGTAGTCCAATAGCTATTCCTAGGCGATCGCGTTTACTCCATTTAGCCCAAACTAAGGCCGAACTCAAAATTATATAAGCTGGAAAAGTAACAAAGGTTCGAATAATTTCTCCTAAAGGTTTGATGAAATGAGCTAAGGCAAAAATTAGACTATTAAGCCATAAAGATTTATTTTTACTAAAATCTTGCTCCAACTCTTTTAATAACCAACCGCGAAAAACTAACTCCTCAGCAACACCAATTCCTAAAGCACTAATAAAACCTTCGATAATAATTCTTACTAGGGATAGCTCAATGGGATTAATCGTAACCCAACCCAATATTGCCTCAATGAAAAATAGACTCCAGCAAACGCCAACGCCGATCGCTAATCCAGAAAATAGCTCAATAAAATTAAGACGATTGGCAACTAAACCATAACTAGTAAAAATCTTCGGCTGTTGGTAAACATATTTACCCCATAATTTTTGTAAGGCAATAAAGTCTACCAAGAGCAAGCTCATAATAATAATCGTTGCCAAATTGCGATCGCCAGTCAATATAGAATTGAGCGGAATTGCCAAGGGTAGCCAAATGATTAACAAACAAACCAGAAAACCTATCAGTCGTAACCATACTGACTTAGTCTTTAAAAGATGTAACTTATCAAGTAACAATTAATTATCAACCTAAAACCTAAAACCTAAGACCGAAAACCCAAATCCTAAACTTATTTTTCCAGTCGCACTACATACCACTGTAAAAAATTATCTTCCCCGACATCTAATTCAAAGTAATTTTCCATGAGATAATGGGATTTCTCTTCTATAGATTCTAACTTGAATAATTCTCTAGGAATTTCCACTTTTCCAGATAGCAAAATATTTTTGAGTTTATTTTGTAATTCCTCTGGTGTCATAAATTGTTCGGGATTATCTGCTTCGAGAACCACGTAGCCGTCCTCTTGATACATTATGGAATCTGGCATAGTAAGAATTAAGCTACTTTATGATCGTTTGTATAATATCATCTATCGAATCAAGCCCCATAATAGCTAAAATATTAAAAACTAATAACCGACCAAATTATTTATGACTATTGCTAGGACTATTTGCCTGGGTTTTTTCGCTTGTATTGCATTAGGAACTCTAGTGCTTCTGATGCCTTTTACCAATACTGAGGGTATTTGGACTAATCCTGTTGTGGCATTATTCACCGCCACCTCTGCTGTCTGCGTGACAGGGTTAGCAGTCGTAGATACTGGTAGTTATTTTTCCTTGTGGGGTCAATTGACTATTCTCTTATTAATTCAAATAGGAGGATTGGGCTATATGATGATTACAACATTTTTAATGTTGCTGATCGGTAGAAAATTCGATCTCATGCAAAAATTTGCCATTCAAGAATCTTTTGACCGCCCTTTTTTACAAGGAAGTAATAATTTAGTTCGTTCTATTATTGCCACAACTCTAATTTTAGAAATTACGGGTATTTTTCTTTTATTAATAGTTTTTGTTCCCGAATATGGATTTTCTCAAGGCTTATGGATTTCCATCTTTCACAGTATTAGTGCCTGGAATAATGCTGGCTTTAGTTTGTTTTCTGATAGTTTGGTAGGATATAAAAGTTCTTGGCTAATTAACATCGTAATCCCTGGGCTAGTAATCTTTGGCGGTATTGGTTATCAGGTAATTATTGAAATCTATTTATGGATTATTAATTTCTTATCGAAAAGTAAGGCAAAATTTTGTTTTTCTCTGAACTTTAAGGTGGTAACTCGCACGACAATGATGCTGTTAGTCCTTGGCACATTGGTCGTATTCTTAACCGAAATGCATAACCCCGCAACCCTCAGAGATCTTAGTCTGGAACACAAGTTTTTAGCAGCTTGGTTTCAGTCTATGACAACGCGCACAGCAGGTTTTAATAGTATTGATCTTGGGAAAATGAGTACTGCGGGTTTATTTTTGACCATGGGATTAATGTTTATCGGGGCTAGTCCTAGTGGCACAGGCGGCGGTATTAAAACCACGACTTTTAGTGTCTTGATGAACTGTACCAAATCAGCATTAGAAGGCAAAGATGAAGTTGTACTTTATCAAAGAGAAGTTCCCAGTACTTTAATTTTAAAAGCAGTTGCCGTAGTCTTTGGGACTGGCACTTGCATTGTTTTGTTTACGACTTTGATCGCATTTCTCGAACCCAATCTAGAATTTATCCAAATATTATTTGAAGTTATTTCGGCCTTTGCGACAGTCGGTTTATCTATGGGAATCACCGCCGGTTTATCAACAGGAGCCAAACTGATTTTGGTTTTGGCAATGTATATTGGGCGAGTGAGTATTTTAATAGTTATTGCAGCCATTATTGGGGATGCGCGGCCCACTTCTCTGCAATATCCTAAGGAAAATTTATTAGTTGGTTAATTATTGAGATCCTAAACCTGAATGATCGCTGTAAGATAGTATTCGTCCAGGAGCTAAAGTATGACGGGAGAGGGGGCGAACTTGAAATCCTTAAAATTCTTGACTAATTTTCGTAAAGAGAGTAGTCAGTTTGCAGTGATTGGATTGGGACGTTTTGGTAGAGCAGTATGCAGTTCTTTACACCAAATGGGCTATGAGGTTTTGGGAACAGATATTGATGAGAAATTAGTTACCCAGGCTTTGACCCAAAAAATTGCCTCCCACGCAGTTCAGCTAGACTCTACCGAGCCAGAAGCTTTGAAGGAAGCTGGCATTTATGAAATGGACACAGTAATTGTTGCGATCGGTAATTATCTACAAGAAAGCATTATTACAACTTTAAATGTCAAAGAAGCTGGAGTGAAATATGTAGTTGCGAAAGCATCTTCAGAAGTCCATGGTAAATTGTTAGAACGAGTAGGAGCTGATAAAGTAGTTTTTCCTGAGTATGAAGCTGGTTGTACCTTAGCCGAAAGTTTAACTAAACCAGCTCTGCTAGATCGCTTTGAATTAGATACGGACAATAGCATTGTGGAAGTATTAGTTCCAGAAGAATTCCATAACAGAACTCTGGCCGAGCTGGAACTAAGAATACGCTATGGCGTGAGTATTTTAGCTGTTGCGGAAGATGATCAGTTTATTGCTAATCCCGATTCTCATTATAAGCTCACCCAAGGCTCGATTATGATCGCCTTAGGCAATAATAAGGATATTCAACGTTTACCCATCTAAATTCCAAATTATTTAGAACCATCAGCTCTTATTACTAAGAATCCAACTTCAAGACAGCCATAAATGCTTCTTGGGGCACATCCACAGTACCGATCGCTTTCATGCGTTTCTTCCCTTTGGCTTGTTTTTGCAAAAGTTTCTTCTTCCGAGAAATATCACCGCCATAACATTTGGCTAAGACATCCTTACGCAATGCGGGAATATGTTCACTAGCAATAACTTTGGTGCCAATCGAGGCTTGAATCGGAACTTTAAACTGATGGCGGGGAATCAATTCTTTGAGTTTCTCGGTCAAAGCCCGACCAACATAATAAGCTTTATCCCGATGAACAATAGTAGACAGGGCATCTACTCCATCTTTGTTCACCAAAATATCCAGCTTCACTAGATTATTTTCGCGATAACCAATCAGTTGATATTCCATGCTGGCATAACCACGAGAACGGGATTTCAAGCGATCAAAAAAGTCTGTGACTACTTCGGCCAAAGGCAATTCATAAACAAGACAAGTTCGATTGAGAGTGAAATATTTCATGTCCTTAAAATCACCACGACAAGTCTGGCATAAATCCATTAAAGTACCGACAAAATTTTCTGGGGTAATGATTTCTACTTTGATATAGGGCTCTTCGATTTTGGTGCGTTGTTGAGGAGGTGGCAATTGGGAAGGGTTATCAATTTCGATCACATCACCGTCAACAGTGGTAATCCGATAAATTACTGATGGTGCGGTGGTAATAAGTTCAAGGTCATATTCACGCTCCAATCTTTCTTGGACAATCTCCATATGAAGCAGCCCCAAGAAACCGCAACGGAAACCAAAACCCATCGCACTAGAAGTCTCAGGCTCATAGGATAAAGCTGCGTCATTAAGTTTTAGCTTTTCTAGGGCATCTCGCAGATCTTCGTATTGATCAGAATCCGTGGGAAACAAACCACAGAAGACCATGGGTTTAGCTTCGGTATAACCTGGTAAGGCTTCAGCAGCAGGAGTTTCTGAGAGGGTTATTGTATCGCCAACACGGGCATCTTCTACGGTTTTAATTGCCGCGGCAAAATAACCAACTTCTCCTGCGTGTAGTTCTTCGACTTGGATTTGGTTGGGAGATAATACTCCCAGCTCATCGATTTCATATTCTTTGCCCGATGCCATCAAGCGAACGCGATCGCCTTTTTTAACTTTGCCATCCATCACGCGAAAATAGACAATTACGCCACGATAGGCATCGTAATAACTATCAAAAATTAAAGCTCTAAGGGGTTCATCTACTGTGTCTGCTGGTGGCGGAACATGCTCAACAATCGATTCTAAGATATCTTCAACGCCAATTCCTGCTTTGGCTGAAGCTTTAATTACATCAGTGCAATCTAAGCCGACCACTTCCTCAATTTCCCCCGCAACCCTTTCTGGTTCAGACCCTGGGAGATCTATTTTATTGAGAACTGGAATAATTTCTAAATCATTTTCTAATGCCAAATAAACATTAGCCAAAGTTTGCGCTTCCACGCCCTGGGAAGAATCGACAACAAGTAAAGCACCTTCACAAGCGGCCAAGGAACGGGAAACTTCGTAGGAAAAATCTACATGGCCAGGAGTATCAATCAGATTAATGATGTAATCTTTGCCATCCTTGGCAGTAAAGTTCATCCTGGCAGCTTGGAGCTTAATTGTGATGCCCCGCTCTCTTTCCAAATCCATATTGTCGAGAAATTGCTCTTTCATTTCTCTTTGGGCAACGGTTTTTGTCATTTGCAACATGCGATCGGCGAGAGTAGACTTACCATGATCGATGTGAGCGATAATAGAAAAGTTACGAATTCGAGAGACGGGAACGTCGGTCATAAATATTTATAAAAGTAAAATTTAAGCTTGTTTAATATATTGTAATGTTGATCCTTCTAAAAATGAAGGTCGCAAGGAGCAAGAGTCGTTATAAATAAAGAAAACGCGATCGCCTTAAGAACTCAGAATTATCCTTAAAGTCCGCGATCTCGATCGCAGAAATAGCAAAATTATGTCCCATAAAATTATCTTTTTGCGATCGCGTTTGGACATTAATATTTTAATGCGATCGCTGGAATGCTCCTTCATTATCCAATCAAACGTCTATAAGTCATACACAGATAGATTTTGGCTCCGTTAAATAGCAATTTAATTGGTAATTCAATTTAAAGCGAACGGTGAGTACCAACAGAAAACCCAGCCACCACAAAAGTGACTGGGCTTCACTATTAATCTATATCATCGGTTTAGTGTCAGTTAAATCTTAAAAGAGAATCAGCTATTAGCATCACCAAGATTAACTTTTACTACTTTATTTTTCTCTTCCTCTGACTTTGGTAAAGTGAGGTTGAGAATACCATCTTTGTATTCAGCAGTAACATTAGTGTTTTGGATTCGTCCTGGTAATGGAATTACTCTAGAGAACTTCCCATAACGGAATTCAGAACGAGTACTACCGTTAGACTCGGATTCAGTTTGCGATTTTCTTTCCCCAGAAATTGCAACCCGATCAGCCATTACCTGAATATCTATATCTTTGGCCTCCATGCCAGGAACTTCTAGCTTGAGATGTAAAGCATCATCTGCTTCAGTGAGCTCAGCAGCAGGAACTTTAGATAAATTACCAAAGTTATCCCAATTATCAGGAGTTAATGCATCGTCAAATAGACGATTTAGTTGTCGTTGTAAAGAATTCATTTCTTGCCAAGGATTATATCTTACTAAAGCCATATTTTTTGGTCTCCGTGTGATTAATAGTCTTAAAATTGTTGTTTGAGAAACTTGAGTTTTGCTCGTTTCGTTATTTTTATAATAATCACTACTAGAACGAGATTGCAGTGTGGCTTACCTGAAAATTCTGGTGCGGTTTTTGTCCCGAACTAATATTTTCGGAAAACCGTAATCAATCTACTTTTGTTAGCTAAGATTAGGATCATTCATTGAGATAGATAAAAAAAATAAGTTACGAGTTGTAAATTAAGTGCGTTCGATTAAAGACGTGATCTACTTTAAGAAAAAATATAATTAAATTCTAATCAATTCTATGTCTGGAAATAATCAAATTAAAACTGCCGCTCTGTTGGGATTATTAAGTGGTCTTTTGGTTCTAGGAGGTTACTGGGCAACAGGCAACGCACAAGGTGCCATGGTCGGTCTAGTGATGGCTGCAATGGGTAGTTTTGGCTCTTGGTTTTATTCCGATAAAGCAGCCCTTGCTGCTTACCGAGCCCAGCCCATAAATCGGGAGCAAGCACCAGAACTTTATGATTTAGTTGCAGATTTAGCAACCAAAGCAGATTTGCCCATGCCCAAATTATGTATTGTGCCCACGCAAACTCCTAATGCTTTTGCGACAGGGCGAGATCCCGAACATGCTGCGGTGGCAGTAACACAGGGAATTGTGCAAATACTAAATCAAGAGGAATTGGCTGGGGTAATTGCCCATGAATTGACCCATATCAAAAATCGCGACACCCTAACTCAAGCAGTAGCCGGAACATTAGGTGGCGCAATCACATTTTTGGGTAAAATGCTAACTTTTGGGGCCTTATATGGGCCTGTGAGCCGAGATGATCGTCGAGGTAGCAACCCAATTGGGGTTCTGCTTTTAGTAGTGTTAGCACCGATCGCCGCATCGATCATTCAAATGGCAATCTCTCGCACCAGAGAATTTTCCGCAGATCGGGGTGCTGCCGAAATTACGCAAAAGCCTCTTGCCTTGGCCAATGCTCTACAGAAACTAGAATCCATCGGCAGACAAGTTCCCATGAATGGCAATCCTGCTTTTGAACCAGTACTAATCATTAATCCTTTTTCCGGTGGTGGATTACAATCCCTATTTCGTACCCATCCGCCAACCCAAGAGCGTGTGCAGCAACTCCAAGCAATAGCCCAACAGCAACAAAATGTTTGATCCTGAGTCTGATTCTGAAAACCCGCACGGGAGCAGTTAGCCAGCGCATGTTAACGGTTGTTGGAATTCTGGCACATTGTAGATCCTATTAAAGATCTACTATCTCTTTGCTTTGCTCTTAATTTGTTCTTGCCAAATATTGACTAAGTTTTTAATTGTATTATCCCAACTATACTTATCTTGAATTGACTCTCTACCCCTGAGTCCCATATGGTGGCGCAAGGTAGTATCTTCTACCAGACAGGTGAGTTTTTCTACAAAGTCATTCTCATCACCAGGCTCATATAAATAGCCATTTATTCCATCTTGAATATTTTCCACAACCCCTCCAGCACGAGGTGCTAAAACAGGAATGCCAGAAGCAAAAGCTTCGACAATAGTTAAGCCTCTAGTTTCTTTTTCTGAAGTAGTTACATGAAGATCGCAATTGGCCAAAAGTTCGGGAATATCTTCTGGAGCAATGCGACCAAATAGATGAAAGTTAGTCTTAAGATCAGCTAGTTTATTGACAATTTTTTCTTTAGTTTCGCCATCTCCTACAACTAAAAAGATAACTTTGTCTTTGTCTATTTTTTGGAATAATTTGGGTAGCAAAGATAAGGTAAAATCCCATCCTTTATCGGGAGTTAAGCGGCCTAAGAAAATCAACTTAACCCGATCGCCTGTTGGCGACAAACCATACTTGCTTTCAAAAAAATTGTCCTGACGCAAATCCGGATCAAATTTCTCTGATTCAAACCCCAGTAAATTCCCATACAAACTATTTTTAATTCCTAGTGCGATAATTTTATCTCTAGTAATCGTGCTCGAAACTAGAGTGACATCATAGGAATTATAAACATAGACAATTATTTTTTTAAGTGCCCAATGTAAACTTGCTAGCAAAGGTTTTGGCAGAGCAAAAAAATCCTCTAAATATTCCAAAAAATTAGTCCTAAAAAAGCCGACACAAGGTATCTGATGACGACGAGCAAACTTAATTCCTGCTAGTCGCCAAAAACTTACAAATAAACGTTCAGGCTCATCAACATGAATAATATCTGGTTGAAACTCAGCTAATTCTCGCTTGACCTGCCGATAAGAACCCCAGGCGACATCTCGCTCAAAATCGACGAAAAAAGCCTTACTTTCAAGACTGACAACTCTTACCCCAGGGAAAATATTGCCGGTATAATCCTGCCAATTAGGATAGATATGGGCCAGCGCACTATAGTCGGGACAAAAGAACAATACTTCATGTCCCCACTGACTAAGTTTTTGTAGCCGATAAAATCCACTGACTGTAACGCCATCAATAACCGGCAGAAAACCGGAAGCAAGAATCGCAATTTTCATATATATCAGAAACTATTTCGCTATTTCACTGCTAATTGCTCATTGATATTATCGCGAAAGATCCAAGTATCGCCTTTGTCTGTTCTAAATTCTCCATTCAGCACTTCTCGCTAAGTCCCTAAAACCCCAAATACCATATCTTGTAGTGCTCATGAAATCAAAGAAATTCACAAAATCACAATCTAGGCTATCAGATTTTTTACTTTTTATTCATATCGTAATGAATGTCAAGAACAGCCAAAAAAACTTAACAATCATGAAAAATTTATCTTTATTTCTTACTCTCGGTGTTGTCACTCTAATGGGTGCTTGCAATAAAGTTAACAGCGAGACTCCCGTAAACGAAGAGCCTACTGCCAACAGTTCTGTAATTCTTGAAAGTGCTGAGGAGCCCACCGCTGAGGGCTTCAATGTTGAATTAGAAGAGCCCACTCTAGAAGCTCAAGCAGAAGAAGAACTTCCTATCGTTGATGGCGAGGCTGTTGAAGGTGCTTTAGAAGATGCTACTATCAGCGCTGAAGAAGTCTTAGAAGATGCTACTATCAGTGCGGAAGAAAGCTTGGAAGATGCTACCATCGGCGCCGGCGAAGATGCGGAAATAGAAGCTAGCGAAATCAATCCTGATGCTAACGGAGATATCATTCTTCCTGCAACTGATAATGCAGAAATCCCCACTGAGGAAGAATCTGCTGAAGCTATCGAACCTGCTGAATAAAAAAAACTGACACTCGTTGTGAATTGTGTCAGAAATTAAATCTAGTTTTTATCTAAGTGTTGTTTAAAGTGTTGTTTGACGATGTCTTCCCAGAGGGGGAGGCATTTTTTTTGCCAAAAAAACAATCATGCCAATTATTATAACACCGACATTATCGTACCCGATACTAAAAGAAATATTACAACTACGGTTAAAATCCGGAAGGGAAGCTGTAGACTGTCACGGTTTATGGGATTATAGATGAACAAAGCATTAAAAATCGGGCTTACTTTATGCCTAATTAAAAAAAATTAATTGCTGTTAGGAGAAATCTTTGATGCGAGACGCGGTAACCAGCTTAATCAAGAATTACGACCTCTCTGGTCGTTATCTTGATCGGAATGCCATTGATAGTTTAAAACTATATTTTGAATCAGGTGCTGCTAGAGTAGCAGTTGCCACTTTGATTAGCGGTAATGCAGCTTCCATTGTGAGACAGGCTGGATTAGCACTATTTGAGGAAGTACCCGAATTACTTCGGCCTGGGGGTTATGCTTATACGACCCGTCGCTACTCTGCTTGTTTGCGAGATATGGACTATTATCTTCGTTATGCAAGTTATGCTTTGGTGGCAGCAGATAACAATCTTTTGGACGAACGGGTACTTCAAGGTTTACGAGAAACCTATAATTCCTTAGGGGTTCCGATTGCTCCAACAGTTGTCGGTATTCAAATAATGAAAGATATGGTGAAGAAAATGGCTCAGGAAGCAGGCATTGACGATGTTTCGTTTGTTGATCAGCCCTTTGATCATCTGTCTCGTGAATTTAGTGAGGTTTCTGTTTAAGTACCAAAGTCTTGAGTCTTTCAATTGAAGGACCCGCGGTCACTAAAGCTGGAGTTTCGTGGTTCACGAAACAGGCTCGGCGCGATCGCGGGTTTTGCTTGTCAAGCAACATTGTTAGTTACTAAACATCAATTCATCTAAACCGCACCACTATCCTTATTAAAAATAATAGTGACTGTTTTAATGATTAAGGTAAGATCATGCTTTAAACTCCAGTTCTGCTGGTAGCGCAGATCCAGACGAATTACATCCTCAAAATTGCGTATTTGCGATCGCCCATTAACCTGCCATTCCCCCGTAATACCTGGTTTCACATCTAATCTTTGCCATTGAGGCACCTGATAAGAGTCAACCTCCTCAGGAGTTGGAGGACGAGTCCCCACAAGGCTCATGTCTCCTTTGAGCACATTCCAAAACTGAGGAAATTCATCAAGGCTAGTACGGCGGAGAAAACGCCCAACCTTAGTAACCCGAGGATCGTTATCATTTTTGAAAAAAGCACCACTAGCTTGATTTGCTACCTGTTTTTTCAAAGCCTCAGCATCACTACACATAGAGCGAAACTTCCAAATTTTAAATTTTTTACCCAACCAACCACAACGAGTTTGCTGAAAAAAGATCGGCCCAGGACTATCTACTTTAATTGCAATGACAATCGGCAGAAAAATGATGGCTGTAATTAGTAATCCAACCAAAGCACCAATGATGTCGAGCATGCGCTTAATTTTAGAATTGACTGAAGGATGGGTTTCTGGTTGCGATTCTTCTGACCATTCTGGGGCAGCATTGATCTTGAGAATATCTAGCAATCCCGCCATCGAAAAAACAGCCATAACAGGAGGTTGCACCGATTCAAGAATTAATTCGATTTCCTGTTTCGTCGCGGTCTTATAAATACCAATGAGTGCGCCCAGACCACTGCTATCCATAAATTTAGTTTTACTAAAATTAAGCACAATTTTCTGGGGAGGCTGATCTTGTTGACATAAGTCCTCTCCCATATCCTTGAAAGTCACCGCTTCTAATACCGTCAGTCTTTCTGGCAACTCAATTACAGATTGTTTGTCAGACAGAGATAATGATGAAAAACCTGAGTTAGGTGATGGAGTAGTCATTGATTCGCGATGCTTAGTTTGTGGGTTCAATTAACTAAATAATAAATTGCTATTAAGTTACATCAATAACTCATTATCCTATACAGGCTAACATTTACGAAATGTTTTTGAGGGGTTAATCGATGAAGATAGCTATAAAAAATAATAGATGAGATGATATGGGCTCTGAGGAAGAGCCGCCTGAAAGATCATAATTTCTGAGATTGTTCACAGTTTAGATTAGATCCGATTGTCTCTTCTTCCTCCAATAGGGGCTCCTTGAGGGTCATTCATCTGGGACTTAGCCTTCGCAGCGCTACGCCTTAAAGATTGTAGACGTTCTTCGTATTTTTTTCGTTGACGACGGCTAGGAGTTTGTTCAATGAGAGTTTTCAAAGCACTTCCTAAACTTTTGTAGGCATTGGGTAGAGAATAACCAAAGCGAGTCGCCAAGATAATTGCTTTGCCATCGGCTTCGATCGCATCAACTAGGGTTTTTTCATTATTATTTTTCTGCCAGAGACGATAACCAGAGATTCCGCACAAAGCCAAAGCGAGCAATAACAGAAGCCCATCTTGAACCCAAAGTTCTCCCACAGCACCACCTAACCCAATAGCTAAAGCGGCCATTTCCCAACCTTCACGGGGAATCGAGTCATTTTGAATTCTCGCTACCTCATGCCAAAACAACAAATTACGCTGATCGATCGCCAAATTGTCCCATTTGGGGAGATCGATTTGAATTTCAATCTCATCTTTGCCCAATTCTTCACTACGAATCAGAGGAGGATTAACCTCTGTCGTACCTTCGACAATCACCCAACTCTGTAGTTCAGGAGGCAATAAGGTTTTCAAGCGTCTCAATTCGTTGATTTCTGCTCTAGCAGAGGAGGTTGCATAACTCATATATTGATTAGATTTTAATTCGTTGAGCTTCTTCGATAATTTCTTTCCCTATAATATCGAAATTTTGATTTTAGTTTGGGAAACTCGTCTGATTACCAAATACTAAGTTTACAGATAAACTAAGGAAGAATTTTTTAGGATCTAATTTTCCATGGCTGATTTTGCAAAAAAATATCTAGAATATGTATTTTTGATAATTTTGGGTTTTATCTTAAGTTTATTTGTGGCACAAGCCAATGTTGTCTATGCCAAGGCGGCAGACTATCCAGAAGTTATTGCCCAGTTGACAACGACTCCTGATGCAACAAGTACAGTGTCGCAAGTCAATTTATTCCAAGCAATTGTCCTCGGTTTTGTTCAAGGTGCAACCGAGTTCATTCCTATCAGCAGCACGGCCCATCTCAAGGCTGTCCCAGTATTCTTGGGTTGGGGAGATCCGGGGGTTGCTTTTAGTGCCATTATCCAATTGGGTAGCATTGCAGCGGTTTTATCCTATTTTTGGGATGATCTAGCGGAGATTACTCAAGGAATGGTCAAAGCTGTCGCACAATCTGATTATGACTCCCAAAATTTTTGGTTGGCCCTGGGGATTGGGGTGGGGACGATTCCGATTGTGATTTGTGGCTTGGGAATTAAACTATTTGTTCCCGACTTTGATAATTCTCCCCTAAGAAGTATGACCTCGATCGCGATCGCCTCTATCGTCATGGCCTTACTCTTGGGGTTGTCAGAATACATCGGAAATCATAAACGCAATTTCGAGGATTTAACCACTAAAGACGGCATTATCATCGGTTTTGCTCAAGCCTTAGCGATTATTCCTGGAGTTTCTCGTTCCGGCTCTACGATCACTGCAGGCCTATTTAATAATATAGACCGCGCAACTGCAGCCCGTTTTTCTTTTTTGTTGGGAATTCCGGCAATTACCCTAGCTGGTTTAGTAGAATTTAGATCCTTATGGGAAACTGGGATCATGCGGAGTGAATTACTTCCTCTAATTGCCGGTTTGATTTCTTCGGCGATTTTTTCTTATTTAGCGATCGCTTGGCTGCTTAAGTTTTTACAAAAAAGAAGTACTTGGGTTTTTGTTTGGTATCGTCTCGGTTTTGGAATTACTATCTTAATATCCCTGGCAAAAGGTTGGCTTTAAGTTGGAAAAGCGAGAGTAATATGATTGCAGAAGATAACTCAAATCTCAAATTTCAGCAATTACAAGACACATTAAGAGATCGTTGGCAAAGTATTGATATCTTCGATCAAGATGATTGCGATATTTTAGTTGTCCCTTCATTTAGTATCGATCCTCAATTAGGACAGAAAATTCCGGGATTTTTACATTACGAAGAGAGATTACTGTTTTCCCTAATTCGCCTACGGAATCCTCACACTAGAGTCATTTATGTCTCTGCCCTTCCGTTATGTCCGATTATTATTGATTACTATTTACAACTACTTCCGGGCATCCCTTTCTCCCATGCCAGAGAAAGACTCTTACAAATTAGCCTTTATGATGCTTCTTTTAAACCATTAACCCAAAAAATTTTGGAGCGTCCCCGTTTGGTGGCCAAGATTCGTCGCGCTCTTCGCAGCGATCGCTCTTACATGGTCTGTTACAACTCCACCAATTTAGAACAAGACCTCTCTTTACAACTGGGTATTCCCCTCTTGGCTTCAGATCCCAAATTACTTTATTGGGGTTCCAAAAGTGGTAGTCGCCAAGTTTTTGCCGAATGTCAAATTCCCCATCCCGACGGTAGCTATACCGTTACAAACACAGAAGATCTGATCACAGAAATTATTAATCTCTGGACAAGACAACGAGATCTCCAACGAATCGTAGTCAAGCTTAATGAAGGATTTTCTGGAGAAGGCAATGCAGTCTTAAATCTAAACCCCATTAAAGAATATGCCCCCCATATTTGCGAGCAGACCAAAACCATTAATGCGATTACCCAAGAATTAGAAAATCTGAGCTTTCAAGCAGCAGGTGAAACCTGGAGTAATTTCTCTCGCCGTATTCCCGAATTAGGAGCAATCGTCGAAGCTTTTATTGAAGGAGAAGTCAAAACATCTCCTAGTGTTCAAGGCTATATCCAACCTTCTGGAGAAGTAGAGATTCTTTCAACTCATGATCAAATTTTGGGTGGTGCCGATGGTCAAATTTATCTCGGTTGCCATTTTCCTGCCGATTCAAGATACCGTTTGGAACTACAAAACATCGGCTTAAGAGTAGGTTATGCCCTAGCAAAAAAAGGTGCGATCGAAAGATATGGAGTAGATTTTGTGGCGGTGCAAAAGCCCCATAGTCAAGAATGGGAAATCAACGCGATCGAAATTAATCTTAGAAAAGGCGGCACAACACATCCTTTTATGACCTTGAAGCTATTAAGCAATGGTACATACGACTATGACACAGGATTATTTCTTAGCCAACAAAACCAACCTAAATACTATATTGCCTCTGACAATTTACAACAAGATTGTTACCAAGGATTGTTACCTAATGATTTGATGGATATTATTGCCCAAGCAAGACTCCATTTCGACAGCAGCACTTGCACGGGAAATGTTTTCCATCTCATGGGCTCATTATCGGAATTTGGCAAACTAGGCTTAACTAGCATTGGTAATTCTCGCTCAGAAGCTGAAGAAATTTATAATCATGTAGAGCAAATTTTAAACCAAGAAACAAGCTTGTCTTCTCAAGATTGCAGCTTACCAATTAAATGGAATAAGTAAATTATAGGTACACGAGGCAAAATTAAGTTAATTGCGGGTAAAAGGTGTTAGGTGTTAGGTGTTAGGTGTTAAGGAAATCCCAAAAAACGATTAATCCAGCAATGATAGACATCAAAATTCTTTAGATCTAAAATATTCTCCAATCTAAATCAAAATATAACTTTTTTTTACCTAAAACCTACTACCTAAAACCTAACACCAGTCCTGACTAGACCATAAAATTGCTAAGTCGTGTCAAAATCCGCTCTCTTAGTCAGCGTTCCCTTGCTCGGTCGGCGCGGGGTCTGACCGCAGGGTCGCTCGTCAATTCTTAATTACTCCCTCTATTGTCATTTTGAAAAATCGCGAGTATAAAAGCAAAGGGGTAACTTTATCTGTACTCTCAGTATTTTTACTGAAGTAAACTAATTAAATTTTCTAATCTAAAATAATGATAGTTATCCACTTTTATATTATTCAATATATCTGAGGATTTTTTTGTGACTTACCTCAAAATAATTAGCGCCACTCCAGGACTAACGACCCAAGAAGAAATTCTAAAAATTGTTCAAGAACAGGCGACAGGAATTACCATTAAACAACTGAGTAAAACTTTAAATCGACCTGTGTCCATGCTACAAGTTTGTCTAAAACAACTGATTTTTTCTAAGCAAATTTACTCGAAACAAAGTAAAACTGGCCACAGTATTATTTACTATCCTATAATGAAGAGAAAATAAACTATCAATTATTTATAATAATATTATTTTCTTTTACTAATGATCAAGCAAAAATGTTTCAATGCGTTTTTCATTAATCTCGGCTTAATATTATTCTTTGTCCTCAGTTTATGCCTATTTCCTGCAAAATCCTCCAGCAGAGAAATCAGCTATCAAACCTATCCGCAAGCCAATAGTGTTGTTCATATAATTACCATTCCCCATCAGAGTAATTATCAAATTACACCTATGGCCACTGGGGAATTAGCTACCTTGAAAAAGTTTATGATGCAAAGCGATGCGATCGCTGGAATTAATGGAGGTTTTTTTGATCCCAAAAATAAACAAACTACATCCTATATTCTGCAACAAGGCACAGTTCTTGCTGATCCCAGAAATAACATTGGGTTGATCACAAATCGCAAGATACAACCCTATCTAGGCAAAATTCTCAATCGTAGCGAATTTCGTAGCTACCTCTGCGGAGATAATATCAGTTATGACATCAGCTTACATTCCGATCCCATTCCCCTCGGATGTCGACTACAAGACGCCTTGGGTGCTGGCCCTAAGATAATACCCTTAGAAACTTCTGTACAAGAAGGATTTGTTGCCTATAAAGATGGCAAACTGGTGCGCAATGCGATTGGAACAACATCTCAAAATGCCAGAAGCGCTATTGCCATCACCAAAAACCAAGACATCCTGCTCGTCATGGTTGCACAGCGATCGCACAAAAACTCGGGCATGTCACTATCAGAACTCGCCAATTTCCTCTCCAATCTTGGCGTGGTCAAAGCAATGAATCTTGATGGTGGAAGCTCTTCCGCCATATCCTATCAAGGACAAATCATCTATGGCCGTCTAGATAAAGACGGAAACGAAGTCAAACGCTCTCTCAAATCTGTCTTGTTAATCACAAAAAAAAGCAAAAAGCTTAACCTATAACATAGTCTAAAGCAGTTTTATAAGGGCCTGTTGATCGCAAACGAATGTAACGAAATATAAAGAGAAAGTCTGTATAAAAAGCAACATTTCAAGAAACTTACCCGCCAAAATTACAAGACTAATCATTTGAGATCAAGACTTCTCAACCCTTTCCAGGGCGAACACTTTCCTAGAGTAGTTCATTAAGTAGATAGTAATACAACTATTGCTAAAGCATTTTGCAGTTGAACTTGAACAACAGCAAGAATAAGTAATCCCTTATTTGGTACAGTATATACCATCCAGATTAGCTAGGTTAGTCAAATGCGCGCTTTCTCATGAAGATTATTCTTGATGAAATTGCTTGTAAAACGACCTATTTTTTTTCTCAATATTTCGCGCTCGATGTTAAATCCAAAATTAAACGAAAAGAGGTAGACCATGAGGTATCGTGCAATAATAGCAGCTTTTTTAGCATTATGTTTAGGGGTATTAACAGCTTGTAGTGAAAACCCTCGTAATCTTGATAGAAGCCAACTCACATACGATGATATCGTCAACACAGGAATAGCTAACAGTTGTCTAGATATTCCCGACACTAGTCGAGGAATCATCGAGATTGACCCAAATAAATCCTATATGTTGAGAGATTTATGTATTGAACCAAGAGAATATTTTGTTAAAGAAGAGCCAGTAAATAAACGTCAGGAAGCCAAGTTTGTTGCCGGTAAACTATTAACTAGATATACATCCAGTCTTGATCAAGTCGTAGGTGATATTACAGCTAATGAAGATGGCAGTTTAACATTTACTGAACTCGGTGGGATTGATTTCCAAGCTGTAACTGTGCTGCTTCCTGGTGGAGAAGAAGTACCTTTCTTATTCACTATTAAAGGCTTAGTCGCTAATACAGAATCAGGTCAAGAATCGATTAATTCTTCCACAGACTTTGAAGGCGAATTCCGCGTTCCTTCCTATCGCGGACAAGTATTCCTAGATCCCAAAGGTCGTAGCATTGCTAGTGGTTATGATTACTCAGTCGCTTTGCTTGGAAGAGAGGACGATTTCGTTCGTGCCAATGTCAAGCAGTATGTAACGGGAACAGGCACAATTGCCCTGAATGTTACTAAAGTAGATAGTAATACAGGAGAAATTGCGGGAGTTTTTGAAAGCGAACAACCCTCCGATACTGATTTAGGTGCAGACAATCCAGAAGAAGTCAAAATTCGTGGAGTCTTTTACGGTCGGATTGAACCTAAAGTATAAAGCGAGAAGCGAGTTAATATTCTTAAAGACTTAAATAAAAAATAAGTTAGTTAAGGGCAGGTTTGCCCTTTTTTTTATGCTTAAAAATACTGACACCGATATTAAAGTCAGGATGTATTGTTGGCTAGATTTATATAGTAAAGACTTTCGATACTTTTTTTATATGAATAGGATCAAATTCTTTAAAAAATATCGGTATTTTTACTCAAAAAGGAAAAAACCTCAGTGCAATCATAATGGAACTTGACAATCTCTTAATATAAAAAAAATCGTATAAATGCTGTTGTCTCTACATCAGAGTGAATACTAAGCTTGATTTAGTTGAAATATTTTTAATTCATAGCGAACTTATTTTTATAAAAGTATCAAGCTTTTATAACTCCAAAAATCCACATATAGCAGGGATTATATAAATGACAACTTGCCTAACTAAAAATATTAAAGTAGATAGCTTAAAGTTATTTCAAGATTATCGAGCAAATCCCAGTACAAAATTACGTAATAAAATTGTCGAATTAAATTTTGGTTTAGTTAAAAAGGAAGCCAATCATTGGGTACATAAATGTAATGAAAGCTACGAAGACTTACTTCAAGTTAGTTGTATCGGTCTAATCAGAGCAATTGAAAGATTTGATATCAATAAGGGAAACGCCTTTAGTTCTTTTGCAATGCCTTATGTCAGAGGAGAAATTCAACATTATTTAAGAGATAAAAGCTCAACTCTTCGTATTCCCCGACGTTGGCTAGAAAAAAAACAGAAATCAGTTACTTTTATTAATAATTTTCGCAAGGATTGTAATCGTCAACCTACGGATTTGGAAATATCCCAGTATTTAGACGTTTCTCTCAAAGAATGGCAGGACATCAAGCTTGCTTATAAAAACAGAAAGCCTCTGAGCTTGGATATATCAGTAAATAACGATAATGACAGTCAAACCAGTTTATGCGATCTAGTAGCTGATCCCAAACATCGTAGTTTTCAATTAGTTCGCGAAGATCGAATGCGTTTGCAACAAGCATTATCCAAACTAGAAGATCGGACAAGAAATGTTTTAGAATTTGTTTTTCTTCAGGACTTAACTCAAAAAGAGACAGCAAGCAGAATGGGAATTAGCGTTATAACTGTATCCCGCCAAATAAAAAAGGGGCTGAACCTTCTCCAAGAATCTATGGCACAAGATTAGTAACATAAAATTCTGCGAATGCCAACCTAAAAATTACCTCTACCAGTTTTTTAACCCAACTGTTATCTTGGAGTCGCAGTTGTTTCTCGGAACAATTTTTCGGGGCAATTTGAAGTAGTAGTTTTGGTGAAACTGGTATGAGAAAAATTTCATTTTTAATATTAGTAGGAATCTTAGCTTTTTCCCTCGAAAGTTGTTCTTCACGATCTTCATCAGGAAATAAGTCTGTCAATACGGTTGTAGTTACTGCACAACAAGAGGCTAAACAAGGAGACTCATCCAAAAAGTCAGTTAAAACAGAAGGTGAAGATCCAGAAACAAAAGAGATTAATAAAGCAGAAGAGACCAAAGAAGAGAAAGTGGCAGGATTAATTCCGGCAACTAAACCAGACATTAGAGTTAGAGGCAGCATTAGAGGAAGACAAGATCCTTTTGCGGTGGTTCCGATACAACCTCAAATAGAAATTATTGAGAAGGCAAAACCAAAACAATTAAAGTCGCCAAAGAACCCTCCGGGGACATCAGAAGATATTAGTAAAGTTCCGACCATAGAACCCGAAACTCCTTTAGCGGAACTGGCAGAAAACGTTCTTGTCACTGGTTTGATTGAACTAGGAGATCGCATTAAGCTAATCATTCAAGCTCCAGAAGAGTCTTCTGCTCGTTATGTTGAAATAGGACAATATCTTTCTAATGGTCAAATATTAGTTAAAAGAATTGAACCGGGCTTTCCTGAACCTACAGTCATCTTGGAACAGAATGGAGTGGAGGTTGCTAAAATTGTTGGTCAATTGCAAGAAGAAGCAACTTTAGAAGAGGAAACCCAAGTGTTCTTACCTTTTGAGCAGGAATCAATTACCAGTGTGGCTATAGAGAGAAAGAATTAAAATAGTTAATCAATAATAACAAATAAAGCCACGATCGCAAGGTGAATGTTTCCCTTATCCTGTCGTGGCTTTTGTGATTTGAATCTTGAGGATATTTTTATCTTAAATGATTGATAATACTTCCTTGGCTGCTACTAAAGTTTGTTCAATATCTTCTTCTGTATGAGCAAGAGAAGTAAACCCAGCTTCAAATTGCGAAGGAGCCAGATAAATGCCTCGCTCCAGCATGCCACGATGGAAACGAGAAAATTTCTGAAGATCAGATTTTTTCGCATCATCATAGTTATGAACCGGACTATTGGCAAAGAACATGCCAAACATGGCGCTAATTTGACCACCAACTACATCATGTCCTGCTTCTTGGGCGATATTTCGCAGACCATCAGCTAGTTTTTTCGTAACGCGATCTAATTGTTCATAAGTACCAGGTTTTTTTAGCAATTCTAAAGTTTTAATCCCTGCCGTCATTGCTAAGGGATTTCCTGATAATGTTCCTGCTTGATACATGGGGCCTGCCGGGGCGACCATTGACATGATATCTGCTCTGCCCCCATAAGCACCTACAGGTAAGCCACCACCAATAACCTTTCCTAAAGTAGTGAGGTCAGGAGTTACTCCAAATTTAGCTTGTGCACCACCGTAGGAGATACGAAAACCTGTCATTACCTCGTCAAATACGAGCAAGGCGCCATTTTCTTTGGTAATTTCACGCAAACCTTCCAGAAAACCGGCATCAGGAGTGATAAAACCAGAGTTACCCACAACTGGCTCTAGAATAACTCCTGCAATAGAATCGGGATTTGCAGCAAATAGAGCTTTGACGGCTTCTAGATCATTATAGGGGGCATTTAGGGTGCTTTTAGTTGTGGATTTCGGTACACCAGGGGAATCGGGCAAACCGAGAGTTGCAACTCCAGAACCGGCTTTAACCAAGAACATATCAGCATGTCCGTGATAACAGCCTTCAAATTTGATAATATTTTCTCGCCCAGTAAAGGCACGCATGAGACGTAATATCGACATGCAAGCTTCTGTACCAGAGTTAACAAAGCGCACCATATCAATACTGGGCACTGCTTCAATCACCATTTCGGCCAAGACATTTTCTAGAACACAAGGTGCACCGAAACTAGTTCCCTTAACCAAAGCTGCTTGTAAAGCTTTAATTACTTCAGGATGGGCATGTCCACAAATGGCAGGTCCCCAAGTGCCTACATAGTCAATATATTTATTGCCATCAACGTCCCAAGCATAAGCGCCTTCAACGCGGTCAAAAACAATGGGCTGTCCGCCTACAGATTTGAAGGCTCTGACTGGGGAACTAACCCCTCCTGGCATTAGTTTTTGTGCAGCAGTGAAAATCTCTTCGGATTTGGTGGTGTTAAAGGAAGTTGTAGTAACCAATAGTTGCTCCTTATATATAATCTTGTCTTTTGTATCTCTCCTTAACTCGCTTCGCGATAAATAGCTTAAAGCTTTACGCTTTCAACTCTAAGCTTAAACTGATGGCGAAAAAATCCTTGTGGATAAAATAGCTCTATTGAGGGATACAGAATCTTCAGTAATCTTCAATTATCCTATGTTTGGGGCGTTTGTTAAAGTTACGACTCAATAATTCTTAGTGAATTTATCTTAAATTTCCTTGACAAACTCAATCGCATTATTAGGATGTGATTAAAAAAAAAGTTCAGAAAGAATTAAATTTCCTTCTGAACCAATCAAAAACCTAATCGTAATCAGCTATTAGCAAGATTATTTAGCAAGTGCAGCCTCACGTTCTTTGGTTTCTTTAATAACTTCTTCTGCAACGTTTTTGGGACAAGGAGCATAGTGAGAGAATTCCATGGAGAATTGACCCCGACCGGAAGTCATGGTGCGCAGGTCTCCAATGTAACCAAACATTTCACTTAAAGGGGCATCGGCTTTGATGCGAACACCCATAGGATTGGTATTCTGGGCTTTAATCATCCCCCGACGACGGTTAAGATCGCCAATGACGTCTCCCATATGATCTTCTGGGGTGAAGACATCAACATTCATAATGGGTTCTAATAATTGGGGGCCCGCTTTAGGAATAGTTTGTCTGTAACCTGCTCTGGCGGCGATCTCAAAGGCGATCGCGCTAGAGTCAACAGGGTGGAAAGCACCATCCGTAAGTGTAAATTTGAGATCAACACAAGGAAATCCCGCCAAAACTCCTTTATCAATACTGTTCTCAAATCCTTTTTGTACCGCAGGCCAAAATTCACGAGGAACATTACCACCAGTTACTTTAGAATTAAACTGGAAGCCGCTACCAGGTTCACCAGGCTCAATAGTATAGTCGATACGACCGAATTGACCTGAACCACCAGATTGTTTCTTATGGGTATAGGAATCATCAATTACTTTAGTAATGGACTCACGATAAGCAACTTGAGGTTTACCAACTTCGACTTCCACCCCATGAGTTCTTTTAAGGATATCGACCTTAATATCTAGGTGCAACTCACCCATTCCTTTGATAATAGTTTCACCACTTTCTTGATCAGTTTCCACATAGAAAGAAGGATCTTCCTGTACCATTTTGCTGAGTGCCAAGCCCATTTTTTCGGAACCACCTTTGTTTTTCGGTGCGATCGCAATAGAGATAACGGGATCGGGAAAAACCATTGGCTCTAAGGTTGCTGGCATTTTAGGATCGCAAAGCGTATGGCCTGTCTGAATATTTTTCAAGCCCACGATCGCGACAATATCCCCGGCTTGGGCTGAATTAATTTCCTCGCGGGAATCAGCATGCATTTCTACCAGACGACCTACACGGTCTGTTTTTCCTGTAGCGGTGTTCAAGACTGTATCACCCTTATTAAGAGTTCCTGAATAAATCCTAATGAAAGTAAGAGCACCAAAGCGATCATCCATAATCTTGAATGCTAATGCTCTTAAGGGTTTTTCAGGATCAACATAAGCCAAGACACCGGTTTCGTTTCCTTCGAGATCTACCTCTGGTTGAGGAGCAATTTCTACGGGATTAGGAAGATAATCTACTACTGCATCAAGTACTAACTGAACACCTTTATTTTTGAAGGAAGAACCACAATAAGTGGGGAAGAAAGCTAGTTCGCGAGTTCCTTTGCGAATACAGGATTTAATTTCATCGATAGATATTTCTTCTCCTTCGAGATATTTTTCCATCAAATCATCATCTTGTTCAATCGCAGTCTCGATTAGTTGTTCACGATAGGTTTCGACATCATCTACCATATCCTCGGGAACATCTTTAAGCTCATAGTTCATGGGATCGCCAGATTCATCCCAAACCCAAGCTTTCCGAGTGAGGAGATCAACAACACCAACAAAATCATTTTCGATCCCAATAGGTAATACCATTACCAAAGGTTCCGCAACGAGAATTTCTTTTACCTGCTTGATCACACTGTAAAAATCGGCGCCAGTACGATCTAGTTTATTGACGTAAATAATCCGAGCTACTTTAGAATCGTTGGCATAACGCCAGTTAGTTTCGGACTGTGGTTCGACCCCACCCGAGCCACAAAACACACCAACTCCACCATCAAGAACTTTTAGAGAACGATATACTTCAATTGTGAAATCAACGTGTCCAGGAGTATCAATAATATTAAGTTGATGGTCATTCCAGAAGCAGCTTGTCGCAGCAGACTGAATTGTAATACCCCGTTCTTGCTCTTGAGCCATGAAATCAGTTGTCGCTTCACCGTCATGCACCTCACCGATTTTGTGGACTTTACCCGTTAATTTGAGGATTCTTTCGGTTGTGGTGGTTTTTCCAGCATCTACATGGGCAAAGATGCCAATATTTCGGTAACGAGTGAGGTCTTTCATAATTTACTGTGTAACTAATTGTTAGAATTTTTGGGCGGATCGGCGAAGGGATCTCCATCAGAGATTGTCTTGAAGTAAGATTTCAAGAGCTTTTGCGATCGCGAAGCGCCAGCAAAAGGCTGGTCGCTGGATATCCAAACTGGATAAAACATAATTTAACCATCCATAATATTGCTATGTTGGCAATGGTTATGGTGATGATACCAATTATTAAGCAATTATAATTTATTTATCGTTGAAGAGTAAATAAGTCAAAAGTAATGTACTAATCTGCATAGACTTTAGCTATTACTGAGTACTAGTGCAATGGGAGAGCCGAATTATCATCTTACAGACGATCTGGCAAAATTTATGATCTAGTAGACAAGAAAAACTCCATTTAAGCTAAAGCTAATAGCCAATCAGAAACGAAAGTCAACTTATGCCAGTAAAACCATTAAAATTATCGTCAAGATCATTAGTACTAGTAGTAACTTCTCTAATATTTTTTCTAATTTGCCTGAATTATGCAACTCAAATTAATTTGTGGGGAGATGAAGCAATGTCAATGGTTTCATCTGAGTCTCCGATCGCAAATATTTTGATGGTAAATTCCACACATACACCCACCTACTATCTATTATTAAAACTGATCAGACAACTAGGAATACAAAGAGAAGTCCTCCTGAGAGTTATCCATACAATACCCTTTATCATTGGCTTGCTACTGGGATATTTCACTTTAGTCAATGTTTTTGGCAGAACAAGAAGTTCACTAATAAGCTTTTGTATCGCAGTTATTCTTCCAAACTATATTTTCTATGCTACGAACCTGAGAATGTACTCATTATTGTTTATGTTTTCAATGGCATTTATTGCTACAGTAGCTTGGATATTACAGGAAAACAGCAAGAATCTCAGCCAATGGCAAATTACAGCCTTGGGTTTGTCCTCTCTAGGATTGTTACTAAGTGATTATTCAGGAATAGTATATTTTTTAGTTGGCTTAATATTTTTGATTGTTCAAGCATTTCGTATGCGTTCCTATAAACCACTGATTCCTATTTTGGTATCAGTTTTAATATTTGTGATAATTATTTTTTCTTGCTTTAACTTTCTAGAAACTGTACATAATATTCTCAATTGGCCTGTAGCCGCTTCTCAAAATATTAATAATTCAAGCCGAGGATTAGTGGAGCTTGCCAAATTAGCCTATTTGTCTCTTAGACCTGGCTTGGATCTAATTTATAGTGCGGGGATTAGTCTGCCTTTGGCCTTGGGCTTACCAATTGTCCTACTACTCTTGTATGCCTATAGTTTTGTCTCAATTTGGAAGACACATAAAAGTTCTTTAGCTGTGCAATTGATTTTAATATCTTCAGTTATTTGGGTCTTTGCTTCTGTTACCGGATATTCTTTTACTCGTATTTTTTTACCTAGCCATTTTTTTATGGTTTTCATTATTGTTTATCATGTTAGCTCTATGAGCAAAACATGGAAAGTCGCGAGCTATCTGATCCTGGGCCTGATGATATCTCTTTGCCTCAAGGAAGTAATCAGACCAACGTTAAGACTTTATAATTTAATCCCTTATGAACAAATTGCGACAGATACTTTAAATTTGGCAAAGAGTCAAAAGGCAAATACCATTCTATTATCAAACAATTCTTTGAATTCCCTATCGATTGAACGCTATCTTAGCCAGCAAATAGAACAATCTAAAATCGAAGCAGCGCAGGTAGTTAAATTGGGAAGCAATACTCTAAAAAAAATAAATAATAATGAACTAAATTCTCCCGTAATTTTTATCTCACATATGAAAGAAGGCGAAAAATTCCAGGATGTTCAAATAATAAGCAAGCAACTCAATAAATCCTTCCAAGAAATTCAAGGTTACATCAAGCTGCAAGATTTACCATATAATCCTTTATGGAAAAAGAGGATTACAAACTCAGCTCAGCAACCCTATGCGGTACAAAGTTACCTGCTAGGAAACTAGTTATCTGTTTGCTCTTGTTTTTTGGCCCAGGATTTTTTCTATTTCCTCATGGCCTCTTGCCTAAATACTAAGCCATTAGGAGCCCATAAAATGATTTTAGGTTTTGACCCTGGACGAGATAAATGTGGAGTTGCCGTTGCTGATGAAGATCTGAATGTACATTATCACCAGGTAATAAAATCGGCTGACGCGATCGCAAAGATTAAGCAATTAACCCAAAAATATTCTGTAGGATTAATCGTCATGGGAAACTTGACCACTGCAAAAACTTGGCACAAAAAATTGACAGCTAATTTTGAGCAGACTCCGATTGTCATGGTTGATGAAAACAACAGTAGCTTAGAAGCACGCGATCGCTATTGGGAACTTTATCCCGCGAAAGGGCTAAGAAAACTTATCCCTCAAACTATGCGAATTCCCCCTTGTCCTATCGATGATATTGTGGCAATTCTACTAATTGAGCGATATTTACAAAATTAGAACTTTGAATATTGTTTTTAGTTTGTTGTCTCATCTTTAACATAGAAGAGGTTGAGCCAAGCACCATAAAGAATAAGACTAATTGGGAAGCTAGCAGCCAAGCAAATCTACGTTGCAGTTTTTGAAAGCTTAGATTAATTGTATTTTTTTTGGATTCTAGTAAATGAATTTTAAATTCTAAAATATCAACTATTTCCCGTCGCATTGCCGTAAGGTCTTCATTACTCGCTTCGGCTGAGTTTTCTTGCTTATTCCCTGCCATGGGCAATAAATCTATTTCATCTATATCAACAGCAAGATATTCTTCCTCAAAATTCACCTTAGTATTGAGGGCGATTTTCTCTGATAATTTTGTGTCTAGCTGAAAATACCCCTGATTCATTTTTAAGACAGCTGTGGTCAATTTCTCTTCGGAAGCTCCTTTCATCAAATAACCATTAGCACCAGCAACTATGGATTGATGAATATATTCTTTTTGATCATGACTACTAAGTACTAATGTTTTAGTCAAGGGAAAGCGTTCATTAATAATTTCAATAGTGGTAATGCCATTCATACCAGGCATTTCCAAATCTATAATGGCAATATCTGGTGTGAGTTCAGCTATTTTCTCTAAAGCTGCGACTCCATCTTCTGCTAAACCAACTACTTCAATCTGAGAATTTGATTCTAAATATAATTTAAGAGTATGTCTGACAGATTTTTGATCATCTACAATTAAAACACGAACTGTTTTTTGGTCAACATCAATAGTTTTCATAACAGAGTTAGATAGTTTTTTATAAAAAATTACTGTGTAATTAAGTATTAACTTTTCACTTTCTTAATCTAACCCAATTACTTAAGTAATAATTTAAAGTTTCTGCAACTTTGCGTTATTTTTAGATAAAGTTTGGATGATGATAAATCGGTAATTACTTAGCAGTTTTTGCTATTTACTGGGTAAGAATACTAGAATTGATCTCTGATATAGACTTCCTCTGCTACCTTTTTTAATCTCCTCAGTTGGGCTTCCATATCTTTTTTGGTTAGGTTTTGCGCAAAAATTTTAAAACCCCAGCCAACAATTGGATTAGGAATTTCAAACTCAAAACGATTCAGTAATAAAGTACCTTGAGCAGTGGGCCGGCATTCCCAGCGATCGCGACCTCGGAAAAACCCGTCAAATTGCCAAACTATTAACCCAGGCTCTCTTTCTATAACCACGCTTCTCAAAGATGGTTGCCAAAAAGGGATCTTGATTGTGAAGCGACTAAAACTACCCTCGGTAGTGCTCCAGGTACCAATAGGTTCACATTTGAGAGCAGGATTGAGCCAACGATGCATTAACTCTAGATCTTGGAGGCAGCTTTCTACCGCGATCGCGCTTGCCTTGATGGGAATGGATTGTTCAAAGACTTGAAATTTGGACATAAAAAACTATATAGCCTCTAATCGTAACAAACAATACTAATCAATTACAGTATTTAAGAAAACATTTATTAGATAATTTTTCTTTTCGTTGACGTTTTACTAAGTAATTGCCACCATTTAACAAAATATTCTTAATTTTTTCCGTATTTTCGTGTAAGTTTGGCATAATTGTCGCAGAAAATATATTGACTTATTCAAAAGAACAATGTTTATTTCGAGTTTTTGTCGTTAATCTGACGAAAATCATTAGGTAAATTAACACAATTAAAAGACATGACACATCTCATTAGTCCCCTTACGTCAGAATCACCACTGGTGCTGGCCCAAATTTCGGGGGTAGACCAGTTAATATCGAATGTAGGTACCGACTTTGGTTCATCATTGCTTAATGTAATCAAAGCAGTCATTATTCTGATTGTTGGTTGGATTATCTCTGGAATAGCCAAAAGCATCATCAAGAAAATCCTTAATTCTACCGACATTGATAATCGCATTGCCGCTTGGGTCACAGGCCAAAGAGGGGGGGAATCTCTCCCGATAGAAGAATGGGTCGCCAATTTATTTTGTTGGTTAATCCGGCTCTTTGTAATCGTGGCATTTTTAAATGCTCTGAATTTAGAAGCCGTATCTGCTCCTTTGAACTCATTACTAGAGCAGGTAACAAGATTCATTCCTCAAGTGATTGGTGCCGGAATTCTTTTAGGGGTTGCTTGGGTCTTAGCCACTCTCGCAAAAACTTTAGTTACCAGAAGTCTTAGCGCATTTAAGATTGATGAAAAGTTGGAGCAAGCCACCGGCGATGGCACGGATTTTGCGCTGGGAGATACTCTTGGGAACGTTATCTATTGGTTTGTTTTCCTATTGTTCTTGCCTTCTATTCTGAGTACCCTCGAACTAGATGGAACATTAGCTCCAGTTCAGGGAATGATGGATAAGATCCTCGGATCTTTACCCCATATCTTAGAAGCCCTACTGATCGGTGCTGTATTCTGGTTTGTCGCTAAGATTGTGAGCCGTATTGTTGCAGGATTACTCTCGGCAACAGGTATTGATAGTATCGGAGAAAAAATAGGGTTATCCTCCAACTCAGGAAGACCAACCTTGTCCTCATTGATTGGGACAATTGTTTTTATCACAATATTGGTTCCAGGGGTTATATCTGCTCTAGAGAAACTTCAAATTGAAGCGATCTCTGCACCAGCAACAGATATGCTCAACGAAGTATTTGGATTACTACCCAATCTCTTCTCCGCAGCAGTAGTGCTCGTGATCTTCTATGTTATAGGACAATTTATTTCTGAATTGGTCAGCAAATTTTTGGCCGATATTGGGTTTGATAATGTTCTCGAATGGGTGGGAATTGCTGGTCCAGAACCTCAGGAAGTAGCAGATCCAGAATCTACTGAACAACCCACCTTATTACAACCTAGTTCTGTTGGGGCTAAAACTCCTTCCGAATTTGCAGGGCTAATTCTGTTCGTCGCAATTATGCTGTTTGCGATTAAAGAAGCTCTTAGTCTTTTAGGAAATGAAGCTTTAGAAGAAATTGTCGGCGTACTAATAGAACTTGCGGGTCAAGTAGTAATTGCGGGAATTTTCTTTGCTATTGGCTTATTCTTTGCTAACTGGGTTTACAAATTGATTATTGCTTCTGGTACCAATCAATCCAGCTTATTAGCTCAAGCTGCTAGAGCGATTATCATTATTTTCGTTGGTGCGATGGCATTGTCGAGAGTTGGGGTTGCTCCTGATATCGTTAACCTAGCTTTTGGTTTACTACTAGGTGCTGTTGCAGTAGCGATCGCGCTGGCTTTTGGTCTTGGTGGTCGAGATGTTGCCAAAGAACAATTACGTTCTTGGGTTAATTCCATCAAAACTAAGTAAGTAATAATTGAATAGGGCTGCCTCCAAGGTCGCAGCCCTGAAGTTAATATCCAAGCAATGCTTCCTCGCTTATCTCAACAAGCTACTCCAGAAAATGAGGTTGATAGATTTCTCAACTCACTCGCGAAAACTGATTTTAGTGGGGAAATTCGGGCAGATTTTGCGAGTCGTTTACTCTCCTCTACCGACAATAGTATTTATCAAATCCTGCCTCAAGCAATTATTTTCCCACGCACGACAGCAGATATCGCCACAGTATTTCAATTAGCAAATCAGCCTGCCTACCAAAAGCTAACCTTTACTCCTCGCGGTGGTGGAACAGGAACCAATGGACAATCTTTAGCTACAGGAATCATACTCGATTGCTCCAAATATCTGAACCAGATTATCGAAGTCAATTTGTCGGCTGGTTGGGTTAGGGTGCAACCTGGGGTCGTCTTGGATCAATTAAATAATTATCTCAAACCTCAGGGTGTTTTCTTTGCGCCCAATCTGTCACCTAGTAGTCGAGCTACTTTGGGCGGCATGATTAATACTGATGCCTGTGGTAAGGGTTCTCGTATCTACGGTCGTACTAGCGATCACATTTTAGAGCTCACTGGGGTGCTTCCCGATGGCAATGTGTTTCAATCCCAACCGGTAAATAAGGAACAACTAAATCAACTCAAATCAGAATCTAATCCCTTGGGAAAAATTTACCAGCAGGTGGAGCAAATTGTCACAACCAAACAAGAGTTGATTGAGCAGCAGTTTCCCAAAATGCCGCGCTTTCTTACGGGATATAACTTGGCAAAAGTTTACGATTGCGATCGCGAATTTTTTGACCTCAACCGAATTCTTGCTGGTTCCGAAGGTACTTTGGCCGTAGTCACAGAGGCAAAACTTAAGCTTAACCCGATTCCTCGGTTCCAAGAATTATTGGTGATTCGTTACGCCTGCTTTGATGATGCGCTGAATGCGTCTCAAACTTTGCTAGATTTTGAGCCTGCGGCCATTGAAACTATTGATGAAACAATTCTTGAACTGGCGAAACAAGATGAAATTTATCAATATGTGAAAGACTTTATTGCTGATGCAGCCGCAATTAATTTGGTGGAGTTTATCTCAGAAGATGCTCGCAAGTTACAGTTAAAGGCAGAGCAACTGCAACAAGAATTAGAAATAAGTCCCACCGCGATCGGCTACTATCAAGCGGGCTCCCCAGAAGAGACCAAGTATCTTTGGGAATTGCGCAAACGAGGTGTCGGTTTATTAGGAAATCGCCCAGGAAAACCTAAGCCCATTGCTTTTATCGAAGATACGGCAGTTCCTCCAGTCAATCTGGCGAACTATGTTCAAGAATTCAAAGCTTTATTAAATCGCTACAACCTAGACTATGCCATGTTTGGGCATGTGGATGTGGGCTGTCTCCATGTGCGTCCAGCCTTAAACTTACAAATTAGCGAAGATGAAAGACTAATTCGTGAAATATCAGATCAAGTAGTTGCCCTGGTGCGCAAATATGGCGGAGTGATGTGGGCAGAACATGGGCGGGGTTTTCGGAGTGAATATACCAGTATGTTTTTTGGTACGGAACTTTATGAAGATCTCAGGAAAATTAAGGCAGCTTTTGATCCGGATAATCGCTTAAATCCTGGGAAGATTGTCACTCCTTTTGATAGCAAAGACCAGGTTGTCAGCTTAGAATCACCTCTTAGAGGGCATTTTGATCGACAAGTTTCTCTTGCCAGTCAAGCAGATTATGAGGTGGCATTTAATTGCAATGGCAATGGGGCCTGTTTTACTGTCAATCCAGATCAGGTTATTTGTCCCTCCTATAAGGGTTCTTTAGATAGAATTCATTCGCCTAAAGGTCGTGCTGGTTTGCTACGGGAATGGTTACGCCAAATTGCTCTGCATCCCCATCAAGATTCAGGGCAACCTGGGAATATTCTGGTCAAATTCTGGAATAGTTTGGGGAAAATGGCTGGTCAATATGATTATTCCCATGAGGTTTATGAGGGTTTGCACGGCTGCCTTTCTTGCAAAGCTTGTGCCAGCGAATGTCCGATTCATGTCGATATTCCCAGTCTGAAAGCTAAATTTTTGCAGCATTATCATACTCGTTATCTGCGATCGCCCCGAGATTTCCTGATGGGGCACATCGAATTCCTAACTCAATGGCAAGGCAAATTTCCCCGGCTAACCAATCTGGCGCTACAAAATCCCCTCACTCGCAAATTATTGCAATCTGGTTTCGGCATTTTCGATCCCCCAAGGATGAGTTCTTTAGCCCTAATCTCAAACCTGAAACAGAAAACCCTGGCCTCGTCTGACCTAGAGAAATTGAGCAAGGCTGATCCTCGCAACAGCGTTATTCTGCTACCTGAGGTTTTTACCAGTTATTACGAAGCAGAATTGGTTTTGGCCACTTATGATTTATTTACTAAGCTAGGATTACAAGTCCATCTCTTGCCGCCATTGCTTAGTGGCAAACCATTGAATGTTCTAGGCTTTCTCGAAGAATTTGCGATCGCAGCAAAAAAGAACATTAAGTATATTAAAAAAGTTCAAGATTTAGGAATTCCCATTGTGGGGATTGAACCCAGTATTGTCCTTACCTATCGGGATGAATATGCTGATTTTGCCCATCTAGTTTCTCCTTCACAGCGCGATCGCGTAAATTCCCTTAATATTCAATTGCCCCAAGAATTTCTTCTGGCCAATCGCGATCGCATAGCAACATTATTCAAAGATTGCTTAAGCCCATCTCAACTTGCTCAGCCCTATAATCTACTCGGACATTGTAGTGAAAAAACCCTAGCATTAGCTTCGCAACGTCAGTGGCAGCAGGTATTTCAATCAGCAGGATTACAACTGAATGTTATTGAAACCGGTTGTTGTGGAATGGCGGGGCTCTATGGTTATGAAGCTGAACATGTAGCAAGCTCAAAAGCTATTTATCAACTTAGTTGGGGCCAACATTTACCCACAGATCCCCAAGATAAACCTTATTATCTAGCAACAGGATTTTCCTGTCGTTCTCAAGTAACACGACTAGACCAATGGCGACCTTTACATCCCATACAAGCATTGCTCAATGCACAAGCAGAGGAATTTATAGATGAATGCTACATAACTTTGTAAACAAGATCTTCACAATATCGACAGTCAATCAATATTCCTCTAGAATTAAGAATTTAGACATATCAGATCACAAAATTTTCTGTTGCATTATAGGCAACAAATTCTAAGATAAACAGTAGGCAAGTATTACGGTTAACCTAGTGGTTTCAACAAGCATTCCCCAAACTAACAGTCCGATTTCTTCTCCAGAGCGTCATACAGGCGGTTTTGCCCTAATTGATAGCTTGTGCCGTCATGGCGTTAAACATATTTTTGGCTATCCTGGTGGGGCAATTCTCCCAATCTATGATGAGCTGTATCTCGCAGAAGCTAGGGGTGAAATTCAACATATTCTCGTCAGACACGAACAAGGCGCATCCCACGCCGCTGATGGTTATGCCCGCGCAACAGGTAAAGTCGGAGTCTGCTTTGCCACCTCTGGCCCAGGAGCAACTAATTTGGTTACAGGCATTGCTACAGCTCATATGGATTCTATTCCGATGGTTGCTATTACAGGACAGGTAGCCCGCGCGGCGATCGGCACTGATGCATTTCAGGAAACGGACATTTTTGGGATTACCCTTCCCATTGTCAAAAACTCCTATGTCGTGCGGCAGGCCAAAGATATGGCAAGAATTGTCGCTGAGGCTTTTCATATTGCTAGCACTGGTCGCCCTGGCCCTGTCCTAATTGATGTGCCAAAGGATGTTGGGTTAGAAGAATTTGACTATATTCCAGTTGAACCAGGAACAATTCACATTGCAGGATATAAACCAACATTGAAAGGCAATCCCCGCCAAATTAATGCGGCTGTGGAATTGCTGGAGATGGCAACAAAACCTTTGCTTTACGTTGGTGGCGGAGCTATTTCCGCTGATGCCCATGCTCAGATTCAAGAGTTGGCAGAACGATTTAATCTCCCTGTCACCACGACCTTAATGGGATTGGGGGCGTTTGATGAGCATAATCCTCTGTCCGTTGGTATGTTGGGAATGCATGGGACAGCCTATGCTAATTTTGCTGTTAGTGAATGCGATCTGCTGATTGCTGTAGGGGCAAGATTCGATGATCGCGTTACGGGGAAACTAGATGAATTTGCTTCGACGGCTAAAGTAATTCATATTGATATTGATCCCGCTGAAGTAGGCAAAAACCGCAGCCCCGAAGTTCCAATTGTGGGAGATGTCCGCTGGGTATTAGAAAAGATGATTGCCCGCTCCAAAGAGCTCAATGTACCAGTTGATAACACCAAGACCAAGCCTTGGCTGGAAAAGATCGACCAGTGGCGTGCTGATTATCCTCTCGTTGTGCCCTATCCTGAAGATAGCTTATCTCCTCAGGAGGTAATTACAGAGGTCGGCAATCAAGCTCCTCATGCCTATTACACGACAGATGTGGGTCAACATCAAATGTGGGCCGCTCAATTCCTGAAAAATGGGCCTCGGCGTTGGATTTCTAGTGCTGGTTTGGGCACTATGGGCTATGGCTTGCCTGCTGCGATGGGGGTTAAAGTTGCTGTGCCAGAAGAAGAGGTAATTTGCATTAGTGGTGATGCTAGTTTTCAAATGAATCCTCAAGAGTTGGGAACTTTAGCTCAATTTGGAATTAATGTTAAAACCATCATTATCAACAATGGTTGGCAGGGCATGGTTAGGCAGTGGCAAGAAACCTTTTTTGGGGAACGTTATTCTTCTTCCAATATGGAAGTGGGAATGCCTGATTTTGAATTATTGGCTAAAGCCTATGGCATTAAAGGAATGACTATTAGCAACCGCTCGGAATTAAAAGATGCGATCGCCGAGATGCTGGCCTATGATGGCCCTGTATTACTTGATGCTAGGGTGAAGAAAGACGAAAATTGTTACCCCATGATTGCCCCAGGGAAAAGCAATGCTCAGATGTTGGGGTTACCGGATAAAACCTAAATACCTAAATAAAAACGGAGTATAGCAACCAACTATACTCCTAATAGCTAACCTATTTCCGCATACAAAATAAATAAGATCCTTGATAAGAAAAAATCTATAGTATCTGAATAATTTAATTACTATGAACCCGCACAAGGATCAACCCCAGCACAAGGATCAACTGCCGCACAAGGGTCAACTCCAGCACAAGGATCAACTGCCGCACAGGGATCAACTCCTGCACAAGGATCAACACCGGCGCAAGCATTAGCTCCCGCACAAGGGTCAGAAGCGGCACAAGGTTTTGCCCCAGCACAAGCATCTGCATGGCCGTCGGCAACTAGAATGGATGAACCTCTTAAGGGTGAAGCGCTGGCATTAGTGGGAAAGAACCCAACTAGACTAGTAGATAAGAGGGAAGCCGCAGCAACGGTGGCGATATATTGCAATTTCATAATTTTTGTTCTCCTTATGTGAAGTATTTTGAACTTTAAAGCTTGTTTATCATCTAAAGCTGGAAATATTAAAATAACCTGAGAAACCTGTGCAAAAGAAATTAGAAATTTTCCTTAAGAAATCTCAGCAAAAAATCATTTTTGGTAGTGATACTAACAAAAGAAATTTTAATGTTGTAGATGGGGATACATACAGACATGAAAAACAAATTATTTAAGGGAAGTCAACTATTCTTAGCCGCTAGCATAAGTGCGATCGCGATCGCTAATCTCAGTTCTCCTGTGAACTCGCAATCAGACAATGCCACCGTTATTGCCCTGACTCAAACAGGATGCCAGTTTGTCGAGACAGAAGCCCAAAATTATAATTACCAGACGACAAGTGCTGCTGATTGCAAAAAAATTAATGGGGATACTTTAGCTGAGAGAGAAAAAGAATTTAAACCCCTTGAGTTAGCAGCAGGGGAATATGTTTTCCAGGTTACTAACGAAAATGTTCCCTACGAACTAGGCTTTTTTCTGCGGGGACAAGGCATTAGTCGAGCAACTTTACCTACTACTAGTGGTGGAGGGTTAACTGCTGGAACTACCAAAGAATATAAGGTAACTTTACGCCCTGGGAAATATTGGATTAGTTGCCCTTTAAATCCCACTCCCGATTACCCTCTAATTGTTAACTAGTGCTGCTACACGGAAGTAAGAAGTGGATTTGAACCTTCTGCCGTCTGCCCTCTGCCGTCTGCCTTCAAAGTTTAAGTTATGGGGAATTAGGGAAATGGGGAATTAGGGAGAATATTCACCTGTAATAATTAACTTGGTAAACTACTAGTGAACGCGGGCGTAAATAAGCTATCTATCAACGAAGAGCAAAAAGCCGATGTATCAAGACTTATTACTCATTACTTATTACTTATTACTTCCGCGAAGCGGCACTAGAACTACTGCGGGAAT
>NZ_ALVZ01000197.1 GCF_000332055.1 Xenococcus sp. PCC 7305 | reverse complement strand
ACACGACTTGGAAGGTTAGCAGAAAAATGAGAAAGTAAAGAAGGAAATATAAGTCAAGAAAAATGCTTCCTCTAGTTGGCATACCCAGAACGATTGCAAAGTTCCTTGAATCATACCGAAAAGTTTTTCGTAAAGAAGCAGGATTTAAACATGTTAGTCGTTACATTAGTGGGTTACGAATAAGTCCAAACAAAACAGTTCAAGGCATATAAAGTCAATTGGTATTGCCTTTATTACTTTACTTTCATCGCCTCAGCAAGCTCATTTTCACTAAGAACTTTGGGAGTAGCGATGGAAGTGCTAGTAGATCCCGAAACAAAAAATGGCGTGTTTTTATAAGCGCCAGTCAAGCGGGCTTTCAAAATCATTCCCAATATCCGCAAAGTTCCCAGGAAAGTACCTTGTGATTTAGGCTTGTTTTCGCCCAAGGCATCTGCGGTATGGACATACATTTTTATCGAGCCAAAAGTCTCGTCCAACACATTCTGATCCGAACCGAGGCAACTGTACACTAAGCCTACAAAAGAAAATTTAGCGTCTGGTGGAGTATTACCAATCGGAGTATGACAACAAGCTGCATACCACCGCAATAAACCCCGATCGCTTAAGCGGATACAGGCAAGGTTTTCAATGCCTTGGGAAAAAACGACATTTTCTGGAATGGTTTGTACGATGCTAGTTCCGCCCTGTTCGTCGAGAACTTCCTCTTCCTTGTTTAGATAACGCGCAAATGCCTGACAATCTGCACAGTAGCAAACACATCTATTGATATTGTGAATGTGCTTAATCTGACCTTGGAGCTTACCACAGCTACAGCTAATTGAATGAACCATTGTCTTTATATTCGGGAATAACCTATTGATTTCTAGTGTATTTATGTCGCTCGCCAAACCCTAAGAAATATAGATTTTCTGAAGCGAACCCTAAGAAATCTCTTAACTTGGCATTAAAAGAGATCGGTCGGCTACGGGTCGCGTGATCGCGTTTTAGCGTTGTCCTACAGTATTAATAAATGCTTCTCTTTGAGTCAGTCTTTCTAAATAATCAACTACAAAAGGATATTCTTGCCACTCTAAATTAAAACGTGTTTTGGCTGCGTATAAATAGAAACTAATAGCAACATCGGCAACAGTAAATTCTTCTCCCATAATATAGGGATTGTCTTGTAATATCTCATTGAGGGGAGTTAATAATCGAGGCATTTCTTGTTCTTGCCTATCTTCTATAAAAAGTCCATTGGCAAGAGTAGAATTAGCAAATAGTATCCACTGCATCGTCTCGGATTGCACGATCAAATCTGAGGGCATTTCGCCGTATTTATTTGCCAAATACCAGAGAATTGCTCCCGATTCCCAAATGTTAAAATCACCATCTACTAATGCAGGAACTTTTCCCATTGGGTTAATAGCTAAATATTCAGGATGTTTATTTTCTCCAGCACGAAGATCTAGTTTTTCATCTTGATAAGCAATTCCCAATTCTTCTAGATACCAAGCTACTACCTGAGAGCGAGATCTTTTCCCGCCATAAAGTATTAAAGAAAGTTGGGAGTTTGTTGTTTCAATATTTTGGGGGTCAATTTCTTGGGTTTGGGCAATTGTCGGCATTAATATAGATATTGCTACAGTTAAACACAATTCCCAGGCTTTTATTCTCATAAGTGCTTATTTAGTACCCTAATTGTCAATCTCGTTTAGGGAGGTATCTTACCAAAACTACACTAACTCAACATTCAAACAAGCCAAATGGGAAAATTTCTTCACTTTCGGTAAGATTGATTGAATTCAGGCAAGTTGAGCGAACTATGGATTTATCTCAAGCTTTGACAGTTGCTAACCGAGCGATGTTAGCTAAATGCGCTCGCGGATTAAATGATGTAGATTTAGGAGTATGGGGGTTGCTAAAAGAATGCAAGAAAAAGTTCTACAACTTGGGGATGACATCAACACCGATGATATTATCCCTGCTCATCGGACGACCAATCCTGACCCCGATCGCCTAAAACATTATGTGCTCGAACATTTAATTGGCATCGATAGTTTGTTGCAGTATCAAGTTATTGAAGCAGGCGCAAATTTTGGTTGCGGCTCCAGTCGAGAATATGCGCCTATCGCCATCAAAGCTGCTGGAATTAAGTTGGTGCGTGCTCGTTCTTTTGCCGAGATTTTCTATCGCAATAGTATTAATATCGGCTTAAATCTAGAAATTATTGATCAATCTCAAGATAATCCTGTGGTTAGGGCGATCGCAAAAGCAGGAGGCTTAATCCCTTTTAATCAGCAACGTTTACAAGGCAAAGTTACTATTCCCCAAAGTAATACGGCAGCTCGCCCGATGACAATGACCGAAAAAATGCTCGCAGCCGCTTCGGGGAATGATTATGTCCAGCCAGGTGAGGTGATTTTTGCCCAGGTAGATTTAGCAATGTCCCATGATGCGATCGCAGCTCCTGTCTTTCAATTATTTCACCAGTATTTTGGCAGTGATACTCAGATTTGGGATTCGAACAAGGTTGTGTTAGTTGCCGATCATTTTATTCAAGTCAACGATATTCGCAGCGATCCCCAAGCGATTAAACTTTACGAACAGATGGTCGGCTTTGCCCATCAACATAATTGCCAACTGTTCGATCTTGTTTCTCCTGGCGAAGCATCGGGAATTTGTCATGTCTTGTTACCAGAGCAGGGCTTAATTCATCCAGGCATGATTATTGCAGGAACCGATTCCCATAGTTGCACCTATGGCGCTTTTGGTAGTTTTTCGACGGGAGTGGGAACTACTGATATGGCAAATATTTTAGCTACAGGAGATATGTGGATTCGGGTTCCGCCGACAATTGTGATCGAACTTTCGGGAACTTTGCCCGAACATATCAGTGCCAAAGATATTATGCTGTTTATCTTGGGGCAAATCGGCTGTCAAGGTGCGATCGCCAAGGTAATTGAATTTCGGGGATCGATTATCGAACAATTAGCGATCGACGAACGAATGACTTTGAGTAATATGGCGGTTGAATGTGGTGCTATCTGTGGTTTGATTGCTCCTGATACTATTACATCTAAATATTTACAAGATAAGAATCAAGGTGAATTTATAACTATCACTGGAGATCTTGATGCAGAGTATGAAGAGATTTACCAGTTTGATCTCAGCGAGCTGGAACCGCAAATTGCCTGCCCACCAAAACCCGATCGCGTTGTCAGTATTAGTGAATTACCCGAAGTCCCAATTACTTTGGCTTTCATTGGTTCTTGTACTGGTGGAAAGCTAACTGATTTAGCCGAGGCGGCCAAGGTTTTGAAGAATCAACATGTTGCACCCGAAGTGAATATGTATGTTGTTCCTGCTTCTCAATTGGTACGTCAGCAGGCCGAAGATTTGGGCTATTTTGCTATTTTTGAACAAGCAGGAGTGCAAATTCTTAAATCGGGTTGTGGTGCTTGTATTAATTCTGGTAGGGGAGTTTTAGGGAAAAAAGAAACGGGAATTTATGCGACGAATCGTAATTTTACAGGACGGACAGGAGATCCCACTGGTAAAAATTATTTAGCTTCTCCTAGAGTTGTTAGTATTTCTGCTATTCAAGGCAAGATAAGTGATCAACTTGTGTCGTTGCACGAAAGTAATGAGTAATGAGTAATGAGTAATGGGTATTAAGTATTGATCTATCGGCCTTTTGTTGATAAATAGCTTATTTTCTTCCACATTTATTAGATATCTTGTCAGTTTTAAAGATATCTATTCTGATTTGATTACTTGATATTTCAACTGAACAAACCCAAAATCGTAAGTTCTGGTTTCAACATGTCTAAGTGAAATATCTTGTGGTAAATCGCCAAACAAAGAAACTCCGCTGCCCAAAATTACGGGAATTAGGGTAATAGTTAGATCGCCGATAAGTTTTGAGTCGAGAAATCGCTGTATGGTTGTCCCCCCATCAATATATGCTCGCTTAAAGCCTTCCCTCGACAAACGTTCAGATAAATCTTTGGGAGATTCTGATGAATGAGAAACATTTTTAGCTATTTGCTCAGGAATTTCAAGTTTGTGGCGACTTAAGACAATTACAGGTTTACTTCCGTAGGCCCATTGCCCGAATGACAAGACTTTTTCATAGGTTTTTCTTCCCATAATTAAGACATCAATAGAATTAAAGAAGGCATGATAGCCACAATCTTCTCCTTCTGGCACAGTCTTATTTGCGGAATTTAGCCAATCAAGTTCTCCATCTGTCCTTGCAATAAACCCGTCTAGACTAGTTGCAATAAATACTGATGATACTAAACTCATGGTTATTCCCGACTTGCAAGTAATTAGTATTTCAATATAGTACTTTTTGTTTCGGAATAATTTAATTTTCCTTGTTTGATATTAATTTTGCGATCTCTAGAACAGAGCTTAGTCTTGTCATACCTAATCAATATTAAAGAAATAAACTCGGATTTACTTTGAAATAGATTCCCAATTTTTTAGCCTGTTCTTTGCTAATAGCTCGTTTCCCATTCACTATAGATGAGATTAGACCTTTTGAAGAGCTGATTGTTCCAACCAAATCGGTTTGTCTTGTCCCACTCGATTCTAATAAATGTTGTAATATTTCATGGGGTGATAGATTACTCCAATCTTCTAAGTCATAAACTTTTTCTTCATAGTCTTCTATCAATTTTACTAGCAGTCTAAATAAGGTTGTTTCTTCCAGGGTACGATTATTTTTCTTGGCAATCAGATTTTCTGCTACTGCTAAATATTGTTCGTATTCTGCCTCAGTTTCAATAATTTTGGGGATAATCTTAGCTTGAGCTAAAAGTTGAAGATAGTTTTTGTTATTTAAAGTAAGAGTCATTTTTCCATTGCTCTCTATCATATTCAGAGTGGGGTAAAAAATATTTAAAATATGCCACCTGTTCAGAATAATCAAGATCAAGAATCAGACGGTATTGATTGCCTTTAATATTAAAAACAGTAAAATTGCCTACTGCTTCAGCATCTCGATAAATTTTTTGAACATCAACTAAATTTTGCCATTGAGCTTGTTTAATAGTTTTACAAAAAGCTTGGATGGCTTTGGCGGCATCTGGATACTTAGATGCTGAGCGTTTGAGCTTTCCAGCAGAAATTAAGTGCATATTGTTTTCAAATTGAAAACTCTAAACTTAT
Source organism: Xenococcus sp. PCC 7305 (assembly GCF_000332055.1). Classification (GTDB taxonomy): domain Bacteria; phylum Cyanobacteriota; class Cyanobacteriia; order Cyanobacteriales; family Xenococcaceae; genus Xenococcus. Next base: position 45,032 of record NZ_ALVZ01000197.1, on the reverse strand, counting down.
GTTTGCATATTGAAAACTTTTTGGCAATAAATCCCCTTTATATTTTCACTATGAATAAAAAACCTTTGCGTCTTGGCGTCTTTGCGCGATACAGAATCAACCTTAAAGACTTAACTAAAAAACTTATTTTATTGTTTTCTCTTAGCTTAGGATTAAATTACACTGTTATAGCCCAAGAAATCACACCCACAGAAATCCAATTATCTACCCAAGAACAGACTGAGCTAAATCAAGGGAAAGTCATCCTCAAAGGTGAAAAAGGTGATTATGTAGGTCAAGTCATCACCATGGGAAACTTAGATACGGCTTGGGAGGTTTTAACCGATTACAATAATTTTCAGAATTTTTTACCAAATATTATTTCTAGTGAAATTATCCAGGAAGAGGGCGATCGCAAAGTTTTTGAACAAATCAATAAAGTAGATTTATGGTTGTTTGAAGAACAATTTACCGTACAAATTGCCTCCACGGAAAATAAACCACAAAAAATAGATTTTCAAATTGTAGAAGGAGACTTAGAGCAGCTACAAGGAACTTGGCAAATAGAAAAAATTACAGCCAATCAAATCTTAGTGACTCATACTGTAAAAGTTCAACCTGAATCGAATACAGAGAAACTTTTCTTTTATGGCATTTATGAAAGTACTTTAGAAGAAACTTTAGATGCGATCGCGCAGGAAATAACCAAACGGTCTAAAAGTTAAAATCTTTTAATTCTTCTAACAACATAGCTTCGGCTTCCACTTCCGAGAGATTCTCAAATTCAGTCAAATCACAATTCTCAGTTTCAGGATCTACAGTTTCTTGGCTTGATTCTTTAGTAAATAATATTGAGAACAAATAATCAGCTAGGACTTTAATATTAGAATAATCAAAAATAACCGTTGCCGGTAATTTCATATCATAATTAGATTGCAGTTTATTCCTGAGCTCTACAGAGCCTAAAGAATCCAAGCCTAATTCAGAAAAGCCCAAATCTAAGTCAATGGTATTTAAATCTTTAATTCCTAAAATGTTAGCTACTTGTTGAGTAATTTGTGCAATCAATAAAGCTTGACGCTGCTCAGAAGTTGTCACAGATAATTGTTGCTTAAAATTAGTTTCACTTATAGCCTGCTCAGAAATTAACTCTTCATAAAAAGGAGCAAAGATATTATTCGCCTGCCAGAGATTCCAGTCAATAGGGATTACTCCCATTTGAGTAGGAGAATGCAATAGTAGCTGCTCTAAAATTTCTATTCCTTGTTGCGGATCTATGCTCCCTATGCCTTTTTGTTGCAAACTTTCGCTGATATGAGTTTCTGAGGCAAGACCTGTATTTTTCCAAGCACCCCAATTAATCGCGATCGCAGGCAACCCTTGAGCACGACGTGCATGAGCTAAGACATCGAGGAAAGCATTGGCCGCACAATAATTAACTTGTCCCGCAGCTCCTAGTAGAGAGCTTGCTGAAGAAAAAAGTATAAAGCTTTCTAGATCATATTTTTGGGTTAAATTATGCAGATTCCAGGCTCCTTGAACTTTAGGGGCGAGAACTTTGGTAAAACTTGCCCAATCTTGTTGACTAATTACGCGATCTTCTAAAACACCAGCACAATGGACTATCCCTTTTAGTGGTGGTAAGGTCAATTCTATTTGTTCTAAAGCACGATTTAGCTGTTTCTCGTCCGCAACATCGGCTTGAATGATCGTTACTTGAGCTTTATTTTGTAACTTTTTCAGGCCATTCTCTAGTTCAGGTCTGATGCCATTGCGCCCAACTAAGACAAGATTTGCTACTCCTTTTGTCGTTAACCATTCAGCTACTTGCAAAGCGATCGCGCCTAGGCCGCCCGTGATTAGATATGTTCCTCGAAAGAATATTTGAGGTTGAGAGACAGGGAGGATAGGAGATGATTTGGGGAGTTGGGGATTTTGGGTGATGACAATTTTCCCTTGATGTTTTCCTTGCTGCATGTAACGGAAAGCCTCGGTAATGCGATCGCTAGTAAATATTGTCTGCGGTAAAGGCTTAAGTTGTCCTGTGGTAAATTGGGGCAACAACTCACTCAGCATTTGCTGAATTAATTCAGGTTTATTTTGAGTAATTTGCCAAAGATCGACAATAAAATAACTAATACTTGGCTTGATGTGGGCAATATCATTTTTCGGCCAAATATCTTGCTTTCCTATCTCGATAAAACGCCCCCGATTATTGAGTACAGAGAGACTTTGAGGAATAAATTTACCCGATAGGGAATTTAAAATTACATCTACACCCTGACCATTAGTCGCCGACATAATTTCATCGGCAAAATCTAGATTACGGGAATTCATAATATTCGTTATTCCCATCGATTTGAGCAATTCCCATTTGCCAGGGGAAGCTGTCGCAAAAATTTCCGCGCCGAGCTGCTGTGCTATCTGAATTGCAGCTAAGCCCACACCACCTGCGGCGGCATGAATCAAGATTTTTTCCCCAGGCTGGAGCTGTGCCAGATGGGAGAGAGTATAGTAAGCAGTAAGAAAGGTTACAGGAATAGTTGTCGCTTCCTCAAAACTCAGACATTTTGGTTTGGGAATTGCTAGGAGAGAATTGACGGTAAGATACTCACCAAAACTATTAGCAGTCAGGGCAATCACCTCATCGCCAATCTTAAAATTACTGACCTTATTGCCGATCTGGGTAACTATTCCCGTACATTCTAAACCCAAAAATTTGGCCTCATCAGGATATAAATCTAGAGCAACCATGACATCGCGAAAATTGAGTCCTGTAGTTTGGACTTGGATTTCTATTTCATGATCTTTGGGTTGTTCACGAGAAATCGACTGCCACTGTAAGCTATCCAAATTACCTGTGTTAGTGATTTGTAACTGTGAGTTTGCTGATTGAAAATTTAAATTAGATTTGACTAATCTCGATATGTAGCGTTGGTTATTTCTATAGGCAACTTGTTCGTTCTCGGCAGCGGCAATTTCTCGAAAAATATTTTCGATATCATGCTCTGAGTAATGGCAATCAAGATCGATACCACAGGGAGATAATTCTGGATATTCTAAGGCAATCGCCTTTTGCATTCCCCAGAGGCAAGACTGTCTAATTCCTGATGTCAGTTGGTAACTATTTACAGCTTGGGCATTTCGAGTGACAAACCATAGTCGAGGATTCTGGGGTAGGTTTTGTTTTGCTAGGGCTTGGATCAGGTATAAATAATTTTTGCATTCTTGCCAATCTTCTCTACTATCTAAACTCCAAAGATAAATAACTCCCCTGATATCTGAATATTGTTCAATTAAGAATTGCCATGATTCGAGAGCATTAGAATTAAGACTATGATTGTCTTGGTCAATCACTACATAACATTGCTGGTTTTGGGATTCTAAAAGCGTGACTAATTGTTTACCAATTCCTGTATTGTCGGCGAAAATCAACCAAGTACCTGGTTTATTATGCAAGGAATATGCTGTTTGTAGCTTCTGTGCTTGCCATTGTTGTTGATATAGCCAATTATGCCAAGTTGCTTGAGATTTGATTGCTTGAGATTTTAAGCCTTCGAGTTTGGCAATTAGTTCACCGCGATCGCTGTACAACCAAACATCTGCTGTGAGAATTTTATGATTACGATTATTATTTAGTTTTAGATAACTCCAGACTCTATTTCCAGAAAGTTCATGTAAATGCAGTTTATCTAAACCTATGGGAACAAAGGTTATTTTTTGTAATTCTGCTGGTAAAGTTGCAAATAGTATTTGTAAGCAAGCATCTAATAATGCAGGATGCAAATAATAGTTATTGCTATTTTTAGTTAGGTTATTTGGTAATTCTATGAGACCTAAAGCTTGGTTATCTGTTGCCCATAGTTTCTTGATTGCCCGAAAACTTTGACCATAATTAAGACCTCGTTTCTGGCATTGTTGATAATATTGTTTGATATCTAATTCTGCGCCTATAAATTTATTTTGTAGAGATTCTAGATCTATATCTTCTGCTTTACTAACTAAAGGTACAACTCGACCAGAACTATGTAATTGCCATTGGTCATTATTGTTGGAGCTATAAATTTCCCAGGTTGCTAATTCTTTTGCGGGGGTTAAGATTGTTTGGATTTCGGGGATATTCTCTGACCTCTCCCCCAACCCCTCTCCTATAAGGAGAGGGGAGGTGATGGCGACATTTTCTATGGTTAGCTTATTCGTTTTCAAGTGATATCTGCCAGCTGCGATCGCGATTTCTAAATATGCTGTCCCTGGCAATACTGGCTTGTTTTCTAAACAATGTTCTTGTAACCAATTAATAGTTTCGGGTTGTAGATGAGATTGAAAGATGATTTGTTTTAACGGAGAGGTCAGTGGTTTTCCTAGCAGAGGATGAAAAGAATTAAGTAGTTTGTTTTTGTCAATATCTCCATTAATTTGATTGCTATCTATGGTTAATGGGGTGCGACTTGTAATTGTCAGGCGATCATGTTTTTTTCTGATTTGAGGTTGAGGAATCTCCGGAGGAAGATCAAACCAATATCTTTTTCGTTGAAAAGGATAGGTCGGTAAAGATACTTTTGTGCCGTTATAATTTCTAGTTACTTCTGACCAATTAATTGTTACTCCCTGAAGATATAATTGTTTGAGACTTTCTAATAATTGTTGCCAGTCATTAAGCTGAGGATTCAGGCTAGGTAAATATATTTTATTGTTTAAGATATTTTTTGCCATACCAATTAATGTAGGCTTGGCTCCAATTTCTAGGAAAATATTTATTTTTTGTTCGTCTAAGAATTTGATACTTTGGTCAAATTTAACTGGTTGTAAAATATGATTGACCCAGTAATCGGAAGTCGCGATCGCATCAGTAGCTAATTCTCCTGTGAGATTAGAAACAATGGGAATCTCAGGAGTTGCATAATCAATTGTTTGGGCAACTGCTTTAAATTCTTCTGCGATCGGTTTCATTAAAGGGGAATGGAAAGCATGGGATACTTTTAAATATCGATATTTTATTGCTAATAAATCTAGTTTTTGGACAATATTAGTAACAGCATTTTTTAAGCCAGAAAGTACTAAATGAGATCCATTATTAGCTGCAATTGTGACATCTTGGTTTAATAAATTGTTAACCCTATTAATATCGCTAAATACAGCTAGCATTGCACCATTGTTCGGCAAGCTTTGCATTAACTTTCCTCTTGTTGCCACAAGTTTTAAGCCATCTTCTAAGCTCAATACTCCGGCAATACAGGCTGCGACATATTCCCCAAGGCTATGACCCATCACCACATCAGGTTTAATGCCCCAGGATAACCATAATTGTGACAAAGAATATGCGATCGCAAATAGTAAGGGTTGGGTATATTGTGTTTGATTGATTTTTAATTGTTGGTGATCAATTTCCGTTCCCGTTCCCGTTCCTGTAGAGACGTAGCATGCTACGTCTCTACGTGCTGCGTTTTTCCGATGTGATATGCCATTATCAAAAATAATGTCCTGTAATGGTTTGTCTAAATAATTCTTTAAAATTTCAGCACATTGATTAATGTTGTCGCGAAATAAAGGTTGGGTACTATATAATTCCTGTGCCATCCCAATATATTGCGAACCTTGCCCTGTAAAGAGCCAGGCTATTTTATTATTTTGTTGGATAATACTCGCTGTTGATATTTCTTGTAATTTATTAGCTAACTCTTCTTTACTCCTTGCAACGATCGCCTGACGATATTCAAAATGATGTCTTCCCAGATTACTGGTCAAACAAATGTCTGCCATATTACTATCGGGATGTTTAATTAGATATTCTTGATAGCTTTTGTTTGATTCTGCTAAAGCAGTTTTATTTTTAGCAGATAGAGTTAATAAATAAGCAGGAAGTGGTTGATTATTTTTTGCTTTTTTAGTGATAAATTCTTCAATAATAAGATGGGCATTGGTTCCTCCAATCCCTAAAGAATTCACCCCGGCACGACGAGGATAATTAGCAGCTTGCCAATCTTGTAATTGATTATTAATGTAAAAAGGGCTGTTATCAAAATCTATTTGTGGATTAGGTTTACTAAAATGTAAACTGGCTGGAATTTTTTGGTGATATAAACAAAGAGTTGTTTTAATTAACCCTACAATGCCCGATGCCATTTGCAAATGCCCGACATTGGTTTTGACTGAACCAACCGCGCAATGACTTTGCCTGGCGGCGAATGGCCCTTCGCCCCTACAGAATGCTTGGGTTAAGGCCGCGATTTCAATGGGGTCACCTAACTTGGTTCCTGTGCCGTGGGCTTCAATATAACTAATAGTTTCCGGTGCTATGTCTGCAACCGCTAAAGTTTCCGCGATCGCTCTGGTTTGTCCATCGACATTCGGAGCCAGATAACCAACTTTATTCCCCCCATCATTATTGACTGCTGACCCTTTGATCACTCCATAGATGCGATCTCCATCTGCGATCGCCTTATCTAAAACTTTTAACACCACCATCCCGGCACCACTACCAAAGATCGTTCCCGCCGCATCCGCATCAAAAGCCCGACAATGACCATCGGGAGATAAAATCATGCCTTCTTGGTACAAATAACCCATTTTCTGGGGTGTATGGACAGAAACTCCTCCCGCAAGAGCAATTTCACACTCGGCATTGATTAAGCTCTGGCAAGCTAAGTGAACTGTAACCAAAGAGGTAGAGCAAGCAGTTTGAATATTGACACTGGGGCCAGTGAGATTCAATTTGTAGGATGTTCTGGTAGCCAGATAATCTTTATCGTTAGCAACGGTAACCTGGAAACCGCCCATCGAACTGAGATTCATTATCCGTAGGCGATCGCGCTCATCTATCTTGTGACGGTTGGGATAAATATGATTGAGCAAATAAGTATTAGTCGCGGCACCACCATAAAGTCCGATTTCCCCTGGATAACTCAGAGGATCATATCCTGCATCTTCGAGACTTTCCCAAGCACATTCGAGAAACAAGCGCTGTTGAGGATCTAATAATTGGGCTTCTTTGGGATTATAACCCCAAAAATCGGCATCAAAGTCTTCTATATTGTCAAGAATCGGGCTAGCTTTGACATAGTGAGTATTATTCAATAAATCATTATCAACTCCAGATTCCAGGACTTCGCGATCGCTGAAAAAACTAATCGACTCGACACCATTACATAAGTTATCCCAAAACTCCTCAATATTGTTAGCTCCAGGAAAACGGCAAGACATCCCGATAATGGCAATATCCTGATTACCTGTTTTCTTGCGCCGCAGCTCACCCCGTAGTTTTCCTTGTTGTACTGCCTCAGATTTGCGATCACTATTTAGATAATTAGCTAAAGCCCCAATTGTCGGGTATTGAAACAGATTCACCGCTGAAAGGCGATCGCCTGCCTTGGTCAACTTACTCAATACCTGCATCAGCAACAGGGAATTTCCGCCCAACTCAAAGAAATTATCATTCACCCCAACTGTTTCCAACTTCAAGACTTCTTGCCAGACTGCGACTAATCTTTGCTCGATCGCATTATGAGGTAATTCTTGCTGAGATAGATTTCGATTATTGAGCAACTCAGCAATGCTTTCTATTACAGAATCAAATTTCCCTGCGGCAAATCTTTTTTTGAGTTGTGGACGTTGAATTTTCCCGATCGCAGTTTTGGGAATCTCGGTTTGCTCTACAGGAATAATATAGTTGGGGGCAACGCCAATTTGCTCAAAAACATTTTTGCGGATTGTCTTAATTAAATTCCTTAGTTGATCTTGTTTTGTGACTTTACTATGAAAAAATATTGCTATTTGCTCTTGCTGATGGGAATCTATGACGCCACAAGCCGCCGTATAGGAAATTGAGATTTCTGCGATCGCCTCAACAACAGCTTCAATTTCATGGTTGTAATAGTTAACCCCATTAACAATAATCACATCTTTCTGGCGACCAGTAATTGTCAGTTTGCCCTGCTTTAAAAACCCCAAATCCCCCGTATTAAACCAACCATCAGCCGTAAAAATCTCTTGATTTAATTCTGGTTGCTGATAGTAACCCGCTGTTACAGTTTCACCTTTGACTTGTAATAAACCAATTTGTCCTTCTGGGAGAATCTGATGCGCTTCATCTACAATCCGCAAAGCTACCCCAGGAATCGGGGCTCCCACTTCGACAAATTCAGCATCTTGATGCAAATTAAAGTTATGGGAATGGGCAATGCCTGAGCAAGTTTCCGACATACCGTAACCAGGACTAACAGCATTTGGTGCTAAACCATAGGGAGCTAGCAATTCTAAAAAACGCTGGGTCGTTTGACCAACAACTGCTTCGGCACCATTGCCCAGCCAACGCAGACATGATAAATCCCAATTCTGTTGTGCTGTATTGATGAGCTGCTCATTGACCAAATTATAGGCAAAATTCGGACTCCAACTAGCCGTAACGCGATATTTATCGATTAGATCTAACCATTGCAGAGGATTTTGTAAAATCAGTTCGCTGTCAACCTGAATTTGCTGACATCCTAAGTAAACTTCCGTGAGGTGGAACATTACCAAGCTGGCAACATGTTCTAGCTTCATCCAATTTAGGGTAATATCCTGCCGACTCAGCTGATTGACCTTAGCCATTCCGTAGCTGCTAGCTAAAAGGTTGCGTGCTGATAACATGACGCCTTTGGGTTTACCGGTACTGCCTGAAGTGAAGAGTAACAGTGCCAAGTCGTCTAATTTTGCATTATGCCAATTGCGATCAGGAGGATTATCTAAGAGCTCTTCAACTACTAGTAATGATAAATTGACGTCTAATTTGATTATTTCCTGTTTTAAGTTTTCCTCGGTAAGAATCACCGGAGCATCACATAATTGCCAAGCTTGCAGCAATTTACTATGGTTGCGATTTAATCCTAGTTCGACTCCCAAAGGAACGGGGACAAATCCTCCCAAAAAACAAGCCCATAAACCAGCAAAAAAATGCCGAGTATTATTCAGTTGCAGAATTACTTTATATTGCGGTTTCAATCCATGTTGGCGCAACATTCCTAGAATACTGGCAGCTTCTTGTGATAAATCACTATAGGATTGAAAATCTGTTTGTTGGTTGGGACCGCAAATGGTGATTCCGGTTTCTAGTTGGGCAGCGCGGTCAAGGATTTCTGGTAAGGTATGCGTTGTTAAAACAGAAGTTGGTAAAACAGCTCCCCGACTAAGAGAAATATTTAACTGCTCCCGTTGTCCAGATTTTCCCATGCGATCACACCTCACCCACTAACTCACCAATTTATCAAAAATAAATTTAATTGAATTTAGAGTTACTGTATCGCAAATTGTCCCTATAAAGGAACTTTTTTCGAGAGTATTTTTTGGGATTGGTACCGCTCGCGGAAGTAATAAGTAAGAAGTAATGAGTAATAAGTATCCATAATATTGGCTTTTTGCGCTTTGTTGATAGATAGCTTGTTTGCGCTCACATCTATTAGGTTGTGGAATCAGTTCACAAGCGATCGCGCTTTCATCTTGAAACTTACAAAATCAGAGGCTCTAATTTGGCACAGATTTCTTCTGTAACTGAAGTTGGGGCAGCTTCGATAAATTTAATTTTTCTAGTTTTCCAATCAACACTTTTGAGATATTGGCCGTAAAGTTGTAGAAAGTTTTTTCTCCCCCGATCATATCGACGACGGATAACATCTTCGGGAATATTATGCCCTCCGCTTGCGACTCTTAAAGCTACTCTAGTAATAGCTAGTTCCACACTATTTAACCAGACATAGATTAAATTAACTCAATAGGATTTGGGGTTTTAGGGGTTTGGGGAATCATAATAGCTAGATTTCCCCAATTCCCTACATCCCTATTTCCCTAACGTCAGTTCAACGAATTTTCCTTTTGATTAAATTTCCCAAGTTGAACAACGAAACAATAGGCTTTTTCCTAGATCCCCAAATCCCCAAATCCCTAAGTCCCTATTCAGAACTAGTAAATTTTGTACTCATCGAATTCACGTTTCCCTAAGCGAGAAGTATTGCCAATTGTCCGAGCAAAATTAGTCTTAAATTCTGCTGCTCCGACAATACCGCCTACGCGATCTTTTATCCCAGGAGGCCGAGAAAATGTCATAGCTTAAACCAATAACAATAACTCCCAGGCCCAAAAATCTATTGGTCAATCGAAGTAAAATCATGGGAGTTAATCAAACCAGATTCGACTCTGGCCAATACAGCAAGAGTATTGCCACTGAGATCTTGAATCAAAGTAGAATCTCCATCAGCAATGATATTTAACTGTTCAAAACTTAAGTCATCAGCTAAACCAAGACGGTCAGCATCATTGACAAAATCTCGAATCAGATCGATATCCGCATTAGGTTGAATCACAAAGGTATCTGCACCATCGCCACCCGAGATAATATCGCTACCCAGACCACCAGCAATTAAATCATCTCCTGATGAACCATTGATGATATCGTTTCCATCACCACCCAAGATAGTATCATTTCCCGTGCCGCCATTAATAATTTCACTGCCAGCAGCACCAAGAATCTGATCATCTGCATCACTACCAGAAAGATATTCACCATTGGCACTACCTCGAATAATCTCAATCCCAGCATCACTAAACAATGACTCTTCTAAGACAGAGTCAGGATTAAAGAACCCAATCTCATATTCCATTTCGATTTTGCCATCCTCTTCCTCCTCTTCCATTACCAACTGAAAACCGATAGTCTTGAGTTCTTCATCGAGAGATTCTAAGGCTTGGTCTAAAATGATGTCTCCAGCACTCAATTGACTAACGAGTTCCGGGATTTCTCCCAAAACTAGCTGTTTCACAGGGGTGATGTTGGGGAACACATCATTTAATGCAGGGTGATCTTCTTCATCATGCTCCTCTGCTTCTGATTCGAGTAAATCACTCATGAAATCATTAGCCGCACCAATTAATTTCGCTACAGATTCCACTGTTGCGGCATCAACAGTATCGATTTGGGCTTTTTCTAATACCAAATGGAACAATTGTTCTATGCCATCAGCATCCTCGAATTCCACCTCTTCAGAAGACTGCAACAACTCAATAATTGACTCGGTGACAATGGCATTAGCATTTCCAGTAAAACCTACACCGTCGAGGAATGCCGAACCATTAACCAATAAACCATGAACTAGGATATGAGCCAAAGCAGTATGAGCAGCTTCGATATATTCTGCGCCCTCAGCTTCATAGGGATCGAACTCGTCAATATCTACTTCTATACCCAAAGCTTGTTGAAGAAGTTCTTCAGCTTGAATAGCATCAAGTCCTAAACGTTCTAATTCAGTTTTGATAGTTGTCAGGGGAGAAATAATACTACCATCTGTGCTACTAGCAATTAGGGGAGTTTCTAGGGGTAAACCAGTGGTAACATCGATGCCGCCGATCGCAACAATTTGGGCTTCTTCAAGATCAATGGTGCCATTACCATTAATGTCAAAGGATCTCATATCAAATTCAAGATTATACTGCCCCCTTTCATTAGTTAGCGTAGATGGTTCATCTGGATCTAATTTTTGGTTAAAGTTGGCATCGAGGAAAACAGTTGCCCCATCAATATAACCACTAGCTGCGGTACCACTAGCACTACCACCGAGGCTAAATTCAAACAAAGGTATTCGAGCCAATTCTTTCTCAAAAACAGTTTTGGTAATTTCGACAAAACCGAGATCGACTCCTACTTTGACGATCGCCTTAAAGAAAGCCTCAATCGAGCCAGCCAATTCAAAGAGACTGAGAGGATTATTAATGCGGGAGATAACTTCCGAGCCACGAATCTTACCATCGCTCGTGCCAGTATATTCGCCAATATCAATGACGTCTAAACCTACTTGACCAGTAATCCCACCAATAGCTGATGCTGAGGCAATGACTGCATTAAGCTTACCGCCAATACCCAAAGTAGCATCTGCTGACAATTCGTCCACATCAACACCAGTATTCGGGTCGATATCATTGAGATATAAGCCATCGAATATCAGATGGGAAGAGGCTCCATCAAAGTTAGTATCTTTCCAAGCTGATAAACCAACGGTATCGAAGCCAAAAACGAGATCGGAGAAGACAGAGAAACCACCTTCGATGACTCCAAATAGGGGGCCAAAAATTGGGAATGATTTGTTGATATCAAATTGAATATCCAGCTCTGGGACGTCATAAGTAAGTAACTCAATATCTCGACCGAGAAAGAGATTAACTGCGGTTAGGGGATCTTCGAGAATAGGCAGACTAATACCGAGTTTATCTAAACTAGCAAAGAGTTTATCGACTTTCTGACCAAAGCTATTATTTCCTCCTTTGTTTTTAGCTTGGTTTTTAGTATTGGACTTCAGGCTATTGGTCCCTTGAGTCTGGGGATCGATCTCGGCAGCACTAGTGGTTTGACTGGCAGCTTGGAAACTACTAAGGGTATAATCGCCAAAATCAACAGTAAGATTATCTCCACTATCGAGACTAGTTTTAATATCCTCGACGGCAGCAACTAAGTCTACTAAACCAACGATCGCGTCAAAAAATTTAACGTAATCAATTTTATTTTTTGAACCAGGACTAATATTCGTGATAACTTTTTCTGCCACTTCCAGGATGGTCGCTTGTCCATCTCCATTACTGTCAAATCCTCCCGATAAACCAACATCTTTTAAGAAGCCAATGGGACTATTAAGCGCAGTAATGACCGGTTCGATGGGCGTAATGATATCGTCGAGAAGTTCTACTACAGGACTGACAATCCCTGTGACAAAGGTGCCAAAATCGAGGTTAATCCCATTAAACTCAATATCTAAACTGCTTACGGCCAGATCTAATGTGGAATTTTGACTAATATTGGCAGTTTCTTGATGATTCTTGTTATCTGTACCTTTGAGCTTAACCGATACATTGGTATTCGTTCCATCGCTTAGCGATACTTGGTTTTGGACAATCACTTTAGTTGAACCAAAGGTCAAAGGAGTTCCTTTTTTGAGAGTGATATCTTGTCCCGTCGCCTTAAGATTTAAGTTCGTTGCAACATTTTCTGTAACAGTTTTGTTCGCATTGACCGTTAGGGTTACAGGATTTTCGGGAACTTCAGTATCATCACTATAGTTAAATAGGGGCAGGTCGCTATAGAGATTGAAACTAAAGGAGGGGAAGTTATTATTGCCGCCAACAGAAGTTACGACATCAAAATCAAGAGCTGCACTTCCACTAAAATCGTAGTTGAGCGCATCAGCTAATTGTTTATTTTTTCTCAGATTATCGAGTTCGCCTAAGTTAAGTTTGTTGTCTCCTGTGGGGCTAGGATCTGAAATACTGATGTCAAAGGTGGCATTAACTCCTGTACCATCATTATCTCCATTAGTCGGATCAAGACCATTGGTAAAGTTTGCTTCGAGGAAACCTAAACTGCCCGTAGCACTAAAGTCATTGCTCAGGTTTAAACCAGCAATAACATTAAAGTTGGTGTTATCGGTGTTGAGATAGAAACCATTGGTATCATCTAGACCAAAGGCAAAGTCTAAGTTATAGTCGAAAGTCGCATCGAGATTCCCTTGGGTTTGTAGGCTTAAACCTAAGGCCGCTAAACCGAGATCAGTCCCTAAACCAATTTGAGTTGTAAAACTGTCATTGGCATTAATCGCGAAGGCAAGATTATTTGATGAAAGATCAGTGATGTCAACACTGAATTGCTCGCTATTCTGCGCACCAATTTGATTTGTGAGGGCATTTTGCAAAGCAGTCGCGATGCCCTCTCCCGTGACATTTTCTAAAGAGCGTATTTCCGTAATCGTGTCATCGAGAATATTGGTGACAAAGGTCGGTGTGATGCCATTCAGACTACCAATAATGGGGAGAGTGGCTAGATCTAAACTGTCTTGGAATGCCAAGAAGCCTTGGGTTAAGCTTTGTACTGTATTATCGCGATCGAAGGAGCGATCTATGATATCGATAGGTTGAGCTGGAGTTTTTAATCCGTCGTAGACAGGATCGCTGCTAGTAATGTCGTAGGTAATAGTGCTGGTATGAGTTTTATGCTTTTCCACTACATTGTCATCAATTCCAGTTACTGTGACGGCTTGCAATTTGTACCAGTTATTGGAGTTGAAAGTTAGAGATTGAGTGGTGGAGAGTTCATCATAGGAATAGTCAGTAGTTGCATTGGTTGCGATCGCAGCTCCTGAAGTCAAGTTAACAGCCACATCAGTACCAGCTTCGGAGTTGATTAAGGTATCCTGACTCACATTCGCCGTAACATTATTCCCGAAATCTAATACGGTTCCTTGCTTTAAGACCAGAGAATCAACATTAGTATCATTGACTTTTAACTCCACAGAGTTATTGCCATAAGCAGTGGTGACAATGAGTTGGCGACTGGTTTGTTGGGGATTGATGTTAACGGTAACAGGATCTGTGGGTTCACTGAGTAGAGAGATAAAATATTCTCCCGATTGTCTTTCGGTTACTGTAGTGCGATCACTTGTTTCGACAATGCGAATTCCTGGTACATCATTATCGATGATTTCTAGGGTATCGCTGTTTTGGTCACTGCTTAGGTTATAACCATTGCCAGCATTGAGGGTGACAGTTACAGTTTCTGCGGGAATGCGGGTCTTAGTAGGATCGCTTGCATTAGTGGGAATAGTAGTTACTGAACTGTCGTCAGAAAAAGTGATATTAACTGTTTTAGCACTGGTTTTACTTAAATTGTCCACAGTGGTATCGACAGTCGCGATCGCGCCATTACTGAAGGTTAATTCTGTTCCTGCATTCAAGCTCGCCAGATTAACATCGGCATTGTCGGCTATTTCAACTTGAATGGTGCCATTGTTATAGGCAGTTGTAACATCTAGGGGAACACCTTCAACTTTAAAATCATCAATCGGAAAAGCAATTAAAGGAGTGCGTGTTTCTCCTGGAGCGATGCGAGCGACACCCGTAATCGGTTGGAGATCATCTGTGGGGTTAACGCCATCGGTATCTGCGCTACCAGCAACCGTATAGGTAAGTTCTAAACCCGTAGCATCAAAATCTGTGGGTAGGGCTTTATCTAGAGTAATGACAAAGTAACCAGGAGCATTCGCTTCAATTGCGCCGGCGACTGCTTTAACACTAGCGGTGGGCAGATCGTTATCGGTAATATTGACCTTAACTTGGGTATTAGTCAGATCTAAGTTTTGATAGACAGGATCGGTACTTGTAGAGCTATCAAAGTTAATTAAGCTAGTATGGTCGAATTCGATCTCAAAATCATCAACGGCGGTAACTCCAATAGTTTGGGGAGTATCCCAGTTCGTTTCGTTGAAAGTTATGGTTAAAGGTTCGCCAGGAAACTGATCTTCTAGGCTAATTTCGTTATCACTAGGAGTCATGGTAACTTCCACTGTATCGATAGGTTGAGTCGGAAGTTTGACTTTATAGAAATTGTTGGCAACTCCTTCTGTCGCCGCAATGTTTTCAAAGTTATCGACAATCACTCCTGCGGTATCATCATCGGTGTTAGATAGATTGATATCGGGGGAAATGTCTTCTGTGAAGATAGTCGTCGCACCACTAGTGATGGTGTTGGCAGAGGTCGTAAGTGTGGCATTAATCGCACTGCGACTATTTTCACTTAAAATAGTTGTAGCATTGACAGTGAGAACCGCACCGTTGGTAAAGGTAATAGTATCTCCTGCATTCAGGGTGAGGGGATTAGCTGTGGTATTTCTTAGCTCAACTGTATTTTTTGTGGGGTTATAAGCTTGAGTTACTAATAAATTACCAGTGCTAGTCGTAGCTCCGTTTCCTAAGGCATTGGGGTCTATTAAAATATCAACATTAGTGCTTTGGGTATTGGATAAGTTGATATCAACATCAGAAAAACCAATCTTCGTCCCGTTATTATCGTTACCAGCGCGATCTATTCCTGTTGCATCATTATAGTAAGCAATTAAACCAACTTCATTGCCAGTAAAAGTAGTATTTTGATTTTGTTGGATTTGTTGTTGAGTACGGGCTTGATTCCAGATGCGAACATCCTGAATTTCACCATTAAAATAATCATTAGTTGCATCAATGGAATAGCCTATTAATGCTTTGGTTTGCCAATTAAAGTCTGATGCTGTTTTCGTGCCACTATCTACTAATTGACCATCAATATAAAGCTTTTGTCCACCAACAGAACTACCAATTACATGAGCGAGATGATGCCATTGTCCATCGGCTAAATTTAAGCCATTGCTATTAATAACTTCCCCTGCATGAACACGGGCATAAATATTCCCATTATTGAGATAGAGATGACGATCTGAACCAGTAGAAGCAGTTACAGTACCACTTATGATAGAGAAAATTCCTGTATTAGCATCGGTGGTTTTAAACCATAATTCATGGGTAATTTCCGTTTCTGGTTCATCAATATTGATTTCGACATAATCATTTACTCCATCAAGAACAAAACTTTTACTTTGAACAGTAGCAATAGTCCCGTTGTTAAAGCTTAATTTAGTTCCCTGGGGTAATTGAGTTTTCTCAATATTTAGCTCGTCGACTTGTAAATTAACCGCACCATTGGCATAATCTTGAGTGACATCGAGTTTAACGGCATCTTCTCGGTAATGGAAATCTTCACTTTCAACGGTGGTAATTAGCTTGTAACTGATATTGCCATCATCAAGATCATCGTTTACTCCTGTTACCGTAAAGGCTTGGGGTGTTTGCCAGTTCGTGCGATCAAAGGTTAATTTGACTAACTCTTGATTACTGACGTTTTGGGCAGAAAGCGTTCCTTCTTGAATATTGTTGCTCCCCAGATAAACAAATACGGGTTCTTGAGGTTCAGTTTCTAAGCGAGCATAAAAAGTCTTGGGACTATTTCCTGTTTCAGTAGTCGTGTAGGTACCAGTAATCTGATTATTTCCTGCTGCATCGGTAGTTATTCTGACGCCACTAGTATCGTTATCGAGAATCGTAATAGTCGCAAGCGATTCTTGAACTGAACCTATAGTATTAGCAGCAAGAGTAGTTAAACTACTTTGAGCGACAAAGGTTACAGGAACGGCAGTTGAGGAGCTATTACCTATGTTGGTATTGGCATCAACTGTTACCGATAAAATATCCCCATTACTGTCAATGAAATCGAGTTGTGTTCCCTGCTTGAGAGTGTAGGAAGTTAAACCAGTAGTATTGATTTGTAGTTGTAGATCGGTATCTGTTGCACTATCAAAAGCACTAGTCGCTTCTAGATCAATAATCGTGTGATAATCACTTTTATTAATTGTGGTCGTTTCATCAACTAATATTTCCGTACCACTAGTAAGAGTAACGGGAACTAATACTGAACCTGTCTTATTAACAGAAGTATTGTCATCAACAGTCACTTTTGCTCCATTCCCAAAAGTGAGTATTGTTCCTTTGGGGAGAGTGTAGGTATCTAAATCGTCACTGGAATTTACTTGTAAACCAACAGCATTAAAACTTTTTCCTCCTCCTGATATTAATTGATAAGCTGCACTAACCTTTAAAGTGACAGCCCCATCAATTCTATCTACCAGTTGTAAAGCAAATTTCTCCGAATTTTCGTTGATGTCATCGTCATTTAAATCAACTGTAATATTTGCCGAGGTTTGCCCTTCTGGGATATAGACTTCTGCGACAGATGAATTGTTTTCGTAGAATTTTATTTCACCATCATAATTACCAATGAAGACATCAAGATCGGAGTCTTTGTCAATATCAGCTAATCCCAAACGACTGAGATTTCCTACATCAACCCCAGCTAAAGGATTATATTCGGGAGCAAATTCAAAAACTGGATTTTGAGCATTACCGATGTTGCGATAATAAGCAATAGTTCCATCTGAACTACTGATGCTATTTGAAATACCGCTTAAACCATCTAAATCCCCATCTTCATCCATGTCACCAAAGACTAAGGCTGCTCCATCGGGAATAGTAAGATTGTTAAAGGGATTATCGTTTCCAGTACGCCCTACAAATAGAGGATTAGTAGTAGTTCCTGTATTTTCAAAATAGATAATATTTGATGTTCCCAAAACTGGAAACCCACCAGGAGTAAAGACTGCATTTGCTAGACCGCTAGATGAACCAAAGAAATCTAAATCTCCATCATTATCTATATCAACAAGAGTTGGAACTAAATGGAAAGGATTATTAACTGCGGCTAAAGGATTGGCATTCCCAGTTTGTTCTTGAAAGTTGGGATTACTTGCATCACCTATATTTTTTAAATAGTGAATCTTTCCGAATAAATCTCCGACAACAGCATCAATATCTCCATCTCCATCAACATCCCCAAAAACAGGTGCTAATGCTGATGATTGAATGGCTTGATTGTTAGCCGTTATGTTGAATTGGTTAAAGGGATTATTATTAGTCGATTGTTTTTCAAAAACTCCTGATACTTGTTCGTAATAATCTATGCCAGTAGACCAATTGTTTGGTGAAGTATTGTAAGTGGATTCTCCAATGAAAGCTTCTAATTTACCATCATTGTTGATATCGACAAGATTGGGAATAGAGCCAGGAGCCCAGATATAAGTTATAGCGGTATTATTAGGCAAAGGATCTAGCGCAGAAATCTCGAATACGGTAAGTTTCCGTGCTGCGCTTAGGGGGTTTTCGATTCCAGGTACTAAAGGAGTTTTGACATCTTGCCAAGGTGTAGTGGTAATATCAGCTATTTGATAACGGACATGTAATCCACCAGCAGGAGCAGCTTGGTTGAGATTAACTGTTGCCGTTACTGCTCCATCTTCATTTACTTCGGTGCTGTTAACGCTAAGACTAGCAAGATAGGAAGTCGTAGCTACACTAGGTGAAACATTAGGATCGATATCCTCGCGAAGAATATCGTTATCTTCATTGACAATCTCTAATTCTCCTAAAGCACCCTGATATTTACTATCCCCGTTGCTGTTTGCTCCTTTAACTTTTACTTTATAAGTAATATTGCCATCAACTACCACATCGTCTTTACCTTGAACGCTGATTTCTTGGTATTGATTCCAATTAGCCGGAGTAAAGGTAAGGGTAGAGGCTTGTCCGTTATTACTGACAAATTCTCCCTCAGTAGCATCCGTGAGGTTTAGATTGAGTGTGACATCACTGCTAGGTTTGCTCGAAAGCTTAACGGCAAAGCTAGTTTGACTGGGATTATCAAGGGAAATTGCCCCAGCTTCATTTGCGGGAATGGCAGTACCAGTGGTGAGAGTGACAGGAACGTTTTGAGCTGTATCTGGGGTAAGAGTAGTATCGCTAGTAACTTGTGCTTCTGTACCATTGGCAAAGGTAATTACATCATTAGCTTTGAGGGTGTAATCCGTAGAACGGTTGATCAAATTCAGTTCTACTTGGTTGTTCACCGAATCATATGCAGTAGTAACACTAAACTCAATTTTGTCTCCTTCAGAAGTAATTAGCTTAGTTTCCTCCGAGGTGTTGTTAATGCTGATGGGTGTTGCAGAAATTGAGGTGGTTAGCGGTAAAGTAAGATTTTGGCTATTGTAGTTGCTATTAGTGGTTGTTGAAGTGGTTTGAGCATTTAAGCTAAAAGTTGAATTATTAGCTATTAGGTCTAGGAAATTGCTAATATCTGTTTTTTGATAAGCATTCCAATTATTTTCATCAAAGGTAAAGCTGACTGTGTCATTACCATTGTCATCGGTGAGAGTTAGGGTAACGGTTTCTCCCGTTGTTGGTGCTTGAGTTAATTTTGCTTGAATATTTGCTGTTGCGTTAGTTCCCGTTTTCGTAAAGGAAAGTAAATTGACATCAACCAGTTTGATTTCGGAAATACTGTCTTCGTTGGCCGCAATTGTTCCCAATCCTGTTCCCACATTAACGGTGGTTGCAGTTGAATTAATTGTTGTATTTGCTGGAATAGTAACTTCTGTCCCGTTGCTGAAAGTGAACTTGGTAGCAGTTGCAAAAGTATAAGAATCGGCACCTCCACTAATTTGTAAACCGATATCACCTGTTGCAGAATCGTAGGCTGTAGTAACGTTTAACTCAATTGCAGGAATATCGAGAGTACCAACAGTATTTAATTGAGCAAATTCAATACCAGCTTTTTCATCATCAACAATATTTAAGCTTGCTGAGAGATTATTTCCTTGATCGTCAGTTATCCCACTTAAACTGACAGTAACATTTTTATTTCCTTGCTCAATATCGTTATTAATAGCATTAATGCTAATAGTTGCTGATTTTTGACCTTCGGGAATAGTAATAGATGGTGAGAAAGAAGGACCATTTTCTAAAGAGAAGGAAGCACCATTTTCTAAAGCACCATTGTTGCCACTACTGGTTAAATCTGTCGCAGTTGTACCTGTATCATTCTCAAAATTCCAGTAGCCAACTAATCCTGCTTCTGTACCATTAAGAGATTTGTTGAGATTTTGCTGAATGTCCGCTTGAGTACGAGCAACATTCCAAATACGAAGATCATCTACCCCTCCTTTGAAATAGTAGCTAGTATTGCGACTACCAAGGAAAAGTGATGAGGTATTAGTTGTATCGCCTGTGGTCGTGTCTGGAGCTGTTCCTTGTAATTGTCCATCAACATAAAGTTTAAGATTGTTTCCATCCTTCACAAAAGCTACATGGTGAAATTGTCCATCATTGATCGTCGCAGTTGAACCAATAGTCGGATTAGAAGAACCATCGTAGCGAGCAGCATAAATTGTACCGTTACCGTTGTAGCGGATTATGAAAGGATAACCTACTCCACCAGAACCCCATTTTTCCATGATGCTGGTACCCGCTTGATTGGGATCGGCTTTAATCCAAGACTCCACAGTAAAGTTTTGGTCTACAGCAAAGTCGATCGCATCAGAATCGGGAATTACTACGCGATCATCTACTCCATCGAGAACCAGAATTTTTCTTTTTTCAATGGTGTAGTCTGTTCCTTCTTGTGCCGTACCCGAAACGGTATAGGGAATGGTTAAACCACCTTGAGGCGCGATCGCACTGAGAGAAACTGTAAACGTCCCTGGTTGGATTTGTCCTTCCTGGGCATCTTGAGCAACAATATTGGCGGTAATTACGGGATCGCTCTGAACTGTTCCACCTTCGGTGACATTGATTTTAGTTGTGTTGCTGGGAGCTGCGGTTAAGACTCCTAAAGTTGAACTGAGGTTGTTATAGTTACTATCGCCACTAGTAGCTGTAGAACTGATGTTAAAGGAACTGGCGATACTACCCAATCCTGAAACGTTGACGGTTTGATAGCTATCCCAGTTATTAGCGTTAAAGGTGAGGCTGGTTTGATCTAAGCTTCCCGATGCTGTAATCAGAGCAAGAGTGACATTTGCTGTGGGTTGGCTAGTGAGTTTGACTTTAAAGCTGCTGTTACCTTGACTATCAGGATATAACTGATTACTAGCGTTTATTTCATCCCCAAAGCTGTCGGCATAGGCTATTCCTGCTTGGTATGATGGGCTGTCTTTAATGGAGAGCGTAATGGAAGGAAAAGTAAACGGGGTAGAGGCTACAAATGGATTGGCGGGGGTTCCATTGGTGACTACCGTGCCATTATTGCTATTGCTACTCAGGTCAGTGACTACATTATTGTTAACGCTTTCGGGGTTAAAATTCCAGTAACCAACTAACCCAGGTTCATTTCCTGTTAATTCTTTGTCAAAATTATCTTGTATTTGTTCTTGGCTACGAACCAGATTCCAAACCCGAACCTCGTCAATCTCACCTTTAAAATTAGGATCGGCAACGGCTGGGCGATCTCCGATTCTTAATTCATTATTTCCTGTATCGACATCCCCAATATTTCCTGTTGCGGCTTGAGTGCTTACTAATTGACCATTGGCATAGGTGTTGAGGTTGCTAGCATCATAGGTGAAAGCTAAATGGGTCCATTCGTTGAAAGTTACCTGATAACCTGTATCAACCCAAACCCAACCAGGACTAGTATTCGCGATCGCGTATTGAACATTACCATTGGCATCAATGGCAAATTCATATTCTCCTTCTTTGTTGAGAATAATTTGATGACCATTACTTTCTGGTTTTACCCAGGTTTCAATGGTGAAGGCATTAGTTAGTTTTAAACTATTATCTGTTCCTGCATTAACATAATCATCAACCCCATCAAGTGCGATCGCCTGACGATTGTGAGCAAGTCTATAATAATTACCGTTAACAGCAAAAGGATCTTGAGAAATGCTGGGAACAAACTTATCCCGTCCCCCACTAATAGTCGTTGCATTACCTTTTAAGACACCGTTATGATTTCCGGCACTGTCATTAGCATTACTACTATTAAAATTCCAGTATCCAATTAAGCCTGCTTCATTCCCAGTCAGAGTGATATCTTTGCTCTGCTTAATTTGTTCTTGGGTCCGAGCTTGATTCCAGATGCGAACTTCGTCAATTTCACCATTAAAATCATCGTTGACTGCATCAACAGACTTACCAATTAATGCTTGAGTTTGCAAAGTAAAATCTGATAATGTTTTATTCCCACTAGCTACCAATTCTCCATCAATATATAATTTTTGTCCGCCAACAGAACTACCAATTACATGAGCTAGATGATGCCATTCTCCATCAGCTAAATTTAAACTACCACTATTAATAACTTCATTACGGTAAACACGAGCATAAATATTCCCATTACTGAGATAGAGATGACGATCTGAACCACCACCAGCAACTATTGAAAATATTCCTGTATTGGCATCGGTAGTTTTAAACCATAATTCATGGGTAATTTCCGTTTCTGGCTCATCAATATTTACTTCTACATAATCTCCTGTACCATCAAGAGATAATACCTTATTGCTAGCAACTAACGTCCCATTATTGTTATTGCTACTGAGATCGTTAATTGTGCTACCACTAACCTGATCTTGATTAAAGTTCCAATATCCGAACAAATTAGGTTCATTACCAGTTAACTGGCTATAGCGGTTATTCCGAATTTCATCTTGAGTACGAGCTTGATTCCAAATGCGAACCTCGTCAATTTCACCATTAAAATAATCATTAGTTGCATCAATCGAATAGCCTATTATTGCTTTAGTTTGCCAATCAAAGGCTGATGCTGTTTTAGTTCCACTATCTACCAATTCCCCATCGATATAAAGCTGTTGTCCACCAACAGAACTACCAATGACATGAGCAACATGATGCCATTCTCCATCAGCTAAATTTAAACCACTACTATTAATGACTTCATTGTTCCAAACACGGGCATAAAGATTCCCATTATTGAGATAGAGATGACGATCTGAGCCGGTGGAAGCAGCTACAGTACCACTTATGATAGAAAAGATTCCTGTATTAGCATCTGTGGTTTTAAACCATAATTCATGGGTAATTTCTGTTTCTGGTTCATCAATATTGATTTCTACATAATCCCCTGTCCCATTGAAAGAAGCAGCATTATTAAAATCTGGTAACAGAGTA
This sequence comes from Xenococcus sp. PCC 7305, assembly GCF_000332055.1. Taxonomy (GTDB): domain Bacteria; phylum Cyanobacteriota; class Cyanobacteriia; order Cyanobacteriales; family Xenococcaceae; genus Xenococcus. Next base: position 21,659 of record NZ_ALVZ01000197.1, on the reverse strand, counting down.
AACTTAATTTGCTCTTCCCCTTCCACCACAGCATCAGGTAAAGCAGTAAAGTAGATTCTGGCAGTATCTTCTCCTTTGGGAATAAATATCGAATTAGTCGCAGATAAATTATCCGTAGTACTAACATCTACCTGCGCACCATAAAAATCCACTCCCTGAATCGCTGTGGAATCTCCTTCGATGATGTAGTTGACCACCACACCAGGAGCATTTTCTACAGGAGCATCTAAAGCAATATCAACATAACCAATAAATGATGGATCTAACTCTAACTTCGCACCATTTTGCAAATCGCCATTATTGCCATTCCCAGTTAAATCACTAGCAATATTTCCACTGACATTACTTTCATTAAAATTCCAATAACCAACTAAACCAGATTCATTACCATTTAAAATTTGATCTTGATTTTGTTGAATTTCAGCTTCAGTACGAGCAACATTCCAAATACGAAGATCATCTAATTCTCCTTTGAAATGGAAGCTATTATTTACACTACCAAGGAAAAGTGATGAGGTATTAGTGGTATCCCCCGTGGTTGTATCTACCGTCGTTCCGTCTAATTGTCCGTCAATATAAAGCTTGAGATCATTGCCCTCCTTAACAAAAGCAACATGGTGGAATTCTCCATCATTAATAGTCGCAGTTGAAATAATAGTCGGATTAGAAGAACCATCGTAGCGAGCTAAGGTAATTGTACCTGTACTGTTGTAGCGAATTATGAAAGGATAACCTACTCCACCAGAACTCCATTTTTCCATGATGCTACTATTCCCTTGATTGGGATCGGCTTTAATCCAAGACTCCACAGTAAAGTCTTGGTCGGCAGCAAAATCGATCGCATCAGAATCGGGAATCACTACGCGATCGTCTACACCATCAAGGGTTAAATAATTTACTTTAGGTTCAGAAACAGGTTGATTTTCGCGAATGATAGGCGTAAAGTCGGAAATGCGGACAACCGGAGTATTGTTCATAGCAATAATTAATAGAAATAACTAACAAAAAATAACCTATATAAAATATAGGAGAAAAACAAAAAATTCTGTTATTAGTCGATATCTCATCAATTATCAAGCTAATAATTAGTGATTTTCTGTTGGTTTGGTGTGGTTAATCTTTTTTTGTCTCTCTAATTATAAGTTTAAGCTAAAAAAAATAATAATGATATAAATACTGATTTTCACAGATTTTTTTATAAAGTAGATATACAGAGATCGCAAGCAATAGTTCTTAAATTTTATAGTTGCACTTAAGTTAATTGCGAAAAATTACGTTATTTCGGCATAAATAAGTACTGATTTACCCATTTGGCTATTGTAGAAAAATTATTTGGTAATAGCAATAATTATAGTCATTAAGATACCAATTAATTATTTCATAGAAATATGACACCAAGATGACAGAGAAGTCTCAATAATTTCTTGTATTGTCTGAGAGGAGGGTAGCAATAGTAGACAAGCAAGATCCTCACCTCTCCCGGCCACTCTCTAAATCAATCGAAAAAGTCGCCGGTGAACTCATGCCCTACCTGAAATGACGATGTAGTAGGATTTTCCTTGTTCTTTTGATATCGGTATTAAATTATGTTCACAACAGATCGCATTGGTAGAGGCGAACGGCCGTTCGCCTCTACAGAAACTAAGAAGACTTTTTCTGCCGCTCACTTTTCCAAGCACCAATTGTCCGATCAAAATTAGTCTTAAATTCTGCTGCTCCGACAATTCCTCCAACACGATCTTCATCCCAGGAAGCCGAGAAAATGCCATAGCTTAAACCAATAACTCCCAAGCCAAAAAATCCAGCCGTAAAAAAGAAAACTAAATAGGGAGGAAACTCCAAAATCTCCTGGGAAAATAACCAATAAAATATAAAAAAGGATGAAATGCCAATAAGAGTCGGAATCCCCGAGAAGATTGCCATACGACGTGCCATCCGCCGACTAACGTCTTTGGGGATGGCTGATAAGCTGGCATCTGGATTGCTAACTCTCTTTGATTTTTTCTGAGATTTCGTCTGGGATTTGTTCTGAGATTTCTTCTTGGTTTTTGGGGCAACAGCAGAATTTTGAGGTGGTGTTTTTTCAGTTTTTTTCTTTTTATTCTGACTGGGTTCAAAAGGTAAACGGTTTTTAGATGATTTATCGGACATAGAATTTAATTAAATAATTATTAAATTAAATCTTAATTGATCCTGAGTTCCAAGGGAATTTCGGTTACTACTATCTTCTCGCCCCGACTCCCTACTATAATCACTGACAGTGCGAAATTTTGAAGAGGAAGCGAAGGATAAAAAAAATGCGAATTTTATTTGTGGCAGCAGAAGTGGCGCCTATCGCTAAAGTAGGCGGCATGGGAGATGTGGTTGGTTCCTTACCGAAAATATTGCGCCAACTTGGACATGATGTTCGTATTTTTATGCCTTATTATGGTTTTCTTCATAATAAATTAGATATCCCCAAAGATCCTGTGTGGTGGGGGTATGCAATGTTTAATGATTTTGCTGTCTATGAATCTGTTTTGCCAGGAACAGATGTCCCTCTTTATTTATTTGGTCATCCTGCCTTTGACATCAACAATATCTATGGTGGAGAGGATGAAGATTGGCGGTTTACTTTTTTCTCCAATGGTGCAGCGGAGTTTTGTTGGAATCATTGGAAACCCCAGATTGTCCATTGTCACGATTGGCATACGGGAATGCTACCTGTCTGGTTTCATGAAACTTCTGATATTGGCACAGTATTTACGATTCATAATTTGGCTTACCAAGGGCCTTGGCGTGGAGCATTGGACAAGATTACCTGGTGTCCTTGGTATATGCAGGGGCACAATACTATGGCTGCGGCAATTCAATTTGCCAATCTAGTGAGTACTGTCTCCCCAACCTATGCTCAACAAATTCAAACTGTTGAATATGGCGAAAAACTTGAGGGTTTACTCTCTTTTGTGAGTGGGAAAATGCGGGGCATTGTTAATGGAATTGACACAGAGGCTTATAACCCGGCAAGCGATCGCTTTTTAGAACAGAACTTTACCCCAGATAGTCTTGATAAGAGATCAATTAATAAATCTACATTGCAGCAAGAATTGGGCTTGAGTGTGGACAATAATGCTCTTTTGATGGGAGTAGTCTCACGATTGGTTGAGCAAAAAGGCATCGAGCTCATTTTGCAGATACTTGAGCGCTTTATGTCCTATACAAATGCTCAGTTAGTAGTTTTGGGTACAGGCGATCGCGACTACGAAACTCAATTATGGCAAATGTCGGCTAATTTTCGAGGTCGGATGTCGGTACAATTGCTCTACAGCGATCCGATCGCCAGGAGAATTTATAGTGGCTGCGATGTCTTTTTAATGCCTTCCAAATTTGAGCCTTGCGGCATTTCTCAGATGATGGCTATGAACTATGGTTGTGTGCCAATTGTGCGCCGTACCGGAGGATTAGTTGATACAGTATCTCATCACAATCCGATTGATAATAGTGGTACAGGCTATTGTTTTGATCGCTATGAACCTCTAGATTTATATACTTCCATGGTTCGTGCTTGGGAAGGTTTTCACTATAAAGACAAATGGCAAGAGTTACAAAAACGAGGGATGAGTCAAGATTTCAGCTGGCTCAAATCTGCCCTAGAATATATCAAAATGTATAAGGAAATCATTGGGGAATCGGCTGATTTGACCAAAGAAGAACAGGAAAAAATTGCCGCTCTTAAAGCCTGACATTCGATAGTTAATTTTTCAAATCCATAACAGCTTATGAAGCGAAGTATTGCCGAAATCAACGAGAAAATACGCCGTGGCAAAGCAGTTACTTGGACGGTAGAAGAACTGAAAGCGAAAGTTCAAGATATTGGAACTAGTCAAGCTTTTAAGGAAATCGATGTAATTTGTACTGGTACCTTTGAGCCGATGGAATCTTCGGGAGCCATTCTCAATCTAGGCCATACAGATCCGCCGATTAAAATTCGTCAATGTTGGTTTGATGGCATTCCTGCCTATGCGGGTTTTGGGGCAGTGGATTTGTATCTCGGAGCCACAGCTATGGTCGATTATAGTAATATTGAACCTGGTAGCGATCGCCCGAATAATTTAGGTGATGCCAGCTCCCGTTCTCGCAGTAATGCGCGGCGCGGCGGTGGTCATGTAATTGCGGATCTCATTGCCGGCAAGCCAATTACCGTTAAGGCCATAGGGCAGCAAACCGATTGTTATCCACGGGCGGCCTTTGAAAATACCATTACCAAAGATAATATCAATCAATTTTATCTATTCAATCCGCGGAATTTATACCAAAATTTCATTGTCGGGGTTAACGGCAGCGATCGCCCTCTATTTACCTATCTAGGGACGTTACAACCAGAACTCGCTAATGCAGTTTATTCCAATCCAGGAGCAATTTCCCCTTTACTTAATGATCCTGACCTCAAGCTAGTGGGAATTGGTACCAAAATTTGGCTAGGTGGGGGTATTGGTTATGTCGCTTGGGAAGGAACCCAGCATTTCCCCCTGCAAAAACGCTTACCCAATAATACGCCTATTGGCCCTGCTGCCACTGTTGCTTTGATTGGGGATGCCAAACAGATGGATGCTAATTGGGTTCGCGGCTGCTATTTCAAAAATTACGGCTCGTCGTTAATGATTGGTGTCGGTATTCCTTTACCAGTTTTAGATGAGTCGGTCATAGAAGCCTGTGCGATCCAAGACACAGAAATTGTGGCACCGGTTATTGATTTTTCTATTCCTCGTCGAGTTCGACCCACTTTCGGCTTGGTTACCTATGAACAACTAAAAACTGGGCGCATCACCCTAGAGGGGAAATCCATCCGCTCTGCCCCTCTAGCCAGCATTTCCTTTTCCCGACAAGTGGCCGAAGAATTAAAACAACAAATCGATGAGGGAAAATTCACTCTCACCGAACCCGTGGCCCCACTTCCGAGCGATCGCGCTTTCATTCCCCAAGATCCGAGACAGTGAATCAAGGATGAGGGATGAGGGATGAAGGATAAAGGATGAGGGATGAGGGATGAAGGATGAGGAAATTTTATTTTCTAATGGTTTTCCCATCTGCCTTCTGCCATCTGCCATCTGTCTTCTGCCCTCAACTACTAGGCTTTTTGATTCGGGGTTTGGGGCGGGAAGTTGCAGCGGAACTGACATTGGGTTTCCCAACAGGTGCTTTTTTCGTGATGGGTTTTTTACTGAATTTTTTCTTGAATTTGGGTTTCTTCTGGGCAAAACCTAAATCAGTTCCTTCTTTGATTACTAGGGTTTCTCCTTCGAGATGAACATCAAAGTCCCAAAAACGCTTTAAGGGTTTTTTGTCCATGACTCCCTTGAGCTTGAGTTTGAAAAACTTCGGTTTTTCTCCTTCTTTGCGAGGAAATTGCTTAATTTTAACAATTATGACCTCTTCATCTTCTGAAAAGAAAATTACTTCTCCTCTAATCGAAAAATAACCTGCTTCTACTTCCTCACTCGAAGCCAAGGATTCATCTTGATCCTTATCAAGGGTTTCTGGTTCCCAAACCCCCACAATTTGAACATGTAAATGGTCACTATCAACTTTAGTGCGAGGATAGACCACCCATAAATGTTCTTCGGTCAAATCTAAATGTTTCTTTACCAAACTAATCGTGCGGCCCAACAAAACTGCATCGATTGCTATGCCTTCGGATGTGGTTAAATTACCCTGGGTGATTTGATCTTCATCTGTGGGTTGATATTTTCCTTTAATTAAACCGATCGCTCTATATTGTCGAGGATGGGAAGGAGGGGGAATCGGTTGGGTTCTCTTGTCTGTACTCTCTTCTGCCTCACTCGTGACTGGGGTTGTGATGGCAGGGGTCGGTGGAACGGGAATGGATGGTCTGGGTGATAGCTCCTGATTATCAGAAGGAGTAGGGGGGTTTTGAGGCAAATTCATAGAGGTTTCCTTGGGTGACGAAGACTGTAAACTCGGTGTAAAAGAGATTATTGATGTAACTTGGGATAGGGATTAAAATGGCTCGTAGCAAGAGCCCAATAAGTAAATACTCATTACAATTGATAAAGTCAAATATAATTCCGCGCTCAGAATAAGTTATCTCAGGACAGAATCATTAGCTATAGAGTACCAATCTAGGACAGTCTCCCTATTCTAGTCAACAAAAGTAAGAACGAAAAATGATGAACAATAAAGGTTTTTAACGTCAAAATTATGAATAACTATGTCTTTACTTGGGGGATAAATGATGAAGTTGGCCCAATTACCCTTCAAGGAAGCTTAAAGTCCCCATAAAATATAAAAGTAAGCTCTTAATTCATAATTTGTTATTTATTCTTCATCGTTTTTCAGGCAAAATCTTTGTTAATTTTCAGTTAAGTAAATTCATTCATAAGTCAATAGGATAATGCAAAATAAAAGAAGCCGCGGGGTTTATATAGTACTGGTTGTAATGTTGTTTTCTCTCATTATATTTTCGGGACTGCCCTTGGTGGGGAGCATTGTCCAAGAAACGAAAATCCTAGCCCAAGATAATGCCCAGCAAGTGGCTCGCATCTCGGCTCAAGAAAATGCCAAACTCGAAGCAGAAGCTAGCGGCTATCAAAAGGTTTTAGACAGGGAACCCGAGAATGAAACCGCATTACGAGAATTACTCAGTATTAGATTGCAGCAGCAAGATCTCCTCGGCGCGATCGCACCCTTGGAAACTTTAGCGACAATTCATCCCAACATCATTGAATATGCGATTCTTTTAGGACAAACGAAGCAATATGCCGAAGATTATGAAGGTGCCGCTTCAGCCTATCGAAATGTTCTAGCGGCTGCTCCGCTAAATGTTATGGCTTTGGGCGGTTTGGTTAATTTATTTTTAACGCAAAATCTGCCAGAAAGAGCGATCGCCCTGCTGCAAAATACTTTAACTCAAGCTCAAGAAGCCAATGCTCAAGATAACCCCAATGTCGATCTGAGTTCGATACAGTTATTGCTGGGAGAAATTTATACCGAAGAAGAGAAATATGCTGACGCGATCACCCTCTATGATGAAATTGCTGCTGCCCATGAATCAGATTTTCGACCCATCTTCGCCAAAGCTCTGTTATTGAAAAAACAAGGCGATATTGAAGCGGCACAACCTTTATTGGAAGAGGCTTTTGATCTTGCTCCACCAGCCTTTAAGGATCAAATTAAAAATAGCCTTTAAAATCTGGCAACAAAATAGTTAATCAAAACTAAATGCTAATTGAATATTGCTAGTTCGGAACCAATTATGAGACAATTATGAAAAGTGAGAGAATTATGAAAAGACTAGCAATTTTTTATGAACAAACCTGTCTTCTCCAGGACAGTGATATCTGTCGGAATATTATTAACATTGTGGTTAGGCGGCTGTAATGCCCCGCGCGATCAATCTTCCCCTGCAATCGACCCGAATAACGCGCAAGTCAATCAAAAAAAGAAAGTAGTTACTACTTTCACCATCTTGGCAGATATCGCTCAGAATATTGCTGGGGATAAATTAGAGGTTGAGTCGATTACCCGTGTTGGGGCGGAAATTCATGGTTATGAACCAACTCCTAGCGATCTGACCAAAGCTCAGGATGCCGATCTTATTCTCTACAATGGCATGAACTTGGAACGATGGTTTGAAAAGTTTTATAACAACCTGGGTGATGTTGACTCTGTATTATTAACCGAAGGCATTGAACCAATAGCGATCGCAGAGGGCCCTTATCAAGACAAGCCAAATCCCCATGCTTGGATGTCACCGCGCAATGCCTTGATTTATGTCGAAAATATTCGTCGGGCTTTTGTCGAACTCGATCCTGACAATGCAGATACCTATAATGCCAACGCGACATTCTATAGTGAAAAACTCCAAGCAATTGACCAACAATTGGCCACAGATCTCGCTCAATTGCCGCCCAATCAACGTTCTCTTGTAACTTGTGAAGGGGCATTTTCTTATCTAACTCGCGACTACCAACTTCAAGAAATTTATATGTGGCCGATTAATGCCGAACAGCAGTCGACACCGAAACAGATTCAAAAGGTAATCGAACAGGTCAAAGAAGATGATATACCCACAGTTTTCTGCGAAAGCACAGTCAGCAACGAAGGACAGAAAGAAGTAAGCAAAGAAACCGGAGCTAGTTATGGGGGAACTCTCTATGTAGATTCTCTCTCGACGAAAGATGGGCCAGTTCCTACTTTTTTAGATTTATTAGAGTACGACGCCCAAACTATTACCCAAGCCTTACTCGGCAGTAATGCTAATGAGTAATATTCACATTTTAATCACCACCTAAAACCTAAAACCCAACACCTAAAACCTAGATTACGGAGAGGCCATTCATGAGTTTATCTTTAGGAATTACAGTTGATAATATTAGCGTCACCTACAATAATGCTCGATTAGCGCTTTATGATGCCAATTGTCAGGTACAACCAGGGAAAATAACAGGCTTGGTGGGCCCTAATGGTGGTGGCAAGTCTACTCTTTTCAAATCAATTATGGGTTTTTTGAAACCGACTCAGGGCAGGGTATATATTGATGGCCTATCGATTCAGAAAGCCCAGAAAAAACAATTAATGGCCTACGTCCCCCAGGCAGATGAAGTGGATTGGAATTTTCCGGTGAGTGTTTCCGATGTGGTGATGATGGGACGTTATGGCTATATGAATATGTTGCGAATTCCCCGAGCCCAAGACCGTCGTTTGGTAAAAGAAAGTTTAGCCAGGGTGGGCATGAGTGATTTTAGCGATCGCCAAATTGGAGAATTGTCTGGAGGCCAGAAGAAACGAGCCTTTCTCGCCAGAGCCTTGGCGCAAGAAGGCAAAATTATGCTCTTGGATGAACCCTTTACAGGAGTAGATGTCAAGACGGAAAAAAGCATTGTTGATCTTCTGTTGCAATTGAGAGATGCGGGGCATACGATTTTGGTTTCTACCCATGATTTGGCTTCAATTTCAACCTTCTGCGATCGCGTTATTCTGCTTAACCAAACGATTCTGGCTGATGGTATCACCGAAGAAGTCTTCACCGAGGAAAATCTATCCATGACTTTTGGCGGACTTCCGACTGTTATCAGTTATCAGTGAGCATTTTTTTGTCTCTAACACCTAAAACCTAAAACCTAAAACCTAAAACCTAAAACCTAAAACCTAAAACCTAAAACCTAATCTATGAATGAAATATTAAATTGGTTCACTGAACCCTTGCAATATGGCTTTATGCTCAAAGCACTTTGGGTTAGTGCCTTTGTGGGAGTGGTTTGTGCAGTTTTGTCCTGTTACATCACCCTCAAAGGTTGGTCATTAATGGGGGATGCGGTGTCCCATGCAGTTGTTCCTGGAGTGGTTGTTGCTTATGCCCTGGGTCTTCCTTTTGCTCTGGGGGCTTTTATCTTTGGGTTTGGGGCTACAGTTGCGATCGGCTATGTGAAGGCAAAAACTCGTCTCAAAGAAGATGCCGTCATTGGGGTAGTCTTTACTGGTTTTTTCGCTTTTGGCATAGTGTTATCAACTAAGATTCCGACTAATATTGATTTATTTCATATTCTTTTTGGCAATGTATTGGGCATTTCCGCAGAAGATATTATTCAAACTCTAATTGCCGGTCTGCTGACGTTGGGAATTATCCTGTTGCGACGTCAAGACTTGTTACTGTTTTGTTTCGATCCCAATCATGCCAAGGCGATCGGATTAAATGTTAAATTTATGTATTACACATTATTATCAGTACTCGCCCTGACCATTGTGACAGCATTACAAACTGCGGGCATTATTTTAGTAATTGCCATGCTAGTTACTCCTGGTTCGACTGCATATTTATTAACAGATCGCTTTGATCATATGTTGTGGATATCTGTCGGCACAAGTGTTTTATCCTGTTTGCTGGGAACTTATCTTAGTTATCACTTAGATGTCCCAACCGGTGGCTGTATCGTGATCTTGCTAAGTCTGATATTTGTGATATCTATGGTTTTTGCCCCCAAATACGGTTTACTCAACCAGGGACGGGCCAAGCAAACTCCCAAACAAACTATTTCTGTACTCTGACCTGTCCTGATAATAAACCAAAGAATAATAAATCAAAGATAAGGCTTAACTTTTGTTGTCCAACTTGCGAGATCCTATTTGTTGTAGCTTATAAACCGCTAGTATTCCCCCGATAATGCCAAGCCCTAAGGTAGGTGAAAATGTAAAGGGAATAGCTTTTGCAGTTAGGATGCTCGGAGAGTCCTGATCAAAGTTGGATGGCGATAACCCAACCCTAGTCCAATCTTGATTGCCATTTATCGCGAAAAAACCCGAATTAGGGGGATTTCTCATCCTGAAAATACCACTTGTCGCTGTGGAAAAGTCTAGTGTGGAGCCAACTATCTCAACACCATTTAAGCTATTTTGTTGTATGTCATCAGCAAAATCTAAAACATATTCGTTAGTCCCATCTGAAATTGTGATTTGAGCATCCAGCAATTCTGTAGCGAAATCTACTTCTCCTAATGGCGCACTATTATCATCAATATCAAAAAAACCACTTGCCGAATAGTTTTGGTCTACTGGGCTATAATCACTAAACTCAAAAACTACAGCTTCGACTTTACCTGAGTTAATTACTATAGAACCAAGTAAAATAAGCAATTTAGTAATACTTGATCTGATGAACATTTTTCTTCTTTGACAATAGAGCTCTTAATTGTGTTTTTATATTGATTTTAATTAATTATAGTTCTTCTAGATCAAATCGCCGATGAATAAATCTGACCTCAAAATTGCCAAAGAGAATATTTTACCTGTCAAATATTCTCAGATAGAAGCTGCGGCTGAGAACCTGAAAAACCAGGCCCATATCACGCCGATTATGACGTCTCGTACTGTAAACGAGCTAACCAATGCCGAAGTGTTTTTTAAATGTGAAAACTTGCAACGGACTGGTTCTTTTAAGTTTCGAGGAGCCTATAATGCTCTTTGCCAATTATCGGCGAAGCAAAAGCAACAAGGTGTCATCACCTATTCTTCGGGAAACCATGCTCAAGCGATCGCACTGGCTGGCAAACTGTTAGATATTCCCACAACTATTGTCATGCCGAGGAATGCTCCAGAAGTTAAACTGGCAGCGACTCGTGGTTATGGAGCCGAAATCATTCTCTATGAGCCAACGGAAACAATCCGCGAAGAGTTGGCAATACAAATAGCTCAAGAAAAAGATTTGGTCATTATTCCGCCCTATGACCATTCTGATATCATTGCGGGACAAGGCACCGCAGCCAAAGAATTAATTGAGCAAGTGGGAGGAGATTTAGATCTGCTGCTAGTTTGTTGTGGTGGCGGTGGTTTACTATCGGGTTCTGCGATCGCGACCAAAGCCCGACTTCCCAACTGTCAAGTCATTGGTGTTGAACCAGAACAGGCAGATGATGCTACCAAATCTTTTTATAGCAAAACATTACATACGGTTCATAACCCGGATACTATTGCTGATGGAGCCAGAACTCCTTCCCTGGGAAAATTAACTTTTCCTCTAGTTTTACGCTATGTTGATGAAATGGTTACAGTCTCGGAGGATGGGATTCTTCGGACATTGCATTTTTTGTTATCCCGTCTCAAAATCGTGGTGGAACCCACGGGAACATTGGCCACTGCTGCATTACTGGAGAATATTGTCACCGCACCCAATAAAAGAGTCGGCGTCATTATCAGCGGGGGGAATCTAGATATCGGTGATTATTTGGGAACAGGGAAAGGTTTTAAGTAACACCTAAAACCGAAAACCTATCTTTTTTAAAATTCGTTTAATTTAAACTGTTGCCCGTTTATAAGCCTCGTCTAATACTTCAGACAAAGTAGGATGAGTGTGGACATTGAATGCAAGGTTAGTCACAGATTCTCGTTTTGCGATCTTTATTTTTTGCGTTCACTTTCACCACAAGCGTTTATCAGTATCAAAATTCATAGGAATTCTACTTTTTTATTTAGACTTCTTCCCTATGACAAGCCCCTGTGGTTGATACTAGGGCCAAACTATATTTGATTATTAAGTTGTGGGCTGCTCTTTTGATTCACAAGTAACAGCACGGACAATTGCCGCGACAGCGTAGTCACGAGTGGCTTTTTCGTTAGGAGCAAAAGCATCACCTTCTTCATTTAGTGGTGATGCAACTCGACAAAAAGCTGACATTTGAGATGCGAGTACTTGATCGTAGCCAACTACATCAGTAAACTTTATTGGTTCAACAGTTTCATCCAACTCGGCACTTCCTGTCAATTTGATACTAACAAGTTCTCCTGTGCGTCTCAAAAAATCAATTAACTCTATCCGAGTAATGGGATCTTCTGGACGAAAATTACCTGTCAGTTGAGCGACATTTGCTGGGTAAAGGTTCCATTGCATCCAGTTGATTGCTTTAGCGCTCCAACGATCATCAGATACATCATTGAAAGGGTTAACATTGGATCTTTGAGGAGGTCTGCTATCAAGATCAATAGATACTATTCCGTTGATTGCTTGAACTATCATTGCTGCGGCTTGCTCTCGGCTTACTGTATCATCGGGTCGAAAAGTACCATCAGGAAATCCCTTGACAATGCCCATTTCCGACGCTTTTCCAATTTCTGTCTCATAGACATTATCTTCAATATCAGAAAAAGTTGTTTGTGCAAGTCCAGGAACGGCAGAGAAACCTAAAGCTGTTGCCGTTATTGCTGCAATTTTAACACTAGAAAAAAGTTTCATGTTTTCTTTCTCCAAAATAAATTACTAGTTTTGAATACTAAAATTATTGACATCAAATTATTGACATCAAAAAATATAAACCAATTACTTATTTCAATAAGAATTGATTAATTAAACTAGAGAAAATATTATCATTAAAAAATGATCAGGTAATATTAAAATTACATTAAGATTGCGCTCTCTTTGTCTATTATTGTTCAAGTCTATTGTTTTTTTAAGTAAAGTTGATAATTAAGTTTCTTTAAGAGTAGCTGTAAAAAAATAGCATAAATATTAATTATGCCAGTGTTAAATTTCAAATCACAATAGAGATTCTGACCTCAATTTTGACAAATTATCATAGCTATCAACAAAAGACTAAACAACTGATTCAAATTGTGTAGATGGGCAATAAAATACCCATCTTGTATGCACTATTTCCGCTAGGCCGTTGCCCGTTTATAAGCCTCGTCTAATACTTCAGACAAAGTAGGATGAGTGTGGACATTGAATGCGAGGTTGGTCACAGATTCCCGTTTTGCGATCGCATTAGCCGCTTCTTGGATTAAATCAGAAGCATGGATACCTATAATATGTACGCCCAATAATTCTCCTGTGTCCTTGCGATAAATAACCTTGGCCATGCCATCGGTTTCGCCCTCAGCTAAAGCTTTAGAATTACCTTTGTAATAGGTTTTTGCGGTTGCTGCCTTAAACCCTTCTTTCTCTCCCAACTCTTTAGCTTGGGCTTCTGTTAACCCTACATAGCTAATTTCGGGATGGGTGAAAGCAGCGGCGGGAATACAACGATAGTCTATATCTTTCGCTCGGCCACAAATATTTTCGACCGCAATGACTCCTTGTCCTGATGCTGCGTGAGCCAACATCATCTTACCTGTCGCATCTCCAACAGCCCAAAGATGAGGGACCGCCTGACCATCTTTGAGGACTTGCATCTTATCGTTGACAGGAATAAAACCTCGTTTGTCAATTTCGACGGCTAAACTTTCTAACCCAAGATTTTTTGTCGCGGGAATTCTGCCTGTTGCAACCAAACAAGCGTCTACCTCCAACACTTCAATGACTTCTTTGCTTTTCGCATCGGTCAATTCAATAGTTACAGGATTGCCGGGAGTTATTTTTGTGGCAAAAACTCCGGTATAGGTTTCAATGTCACGAGTTGCAATCAAAGTGCGTTTAGCAATTTTGGCGATTTCTGGATCAAAACCAGGCATTAAATTGTCTAAAGCTTCAATCATGGTGACTTCACTGCCCAATGCTGTATAAACATCGGAAAATTCTAAACCAATGTAACCACTACCAATAATTGCGACCCAATCGGGAACCGATTCTAGTCTTACTGCATCATCACTAGTGAAAACGGTTTTACCATCAATTTCAATGCCACGAGGCACAAAGGGAACCGAACCAGGACAAAGCATAATATCGCGAGCTGTATAGGTTTTATCTCCGCCATCACCAGCAACTGTTACTTTTTGTTTGCCTGTAACTTTACCCCAACCACGAAGAATATCTACTTTGAGACGTTTGAGACTATTGGTTAAATCACCTTGGATTTTGCTAACTAAATTATTCGCATGATCCGCGATCGCACCGCGGTCATATTGCACTCCACCTATCTGAATGCCCAAAGATTGCAGATGATGAGCATCATTAAATTCTCTAACCCTTCCTGAGGCCGCCAGCAAAGCTTTAGAGGGAATGCAACCACGATTAACACAAGTCCCTCCCATATCCCCAGCCTCAATAATTGCGGTTTTTAATCCGCATTTGACGGCATGTAAGGCCGCACCATGTCCGCCAACTCCCGCACCAATAATAATTAAATCGTAATCAAATTTGCTCATTATGCTTTACTTCTATAATTTCTCCAAACTCTTATTTTAAAGTTAAATCTCCCCAGAATGGTCAATTAAGGGCAGAAGGCAGAAGGCAGAAGGCAGATGGTTTACTTTAAGGATGAAGACTGGTGTTAGTTTTTGGGTCAAAAAGAAGTCGTACCGAACATTCGGTATCATAGAATTAAAATAAAGTCTCATACATGTCCAAAGAACAAATAGTTACGAAACTAATCCCAGTATTTCGCCATTATGGTTACGAGGGCGCTACAGTGTCTCGGTTATCGGCAGCAACAGGTTTAAAAAAAGCTAGCCTTTACCATCATTTTCAAGGTGGCAAGGAACAGATGGCGGCGGCAGTTTTGGAATATATTGGCAATTGGATTAATCAGCATATTTTCACCCCTTTAAAGTCAGAGCAGCCACCGCAAGAGCGAATTCTGGCTATGTGCCAAGGAATAGATGAGTTTTATCAAACTGGGCAAGAACCCTGTCTTCTCTCGGTGATGTCGGTGGGGGAAGCCGATAATCTATTTCACCAACAGCTAAAACAGTCTCTCAAGAAATGGATTGATACTTTAGCTAATGTTGTTGAGGAAACAGGTATTGAGTCGCAACAAGCTAGAGAAAGAGCTGAAGATGCTATTATGCTCATTCAAGGAGCTTTGGTTTTAGTTAGGGTTAGTAATAATAAAGAACCTTTTCAGCGGGCGATCGCAAAGCTGCCGCAAATTTTGTTAGATAGCTAGTGCCACTACGCGCAAGTCAAGAGCCCCTGACGGGGTGAAGGCAGAGGGCAGAGGGCAGAGGGCGAAGACCCGTTAAAGATAACTTTTGGCAATTCAGGCGGTTTAACTTAAAAAGAATGATAATTGACGGCTCGTTTTTTGTGCTGCAAGTCAATACATCTTGAAGCATAAAAGATGGATTCTAAGTGATTTCAAATAAAGTTAATTTCTGTAAATAGTGTGTGAGACTACCCATTTATCCTAGTTTTTATATGTATAATTACTGAAAACTAAATTAGATTATCAATTTGGGGGGGAAAGTAACAAGATGAAACAAGGACTGTCACTACTATTCTCTTTGGGCTGCTTTACTCTTGTTCAAGGTATTTGCTTGAATTCAGTCACGGCACAAGTCACTCCTGATAGCACTACAAACACTAGAGTTGATGTTAACGGAAATGATTTTACTATCGAGCAGGGCGATCGCGCTGGCGGTAATTTGTTTCATAGTTTTGGTGAGTTTTCGGTTCCCAATGGGGGTTCGGCATTTTTTAATAATGCGGCGGATATAGTCAATATTTTCTCTAGAGTGACTGGTGGCAATATTTCCAATATCAACGGATTGCTGGGTGCTCAGGGAACAGCTAATCTCTTTTTGATTAACCCCGCAGGAATTATTTTCGGACGAAATGCCAGATTGAATATTGGCGGTTCTTTTCTGGGTAGCACTGCCGACAGTATTATCTTTCCTGATGGAGAATTTAGCGCGACTAATTTAGACAATCCACCTTTATTGACAATTAATGCTCCAATTGGATTGAGTTTCCGAGATAATCCAGGAGATATTACTGTTAGAGGAAATGGGAATGGTGCAAGACCTTTTGATAGTGAAATAATTGATACTCAAGAAGCTTTACGGGTCGATTCTAATGCTACTTTTAGCTTAGTTGGTGGTAATCTCAATTTTGAAGATGCTGTTGTCAAAACTGCTGGTGGAAGAGTTGAGCTTGGCAGCGTTAATGGAGGTCAAGTTAATGTTGTTTCTGTAGATAATGGATTAAGCTTTGATTATTCAGCAGTTGAAAACTTTAGTGATATCTCACTATCGGGAAGAAGCAATATTGATGCTAGTGGTGTAGGTGGTGGAGATATTAATGTTGCAGGCAATAATATTTTTATTACTGGTGTTTCAGGGTTTACAGCCGATACTTTAGGTTCAGAATCTGGAGGAGAAATATCAATTTTTGCTGCTGAATCTTTAACTATTAGTGGAATTGAAAATGAACTGAATTTTGTTAGTGCTATTTCCAATAGAGTTTTTCCCAGTGGTGTTTCTGATGGCGGGAACATAACAATTGAGACAGCAAATTTAACTCTAGGTGATCGTGCTTTAATTTCTACGGCGTCTTTAGGACAAGGAAATGCGGGAAATATTACCATTAATGCTAGTGAATCTATAACCTTAGAGAGTCAAGGAAATACCAGTACAATTTCATCCAATATTACTACTAATGCTATTGGTAATGGAGGCAATGTTAGTATTACTACTAGTTCTCTAGAATTGAGTAGTGGTGCATTGATTAATGCCAGTACATCAGGTCAAGGTGATGCTGGAAATATTAGTATTGATTCAGTAAATATCTTGATCGATGGTCAGGATAATAGTGATGTTGGTACAGGTGTGTTTAGTAATGTTGGTTCTAATGCTGTAGGCAATGCTGGAAACATTAACATTACGACTGAATCTTTGACCTTAAGAGATCGCGGTTCTATCAATACTGTTAGTGGAGGGCAAGGTAATGCTGGAAATGTCACCATTGATGCTAGCAATTCTATTGTTCTTGAAGGTAGCGATCCTACTTCTTCAACTAATACGGCTATTAGCACTTTTGTTTCTGGTGATAATGCCCAAGGAAATGCGGGAAATATTGAATTAACGACAGGTTCTTTAAGTCTTAACAATGGGACAGGATTGCTTGCTTTTAATGTTGCCAATGGACAAGCAGGAGATGTGACAATAAATGCGACAGAAGATGTCCTTTTTAGTAATAATTCTAATATTTTTGTTGTTGGCGCAACAGGCGGTTTTATCAACGTAAATGCCAAGAATTTATCAATTACTTCTGGTAGTAGTTTTTTTACTGGGATTAGCAGTGATAATAGTTCCCTAGAAGCACAGGCTGGAAATGTCACTATTAATCTAGAAGAAGATTTAATTATAGATGAGTTAGATAGTAATAATTCAACTTTCATTACTAATAGTAGTTTTGCTACTGGTAATCCAGGTAATATTAATATCAGTGCGAGAAATATTACATTTCAAAATGGTGGAAATATTACTGCTTTTTCCGAAGAACAAGAAACAGTTAGAATTGGCAATATAACTTTAAATGCTACTGGGGATATTACTTTTGATGCTATCACGTCATTTCGACGTAGTGGGATCATCAACAATCTTCCAGAAAACTCATCAGGTAGCATTGGAGAAATAAATGTTACAGCACAAAATTTTACTTTGACCAACGGAGCAGCCATTTCAAGTTTAGTTAGTGGAACTGGTAATAGTGGAAACATTAATATAGATGTTGCCAATTCAATTAAAATTGATGGTTTTGGCGAAGCTACTACAACAAATCTATCAGCTACTTTAGCTAGTGAAATATCAAGCAATATATTTACAACTGGTACTGGCGATGCAGGAACTATTAATATTAATACTCAAAATCTCGATCTTTCTAGAAATGGATTTATTTCTTCACAACTTTTCGGACAAGGAAATGGAGGAAATATTAATATTAATTCTGAACAAATTACCATTGGCGAGCAAGGTAATGCTAACATATCACCTAGTTTTATAAGCGCGGAAACCTTAGCTGATGCTGAAGGAAATGGGGGCAATATTATTATCGATACAGGTTCTTTGTTTATTAGTAATGGGGGAGATATTGATGTCGGTATTTCTGGAGTTGGCAAGGGTGGAAATATTATTATTAATGCCCGCGATACTGTTTCTGTAGATGGTACTGGCTTGCTCGGCGATATTCAGGTAGTTAGTGGTATTTTGGCTGATACATTTAATAGTGTAGGAGATGCAGGTGATATAGAAATTAATACAGCAAACCTTTCTGTAACTAATGGTGCTTTTATTTCCGCAGATATTTTAGGCGATGGTTCTGTTACTAACACTGGGAGTGGAGGATCGATTACTATTAATGCTTTAGATTCGATAAATGTATCTGGCACAGGAGGCATTGAAGTAGATGTTCTCGTTGAAAATGCTACAGGAAATGGCGGGAACTTAATTCTAGAAACCCGAAGATTAACAGTTGAAGATGGGGCAGCAATTTCAGCAATTACTTTAGGAAGTGGAAATGCAGGTTCTCTGACTATAACTGCTGCTGAATCTATCGAATTAAGTGGAGTTACAGAAAATGGACGTGGTGGTATTTTTGCTAGTGCATTACAAGGTAGTGGAAATGGCGGGGACGTGAATATTTTTACAAAAAACTTAACTATTGATAATGGTGCAGCGATTGCTGCTAGTAATTTTCCTAGTTTAGAAAACTCTACTTTTCCACCTGGAACGGGACAACCAGGAAATATTAATATACAAGCTAATTCTATTAACTTACTAAATGATGGCAGAATCATTGCGACCACTCAATCTCCTTTTGGGGAAAGTGCAAATATTGCCCTGCAAGTTGCTGAAGATATCATCTTACAAAATGGCGGTTTGATTTCCGCACAAGCTTTGAATGAAGGAAATGGCGGCAATATCACTATTGATAGTCGATTCATCATTGCTTTTCCTAATCAAAATAACGATATTATCGCTAATGCCGGGCGAGGGAATGGCGGCAATATCAATATTACTGCTGAGTCGCTTTTTGGTATAGAAGAACGTCCCTTGAATGAAATAACAAACGACATCAATGCCAGTTCTGAATTTGGGTTAGATGGCACGATTTCTATTTTTACTCCTGATATCAATTCTATTCAAACCGATATTCAATTACCGAATAATCCGATTGAATCAGGGCAAACTGTTGCTCAAGCTTGTCAAAATTCCCGAACCTCGGACAAATCTGGGGGTTTAACTATCAAAGGGAAAGGTGGCATCCCTACTCAACCTATCGAACCTTTTGATTCTGAGACTCTTTTGGTAGATGAACTAATTACCACTTCCCAACTGCAAGCCCAATACCCAGAGATTAAACCTATCAAAACTAATACTGGAGACATTTATCCCGCTAGAGGCGTCGTTAAAACGGAAGATGGTCAAGTTATCTTGACTGCCCACGCAACAGGAAATAACAATACTCGCACGCCTCATATTGCAGACAACTGTAGCCCAGCTTCCTAAAATAACCCATTACCCTTTCAATACTTCTCGTTACAAGTTGGGATTTGGGGTTTTAGGGGTTTGGGGAATAACAATAGCTAGATTTCCCTAGTTCCCTACATCCCTATTTCCCTAAACGATAAGTATTAATTAACCTTTCTTTCAGCAATCAATTACGTAAGCTAGGACTTCTCAATAAGTCCACCTTCTGCCATCTGCCATCTGCCATCTGCCCTCATTCAATGATGAAAACGAATCCCCAAAAAGATATCGTATAGAAAACTCCAAAAATTCTTCCCTTCGAGTAATCCCAAAGACTGCTCGCAACCTTTGTGATCAAGTAAAGGCTTCATCTCGTAATAAGCAGGCTGATAGTTATACCAGGGAATCGAAGGCCAAAGATGATGAACTAGATGATAATTTTGCCCTAAGATCAAAAGATTCAAAACCGCACCAGGATAAACCCTGGCATTCTTCCAGCGATCGCGTTCCTTAAAGGGACGATGGGGCAAATAATCGAAAAACAATCCCAGAGCAATACCCACAACCAAAGCTGGGACAAACCAGAAATTCATGACATAGTTCATGAAGTCATAGTGGATTCCCAAAATAACAATAGTCGCCAAAAATAAGCGGCTCAAAAACCATTCTAATAACTCATACTTGCGCCACAAACGCCTTTTAAAAAAGAATATTTCGTGATAGAAAAAACGTGCAGCAATCATCCATAAAGGCCCACCAGTAGAGACAAAATGATCGGGATCATTCTCTGGGTCATTCACATGGGCATGATGCTGCAAATGCACACGAGTAAAAACAGGAAAGGCAAAACCTAACATTAAAGCGCTAGTATGACCCAAAATAGAGTTAACTATAGGATTTTTATGACCACTGTTATGAGATGCATCATGGATTACAGTACCCGAAATATGTAATGCCAAAACATTAACGGCAAAACAATACCATGCGGGAAAGTTCCACAAAAAATAACCACATACAGAAGAGGCAATTAGCATCAGAGCGGTCATCGTCATCAATACATTGGGATTTAAGCCACCATCAGGCTTAATATACTCTTTTGGCGCTTTTCGCAGCGTCTGAGCCGACTGCATCTTAGTTTTTGCTCCTTATCTTGACAACATATACATTTTCCTTGGGTAGTTTACAATATATCCTGTATCGGAGTAAAGATTTGTAAAGTACTCTTTAATCTTATATTCTAGGTTGTAAAGGATATATACATTGTTTATTTTTTCTGTATATTCCTACATTTGGGTTAAGTATTTCTGATAACCCAATTGCTCCAATTTTGTTTGTTTCTCTAAGACCATAGCAGCCAAGTCTTGGCGATATTGCTGCACTCTGGTTAATAGCTGACTATCGCTGGTAGCCAAAATCTGCACGGCTAATAGTCCAGCATTTTGGGCATTACCGATCGCAACTGTTGCCACAGGAATGCCTCTGGGCATCTGCACAATGGAGTAGAGAGAATCCACACCTTGAAGATTGCGCGTGGCTACTGGCACACCAATTACGGGCAGAGGAGTCAAAGACGCTACCATTCCTGGCAAATGAGCTGCCCCACCTGCCCCAGCAATAATAACTTTTAGTCCTTTTTCATGGGCAGTTCGAGCATAATCAACCATTCTGTCGGGAGTGCGATGGGCAGAAACGATCGCAACTTCGCAACCAACAGCGAATTCTTCACATACCGCGATCGCCGCTTGCATCGTTGGCAAGTCAGAATCACTACCCATAATAATGCCGACAAGGTTTTGAGATTTTTGGATCATTGGCAAATTTTGTTTCTTAAACCGAAGGCAGAAGAATGAAGGCAGAAGGCAGAAGGCAGAAGGTAACTGGCATAGTGGTGAGTCTAATTCTCCCACTATGCCATGTTCCACTTAAAGAAGTGGAGAAATTCAACCTAAAGGGATAAGTTAGAAGTAGTTTTATCCTTCTGCCCTCTCTCTTGGTGAGCGTTCCCTTGCGCCTGACGGCGGCGCGGGGTCTCACCGCTGCCCTCTGCC
>NZ_ALVZ01000196.1 GCF_000332055.1 Xenococcus sp. PCC 7305 | reverse complement strand
TATGAATTCGTTTCGCGCAAAGGCGCAAAGACGCAAAGAAAGAAGCAAAGAAGATTAGTCCAAAATTCTTTCATGTTTTAAATCAGCAACGCCAAATTTTCAAATTGTTCTGACCATTCCCATGATTTTAAGCTGGGATGGGAGTCGATTTAAAATTTTCTTGGCCAACAGAGGTAAAGGGAAAGAATAAAGGGCTATTATTGACAACAGATAAATTAACCTTGCTCCCCACGGGGACTGGATTGTTAATTGTTGTTCTAGCATGAAGTCTTTTTCCCGAGGCGGTCTCTAAACAGTAGCGGTATTCTCTTCCCAGAAATTGCCTTTCCGTAACTGTCACATCAGAAACATTCTGGGGATCGGGGGTCAAAATAATATCTTCTTGACGCAACATCAATTCTGCCCGATCGCATTCTGTTGCAGAAAGAGCATTCGGTAGTTTTACCTTGCCGATTTCCGTGGTCCAATCAGGCCCTTCTCTTCTTGCTGTCAAAAAATTGGCCTGGGTAACAAATTCGGCTACAAAACGAGAACTTGGTTGCGTATATATTTCTTCAGGAGTACCTACTTGTTCTAATTTCCCATCTCGCATTACAGCAATCTTATCGGAAATGGCTAAAGCTTCCTCGCGATCATGAGTGACAAAAATAGCCGTTGTGCCCGCTGCTTTGAGAATAGCTCTGATCTCTGCTCTCAATCTATGACGTACTTGAACATCAAGGTTGCTGAGGGGTTCATCTAGTAGAATCAGAGCTGGTTGAGGTGCGATCGCTCTTGCTAGGGCAACTCTTTGTTGCTGCCCCCCAGACAATTCATGGGGATAACGTTTTTCCAGCAGAGAAAGCCCAACTAAATCGAGAACATTACTGATTCTTTGTTGTATCTCGGGATTTTTGAGGCGTCCACGATGGAAAACACCGCCATTAGCCAGATTCTTCTTGCCTTTGAGGCCAAAAGCGATGTTTTCGGCCACGGTCAGATGGGGGAACAATGCATAGTCTTGAAAGACCATTCCCGTATTGCGTTTTTCAGGAGGAATATTCTTATCGTGATCGCTGACAACTTTACCTGCCAATTCTACTTGTCCTTGAGAGACTTTCTCAAAACCTGCCACTATTCTCAACAGAGTTGTTTTCCCGCAACCAGAGGGGCCGAGTAATCCCAACAATTCCCCTTGTTGCAGTTCTAGGCTAACGTTATCAACAGCAGGGCGATTATTAGATGGGAATGCTTTACTAAGGTTTCTAAGTTGCAGTATGGGAGATGATTCCATAGGGTTAAATTATTTTGTCAAAGAATTCTTGATAATTGAATAACTAGTGAGCAAAAGTGGGTTTACTTTTTAAGAATTGTTCTCAACAGATAACAACCAATATACCATTATCTGCAAAGTTCCAATTAAGAATCCTTCTGAATAAAGTAATAAATTATTGCTGAATCTAACGAAATAAAGTGAATTTTTCTAGGAGCAGTTCTAATAATTGCGGCAGGTTACTTTGCAAATCTTGCTTATTGCGAAATCTCAGCTCTTTATATCCTGGAACATCAAAAGGATAAGTCCCCTGAAGATCGTCTCGTTCTTGGTAAAGCAATAAAATTTGACCTTGATCTTTACTCTCTAGGGCATAACCCATCTCAACACAAACATTAGGACTCGGCAGTAAATTGAAACGAGCTGCGGGAATTTCTGCGATCGCAGTGATGTCGGCGATGTAGATTAAGCTTTTTCGAATACTTTTAAATTGGTTACTACTCAAACGTAAAGGAGAATCGTCAGGACGAGCTGCTATTTCCAATTGCAAAGGAACACGCGATCGCTGCGACAATTTGGCAACCGAATCCTCTAACACTGGAAGAATAATCTCTTTTGCGGGGGAGCATTCTACCTGAGGACTAAAATAAACGATGGGATCGAGCCCAGTTAAAGATTCTTGCTTAGTAAAATAAATTTCTTGGGAAACTAAATCAATATTGGAAATTAGATAAAAACCACTTCCCTCAATATAAAACTCGACAGTTTTCCCCTCAAGGTAACAACCAAACCAATCGGCAGATTGAACTTGTGATCGCTCGTCCAAAAAGTCGGCGCGCATGCCTGTTTTTAGCAAACTATTGCGACTCAAACGTAAGTGCGGAGGCTTTGTGATAATTTGTCTAATCGGTTCGTACTGCTCTAGATACCAAGCCCTTAAGGCAATAATAGCCATGGAATAGACCGCCAAAGTTATCCTTTGTCAGCAGTGAAATATAGTGAATATGTATTTTAGCAATAAGAGCTTACATCCTCACCGCATTCATCAGCCAAGTAGCAAATAGCTCGAAAACGTAGACCCACAAGCTCATCATAAAGGGGATTCAACTTACAAAGAGGCGGAATTCGCAAAATAGTACGCCCGAAAAGTTTGACATCTCTGGCAAAAGGGCATTGAGTGGGGATAACAGCGCAAATGCGGTGAGCAATAGTAGGATCTTGCACTACCATGTCATTTAATAAGCTGCGAAGCGGCTTCAACAAATCAATGGCCCCAAAATTGGGCAATGAAAAACCCGTTTTACTTGACTTGTGTTGAATATTGTTAACCCAACTGCTCGAAACAATAGTGGATGCGGTATAATTCTTAACACTCATGATTAATAGGCTCAACTTAGTTTTATTCTTAGGGTTGCTCTAGGAAAGTAACCCTATAGTTTTCTTTACGTTTGATTTTGGTTGTTTATGCTTTTTAGGAACAGGAAAAAGTATACCATATCAAGTAGTTATTAGCTATTATTAAGTAATTTCATTAAACAAGATCGCTCATCTAAAGGATTAGTCAGAGATTTTGTGCTCCTACTTAAAATTCTGTCCGATATTTGGTGCAATTGCATGAGCAAAAATACTTAAAGGTCGTGAAGTTTTTCTGAAGATTTAGCCAATGTTTCGTAGACTTCTTAATGATTACATAAAGTCTTCTTTTATTATTAAAAATCATGGATAAACTTGCATAAATAATAAAAACAAGAACGTTTTCTGTATATCTTTTTACAAAATACCCAAAGTCGACAATAAAAATATTATTAACTTTAGCAAACATAATTTGCAGATCAACAATCTAGATTGTAGGCGGCAAAAATAATGTCTGATGGGCAATCTTGAAAGAAGCTAATCAACAATTTTACATTCCAAAAAATAGTATAGCGCTCTCGTCAAAAACTTGGAAGGGGATTTGGTAGCAAGCACTACAAACTTTCAAATTCAACAGAAATTTTTTCTGGGTAAGTCTCTAAATTCAATTCCAAGCGAGTAATAGGATGACACCAGAATAGTCCTGAATAATTCCCCTGAGAGACTTGAAATGATAAGGGTTGATTCTCCGAGGCAAAGATAGTCGTTATATCAGTTTTGAGCGTACCATATTTACCATCCAAATAAGTTACGTGATTGCTGAGCACATCAATAATTGTAATTTGTGTAGTAGATGGCATGATTCTAACTATTAGATGATGCAATTGAAATTGTTGTACTCCGTAGGCAACAGCCTCGACTAAAATATTTTCTTGTAATCCTTTAATCTTAAACCTTGGATTGACCTGAGCAAGGTGTTTTTTGGTCAGAAAACTGGGTTGAACATCTTTGAGCAATGATTTGCTGCTCTTTCTCGTAATCTCTGGTATGGTCATCGAGATTGATTTAGTGGTGAGATTCCAGGTATCTGCCTTGAGGGTTAAATCTGTTAATATTTGCTGGACTTTGGTTAAATCATTAGAGTCTTGTAAATAGTCTAATTGACGCTTTTTGGTGGCTAACCAGCGCTCCCGAGAAAAGTCGCGTAATTTTTTATTATGGGAATTAGTATATTGCTCATAAAAAGCTAAAGTGTCATTCCAAGAGCCAATTTTTTCTAATACTACTCCCAAATGGGGAAGCGAAAAGTATTTTTGCCATTGCAAATCGTTAAGAATATTATTTTTCATAAAATACTTATACCGTTGCCTTCCTGGTGCATCAAGAAAGGAAGGGACTAAGGCTGAAAGAGCAATACGATAGACAAAATAATACTTAAAATCTCGAATATTAAGATTATTTTCTGCTAAACTAATTGCTTCTTGCCAATGCCCTTTTTCCAGATAATATTGAACAATGCGATGGAGACATTTAATCGGAAATGACCTAGAGATTTGGAGCAGCTTACGCCAATATCTTTGAACTTGAGACAAATCGTCTAGATAACAAGAAATTATCAAAGCTTGTTCAAGCTTATTAGTTTCAGCAAATGCTATAGCCACATATTTTAACCAAGAGGATGCTAAACTTTTGCCATTTTTAATCCATTGATTAATGATAATGTGATATTGATTTGCGATCGCTAAATATTCTAAACCAGCAGGCAGAGTTGCAACCTTTGCTTTTGCTAAATAATAGTAAGTAAGATCCTGATGGGGGATCGCTTTTGCTGGCTCTCCTAAATTTTCCCAACATTCAAGCGCTTGGTGATAATCTTGTCCTAGATACCAGCATTTGGCGATTAGGAGATTAATTTCCCTATTTTCTCGCTCAAACCAATTTTCTAAGGTGTGGATAATTTTCAACCATTCTCCTGGAGAAAAAACATCTGATTTATAGGAAATTTGTGAAATTGCTTGTTGATAGAAAATTAGCCCTGTTTGCCAAGATCGAGTGTGATATTCTTCTGTAAATATTTTTTCTCTATATTCGCTCAGTAGAAAGTCTCGAAGATTTATAATCTGTTTAGTTATTGCCTTGATTTTTAAACTATTACTCGCTTCGCTAATCGTAGCCATAAAATCGATGAAGGGGAATAACAGGGTAAATCGCTCAAGTTGGGAATCAAATCTCTGATCGGAGCCATAATTTAAGATTAATTGCCTTAATTTAATCCAACTTGAATCTTGCCAGAAACATTCTGCTGCTTCTAGATAATGATTCAATTGGGAAAATAGAGTGCCCGCAACTACAAAATTTCGATCTAAACGAAGTTCCCAGGCTGAGCAAAAATCAACTTTATAAAGATTATTACATTTGCGATAAGCGGCGATCGCTCGCTTGAGAAATTCAGGATTTTCCGTATTAATTCCTACTGTTTCAAAGCTTAAAGCATTAGCTTCTAGATCATCGTTTTTAATATATTCTAAAGATTCACCATCACTAATAAATTGAATATTGGATTGCCATTTTTCTCGCTGTTCTAGATCTTTGATTTGAGAGATTTTTTCGCTCAACAACTCCTGATCATTTAAATGCTGCCAAAGTTTATCTTCTCCCTTAGGACAATCAATAATAAAGAGTCTCTCTGTGGGACGAGATGCCGCAACATATAATTTGTTTAAAAAATATTTAACTTCTTCTGTTGATTCTAATTGTTCATCCCAAAGAGTTTCCGGACATCGTTGGCCAAATTTATAGAGTATAACCTGTTTAAATTCTAATCCTTTAGCGGTAATAGCACTTAAGATGTGCCAAGGAATTCCCGACTCAACTTGATCATCTAAAAAATGATGCAATAGCTCATCTTGTTGAATAAAATCTTGTTCTTCTCCTTCATCACAGGGAATCAAAATAATAGTATCTTTAATAATTTTCAATAGAGACTGAACATTGACATCAGAATGAGCTTCACTATCTTGATCAATGATAAATTTTTGAGGAGCAAGCCCTTGATCTTTTCTCGCTTCTTGAGGTTCTATATCACTAAAATCACATAATAATTTGCGCCAAAGTTGAATTAAATTATTAACTTTAACAATCGGGATCACTGAACGATAGTTATAAATTAATTGTTTTAACTCGATTCGCAAATAAGGAGTGCGGGCGAGGATTAAAGCCGATAAAATTTCTTCATGAAAAGCAGCCTTAAATCCTGACCAGCGAAATCCAGTAGGATTCAAAGTTTGGAGAGGATCCCCAGCAAAAGCGAATGGCAAACTCAGAATTGGTTCCTGCGCTAAGTTGTAACGCGAAAACACAGACAGCTGCATAATTAATTTTAATTCTAGCCGAGTAAAATCCTGAGCTTCATCGCAAAAAATCACTGTATAGTGAGATTTATAATATTTTCTACTGAGGATAAGCCTGATTAAATCTCGATCATCCCAAAGATTATTATCTTGGGTATATTGATGATACCAACTCCAAACGCGATCGCGAATTTCAATGAATTCTGCTACCGATACTTTTTGCTCTTTTTTCGGTATTTTAGAGTATTCTAATTCTGATTCTAAATAACGATCTTCCCTCTCTAGACAATAGCCTTTGATGAAATTTTGAATAACTAGCCAGCATTTTTCAGGGGATAATTTTGGGGTTTTTCGTCGACATTCTTGCCGAAAGAGGTGAAAAGACACATACTTATCTTCAGAAAATTTTTGTCTTTCTAAATCTGGCAGTAATTTCAATAAAAAAGCACGAAAAGATTGAAAAAAAGAACCAAGCCCAGGGATTCTATCTAATCTACTGGTTTCTTCGACAAAATGATGATGATATCGTAAAAGAGAGTGAACTCTTTCTCGGGCATATTCGGAAAGATTTTTACTATAAGTTAAGAACAAAGGATGAGGTGGATGTAAAAAATCTTGCTTTTTTTCTTGACATAATTCCAAATGACGATAGCAATAATAGGCAAATAAATAAAACAGCATCGTTGACTTGCCACTACCTGCTCGACCATTGAGAAACAAGGGTAAGGATTTTTTGGTTGATACTGTATGTAGAAGTTCTTTTTCTTCTTGAGATAAAGCTAGATTGACGCGATCGCCGTTTTGGATTCTCAGCCAGAAATCTTCTTCTAATAAAATATAAGCAGGATAAGAGCGTTTCGTATAAGTAATTAAGTTTTCCAGAGTAAGATGCTCTTGATCTGCCCACCATCTAAACTGATTTTCTTGAATTTTAACTATTTCAATTATCTCCTCAATTACCGCTGAATGAGGATAGCTGGCCAAAGGAGCAATCAATAATAATACCTGTTGAGGAATCTCATCCTTGGTAACCAAAGTACTAAAAAGAAGATGATAATTACCATCTCCATAAATCTTCACTTGTGGATAATTAGTTCTAGTTCCAATAGAGTCAAAATCATTAACAATATCTTCAATTAGTTGCCGAAAAATCGTCGCCTGCTCACGAATTTCTTGCTGAACAAACTTATGACACCAGGTTTCACTTTCGTGAATCACAACATCATTATAATCATTCTTCCAGTCAGGTCTTTCTAAGCAAAAACGTAACTCTTCCGGCAGGGTTTCTAACGGCAAGTTTGCCATAGGCAATTTGCGTTTCTTTTTGTTTAACCAGCTGACTAAATCCCTTTTTAACTCTGTCTTCTGAAATAATTGAGGATCATATTTGGAAGCCTCTAAGAAACGTTTATAGGCTGGTTCTCCTCTGCTAAATATTTTTAGCAAACAAAGAATATCTTCTTGGTTGATTTTAATAACTTTAGCAATTATCCTGAAGTTTCCTTCTTTTCTTTTCAAATAGGAATGTAATACTTTAAATTTAGTATGTATTCCATCGAAATCCATGGTCTCAAATTCTTTACAGAGACGTTCTATTTTAGAGTCCAACTGTTCATGTTTCGTGATTCGCTGCTCGAAAACAGAAGTGCGATAGACGTACATTCATGCTCCTCACTTCCTTTATTTTCAATAAAAATTTGAATCTATTACTATTGTGCAATATTTTAACTTTTAGCCAAAAAACTTTATTTATCTTTAAATTTATTCAATTTTCTAACTATCTAATGTAAAATTTGTACTTTATAATTCCAGGTGTCAGCTTGGGGTCAGTGTAAGAATCGGTCAGAACAAAATAACTCTCCATCTCAAACGAAAAGCAACTGAAATTTTGAAAGAGTTGGCATTAATTGCCTCCTCAGAATCTAACTATTATTTGGGATGCCTAAAAGCATTCAGAAAAATCATTACGTTAGGGGTATCTTGCCGTGAAAATCAAATGTCTTAGTCCTGTGTTAGCAAGCATCGCATTCTCGTTGACGACAACTC
Source organism: Xenococcus sp. PCC 7305 (assembly GCF_000332055.1). Classification (GTDB taxonomy): domain Bacteria; phylum Cyanobacteriota; class Cyanobacteriia; order Cyanobacteriales; family Xenococcaceae; genus Xenococcus. The sequence continues at coordinate 42,031 of NZ_ALVZ01000196.1, read as the reverse complement.
CAGTCCTAATGGCGTCAACTAGTAGCTCTAATCAAGCCATATCCTGCCAAACTAGTGGAGCAGTCCCGGCTACCATAGCAAAAAGAGCCGATGGAGAGGCTCTTACTATTTTCCATTGGAAAGATGAAGTTCTACCAGAATATTTAAATGCTCAGGAGCTCTGTGCAGAGGTGTCTCAGAAGTTGCAAGATTATGCTGCAAGCGGACACCAATTATCCTCCTTTAAAACCCACGATCTTGATGGTGTTCCTCTGATTTGTGCAGAGGAAAATACGGGGGATTGTAGCTTAGTTCTGTTCACTCTGAATGCTACTAACAACCAAGGAGATAGCAATATGATACTTGGGCAAATTTTAGATGATAAGTTGAAGGGGGAAGAAATAATTTCTATTGAAAGAGGAGTCCAATTCTATGGCTATAAGGTTAATTTTTGGAGCTTGTTGGGATTTTAGAGATTAAGAGTTTTTAGGTATTGGGTGTTAGGTTTTAGGTGCTAGGGAGATCTCAAAACGGTTATTTTATGAGTAATAGACGCCCTAAAGCAGTAAAATGCTTCATATCTAAAATATTCTCGAATTCAAATCAAAATATAGCTTTTTTAACCTAAAACCTACTACCTAAAACCCAACGCTAGTTATGACTAGACCATAAATTGACAAGTCATGTAAATTAACGTCTAGTTAATACTCCGAATTGCTTCTAATAATCCCCTGGCTTTATTGAGAGTTTCTTGATATTCATTTTCAGGAACAGAATCAGCCACTAAACCAGCACCAGCTTGCACAAATACAATGTGATGATTGTCATTTTCTCCAGGGCGCACAATCATGGTTCTAATGGTAATGGCACTATTAAGCTGCCCTTCGAAATCGTAATAGCCATATACCCCAGAATAAGGGCCTCGGCGTTCTGGTTCTAGTTCATTAATAATCTCCATGGCACGGATTTTTGGCGCGCCACTGACTGTGCCTGCGGGGAAACAAGCTTGTAGTAGATCCCAAGCATTTTTCTCGGGATCTAATGTTCCAACCACATTACTCACAATATGCATGACATGGGAATAACGCTCAATGATCATTAGTTCGTTGACGTTTACACTTCCCTTGACACAAACTCGACCCAAATCATTGCGACCTAGATCGACCAGCATCACATGTTCAGCTCTTTCTTTGGGATCTTCAAGTAAACTCTTGGCAAAGGCAGCATCTTCTTGCCAATTTTGGCCTCTAGGTCTAGTTCCAGCAATGGGACGCACTGTTGCCTTGAAAGAGCCGTTAGTTTCTTTTTCGGCTTTGACCATTACCTCGGGGGAAGAGCCGATGAGCTGCCAATCCCCAAATTGGTAATAACCCATATATGGCGAGGGATTAATTAATCGCAGAGAACGATAAAGGTTAAAAGGATGACCTTGATAACTAGTAGCAAGTCTTTGGGATAAGACTACCTGAAAAATATCTCCCTCGCTAATATATTCTTGCGCTTTTTTAACATTTGCACAAAAAGCTTTTTTTTCTGTATTACTAGAATATTCAAAATTTCGTTTATCCTCTGTGGTGCTTTTCCATTCGAGGGCAGTTGCTTCTACTGGCAAGGGTAATTTTAGTTTCAGAATTAACTTAGAAACGCGATCGCAGGCTATCTTATAGGCCTCCTCTAAGTTTGCTTGGGGATCTCGTAAATCGGCATAGGCGATCGCCCATATTTTACACTTCACACGATCAAAAATCATTAAATTATCTACCTGCATCCAGACGCCATCAGGAAGATCAGTTTCGGTATTAGAATTGATAGGAACTCTAGGTTCAATCCAATTGATTAACTCATAACCCCAAACCCCGAACAACCCGCCGATACCAGGAGGTAGGTTGTCTAATTTCACAGGATTAATCGAACCTAAACATTGCTCTAAAATGTCAAAGGGATTACCTGTAAAAGTCGTAGCACTATTATCTCGATGAGTTTGAATAGTTTGAGCGCCTCTAGCTTCTAGTACCCATACCGGGTCACAACCAAGAAAACTATAACGAGCAATGTTTTCTCCCCCTTCGACTGACTCCAGTAAAAAGTTGTAGGGTTGTCCTGCACATACTTTATACCAAGCAGAAACTGGAGTTTCGAGATCAGCCGCTAATTCTTGATATACAGGAATAAAATTACCTTGATTAGCTAGTTCAGAAAATTGCTCAAAACTGGGGAATATCATATTTTTGTTGAAGATTTTCAGTTTAGGGAGGCAGAGAAGACACCAGAAGTAGAGCCTATTTTTGAAGGTTCAGCTTCTATGCTTTCGAGGAAAAAAGCTTATAGCTTATAGCTTATAGCTTATAGCTTATTGAGAAGCAATTTTAAGATTTTCTTTCTTTAATTTTTCCTGAGGATTTGGCACTCTGGAAAAAAGTAGTAAATTTTACAATTATAACCATGGAACTGATTGAGCTATTAACTCAAAGTCTGGATGTAAACCAGAAACAGGCTAAAGGCGGAGCAGGACTAATTTTTCAACTGGCAAAACAACAACTAGGAGATGGCGAATTTTCCAAAGTGGCAAATGTGGTTCCTGGCTTAAATGATTTGTTAGGTGCGGCCCCCCAAGAAGGGAGGAACGTTGTCGGGGCTATTGGAGGTTTAGTTGGTGCCCTTGGTGGTGGAGGGGGCAGTGTCGGCAAGTTGGCTGGATTAGCATCCTTGGCTGGCGGTTTTGGTCAATTGGGGTTAAAGCCTGACATGATAAGCAAATTTGCCCCGATAATTCTTTCCTTTGTGCAGAGTCAAGGTGGTGATGAGGTTAAGAATATTTTGGCAGGAATTTTGAAATGAGTTTTCCCTTTCCACTCTAATAATAAATAGACACTAACATAGAGTGCAATTCATCTGATTTTTGACCCGTTCTTGCGGGTTATTTTTTATCCCTTATAGTTTTATTGATATTGTTCTCAAATTTCTATTTGCCGTTTCCGCTCAACGCTGTTAGCCTGTGTGGTGAATTGCTTATTTAATCTTTTTTACTAAACAAAATTGTCTTAAGTATCATTAGTAGAACATTTAAAGGTACTGTTTTAAATGAAAATCTATCATAACAATTATTACAGAGCAAATAATAATGGTTTTACTTTAATCGAAATGCTAGCGACAGTAATTATCCTTGGGATCATAGGTGCGATCGCAGCCCCTAATTTAATGGCATTATTTAGCCATCATCGAGTTAACAATGCTTTGAGCATCATAAATGGAGCAGTTAAAGAAGCTCAAAGACAAGCGATACGTCAGGGAATAAGCTGTACAGTAACAATTAATCCTGGAGATAACGATCCTGGAGAGAGGACAATAGCCGCAGTTCCTGCTAGCTGTTTGCCAGAGGTAAGACTAATTGATGATGATGTCGATATCGCAAATGATGACATAACAGTAAGAGTTAATCTAGTGCCAACCGCAAATGAAATTACATTTTCAGCTAAAGGAAATACTACTTCAGGTGGGACAATAGCTGTTTTTTCTGATTCAAGCGATACTCAAAGATGTTTTGTGATCGCTAACGGATTGGGCATAACTAGAACTGGGAATTATACAGGTCCAAATGCTGATCCTGTCAATGCTCCGCAATGTGATTCTAACTAATAGACGTAATTTAATATGGCTCTTGCTTGTCAATAAACCCAGATAAAATCTATGGTTGACTACTAACAGAGGTACGCGAGGTTATACAATGTTCTGGCTAGTTATATATTTTGTTAGCCCAAAGATCTACACCTATGCCTCGTCGTAACGATATCCAAAAAATTCTCCTTCTTGGTTCTGGCCCCATCGTAATTGGACAAGCTTGTGAGTTCGACTATTCGGGAACCCAGGCTTGTAAAGCATTACGAGAAGAAGGTTATGAAGTAGTGTTGATCAATTCTAATCCAGCCTCGATTATGACCGATCCTGAAATGGCGAATCGGACCTATATCGAACCGCTGACTCCAGAAATAGTTGCTAAGGTGATCGCCAAGGAAAAACCAGATGCCCTTTTACCGACGATGGGGGGACAAACAGCTCTCAACATAGCTGTGTCCCTGGCAAAAAATGGCGTCTTAGAGCAATATAATGTGGAATTGATTGGGGCGAAATTGCCCGCCATTGAAAAGGCAGAAGATCGATTATTATTCAAAGAAGCCATGGCGAAAATAGGCGTTCCAGTTTGCCCTTCAGGAATTGCCGAAAATATGACCGAAGCCCATGAAATCGCGGCGGAAATTGGGAGTTATCCTTTGATTATTCGTCCTGCTTTTACTCTAGGTGGGACTGGGGGCGGAATTGCCTATAACCAAGAAGAATATGAAAAGATGGCTCAGTTTGGGATTGAGTGCTCTCCTGTAAACCAAATTTTAGTGGAAAAATCTTTACTGGGCTGGAAAGAGTATGAACTAGAGGTCATGCGGGATTTGGCGGATAATGTGGTGATTATCTGTTCGATTGAAAATATTGATCCGATGGGAATTCATACGGGAGATTCGATTACCGTTGCCCCAGCTCAAACCTTGACAGATAAAGAGTATCAGCGTTTGCGGGATTATTCTTTGGCGATTATTCGCGAAATTGGGGTGGAGACAGGCGGCTCTAATATTCAGTTTGCCACCAACCCGCTTAATGGAGATGTGATTGTCATTGAAATGAATCCTCGGGTTTCTCGTTCTTCGGCTTTGGCTTCTAAGGCGACAGGATTCCCGATCGCCAAATTTGCGGCTAAGTTAGCCGTAGGTTACACCTTAGATGAAATTCCCAATGATATTACAAAGAAAACTCCCGCATCTTTTGAACCAACAATTGATTATGTAGTCACTAAAATTCCCCGTTTTGCCTTTGAGAAATTCCCCGGCTCAGAAGCGATTTTAACCACACAAATGAAATCCGTCGGGGAGGCTATGTCTATTGGGCGCACTTTCTGTGAATCTTTTCAAAAAGCGTTGCGATCGCTAGAAACGGGGCGTTATGGGTTTGGTAGCGATCGCAAAGGGCCCTTACCAACAATTTCCCAGGTCCGCTCTAGTTTAAGAACGCCCAATCCTGAACGCATTTTTAGTATTTATCAGGGTTTAAAATTGGGGATGAGTCCAGAAGAGATCCATGATTTAACTGCGATCGATATCTGGTTCTTAGATAAGTTACAAGACATTCTCGAAACGGAAAAGGCTTTACAACGAACTTCTTTGACAGAAATTTCTGCTGCCAAGATGCGGGATGCCAAGCAAAAGGGCTTTAGCGATCGCCAAATTGCCCATGCCACGAAAACCACCGAAGATGAAGTTAGAGCCTATCGTAAATCCTTAAACATCATCCCAGTTTATAAATTGGTGGATACCTGCGCGGCCGAATTTGAATCTTCGACTCCCTATTATTACTCCACCTATGAAGAGGGTGAATCAGAAATCGCCCCTTCAGACAAGAAGAAAGTCATGATTCTCGGTGGCGGGCCAAATCGCATTGGACAAGGGATTGAATTTGATTATTGTTGCTGCCACGCGGCGTTTTCCCTCTCGGATGCGGGCTATGAGACCATTATGGTCAACTCCAATCCCGAAACTGTGTCCACTGATTACGATACGAGCGATCGCCTTTACTTTGAACCGCTGACCAAAGAAGACGTCTTAAATATCATTGAAGCCGAAAAACCAGTTGGCATTATTGTCCAGTTCGGAGGGCAAACACCTTTAAAACTAGCTCTTCCCTTGCAAAAATATTTAGCAAATTCTTCCCATACTAAAATTTGGGGAACTTCTCCTGACTCGATTGATACAGCCGAAGATCGCGAAAGATTCGAGAAAATTCTCAGAGAATTAGACATTCTCCAGCCACCTAACGGCCTGGCTCGTAGTTATGAAGAATCTCTTAGCATTACTCAACAAATTGGCTATCCTGTAGTAGTTCGGCCTTCCTATGTGTTGGGGGGCAGAGCAATGGAAATTGTCTATTCCGATGATGATCTCAAACGCTATATGACCTATGCGGTACAGGTAGAACCGGATCATCCGATTTTGATTGATAAATTTTTGGAGAATGCGATCGAAGTTGATGTGGATGCCCTATGCGACGCCACGGGAGGCGTAGTCATCGGCGGCATTATGGAACATATCGAGCAGGCAGGCATTCACTCAGGAGACTCGGCCTGTTCTGTTCCTTTCCAGTCGCTTTCCCCTAATGCCATCAAAACAATTCGTGTTTGGACAGATAAACTGGCTCAAGCTCTAAATGTAGTCGGGTTGATGAATATTCAATATGCAGTCCAAGGAGAACAGGTTTATATTCTCGAAGCGAATCCTCGGGCATCCCGCACAGTTCCCTATGTTTCTAAGGCAACAGGAGTTCCCCTGGCGAAAATGGCATCTTTGATTATGTCAGGTCGAACCCTCGAATCGTTAGGTATTACCCAGGAAGTTGTTCCCAAACATATCGCGGTAAAAGAAGCAGTCTTGCCTTTCAATAAGTTTCCTGGCAGCGACACCTTATTAGGGCCAGAAATGCGCTCCACTGGGGAAGTCATGGGAATTGATACCGATTTTGGCAAAGCTTTTGCCAAGGCAGAAATTGCGGCAGGAGTGGATTTAGCTCTTGAAGGAACGGTCTTTGTTTCGATGAACCAACGGGATAAAAAATTAGCGATTCCGGTAGTGCAGGAATTTATTGAGCTAGGGTTCAAAATCGTTGCGACCTCAGGAACCAGAAAAGTATTACAAGATCATGGAATTCAAGATATCGATTTAGTGTTGAAAGTCCATGAAGGTCGTCCCCATGTCATAGATTGGATTAAAAACAACCAAATTCAACTGATCATTAATACTCCTACTGGGGAAGAATCCCAGACTGATGCGCGATTAATTCGACGTATGGCTCTAGATTATAAATTACCTGTAATTACAACTATTGCAGGAGCCAAGGCAACGATCGCAGCAATTCGTTCTTTGCGATCGGAACCTTTGGAAGTCAAGGCTTTACAGGATTACCTGAGTTAAATCAAGAATTTTTTTCTTCGTTTAAGATAAAAACAGTAATCTCAGGACGAGAGTTGAAGCGTATCGCGGGGGGAATCATTCCGACCCCGCGATTGGTATATTGGATCATATTGCCGATTTGATAGCGCCCCAAAGGATATTTTCTGCCATAGGGAGGCAAAACATCAGGCTGCCGAAAAGGAAATCTGACTTGACCACCATGGGAATGACCTGAGATTTCTAGGTCGAATTTTCCCGTGGGAGCACTAATATCAGCGAAATCCGGTTCATGAACCAAGAGAATCGTGACATCATCCGTGACTAATTGAGCCAACACTAAATCCAAACGAGATTTGCCCATCAAATAATCATCTAGCCCAGCAATTTGAAGTTTTTCTAGCCCTCTTTTGATGGTGTAAACATTATTTTCCAGTTCAAGAACATTACTTTGAGCCAGAATTTTACGAATTATTGAGGGATCAGAATAATAATCATGGTTGCCTAATACGGCTATAGTTTTTTCCTTGGGGGTTAATTTTTGTAATGCATTGGTTAATAAGTTAGTACTTACGAAATCAGGTTTGTAGGTAAAAAAGTCACCAGTTATAGCCACGATATCTGGCTGTTGCTGATTAATGATTTGGACTATTTTGTCTAACTTGCGACGATTCATTGAGGTGTCAACATGAAGGTCGCTAATTTGCACGATCTTAAAGTTCTTAAAAGCTGGGGCTAGTTGGGGAATAGTGATGTTTACAGAGACTATTTCAAACCAATAAGGCTCGATTTGAATTGTGTAAACCAAAGTAAAAACTGCGAGCACAATCGCGCAAAATGAAATTTTAGAGAACAAAATTCTTCCAGGTCTCAAACTAATTATTTTAGGTAAAATCTTCACAGAAACAACTAATGAAAAGAAGGGGCAAAAGCAAAATTCCCATAATTTTAAGTCTGGGGAAAGTTGCCATAAATTAGAGAAATCTCAATTAAATGTCTTTTTTTTGTTCATATTAAAGTTAAGATTTAAAAAATTCTCTGAAATATGGGGCTTTTCAGTTCAAAATAAATTCTGTCATCAGCAATAATATCTACTTTTATTTAAAATTTTTTGACATAATCTTATGACCGATATTCCTTTTACTCTAGATCAGTTACGTATCCTAAGAGCAATTTCCCATGAAGGTAGTTTTAAAAGAGCTGCGGACAGTCTTTATGTATCCCAACCAGCAGTTAGTCTCCAGGTTCAAAACCTAGAAAAACAGCTCAATGTTCCCTTGTTTGACCGTGGAGGACGCCGAGCTAAGCTCACCGAGGCAGGTCATTTATTGTTGAACTATGGCGAAAAAATTATTGCGCTTTGTCAAGAAACTTGTCGAGCCATTGATGACTTACAAAATCTTCAAGGTGGGACCCTCATTGTCGGGGCCTCGCAAACAACAGGAACTTATTTAATTCCCCGTACTATCGGTTTATTTCGTCAAAAATACCCTGATGTTGCAGTTCAGTTGCAAGTTCATTCCACTCGTCGGACATCTTGGGCTGTGGCAAATGGACAAGTTGATCTAGCAATTATTGGTGGAGAAGTCCCTGGAGAATTACAAGAAACGTTAAAAATTATTCCCTATGCTGAAGACGAATTGGCCTTGATTTTACCGCCGTTCCATCCCTTAGCTCAAATTGAAACCATTGAGAAAGAAGATCTCTACAAATTGCAGTTTATTACTCTAGATTCTCAATCGACAATTCGCAAAGTAATTGATAAAGTTTTGACTCTCTATGAAATCGATCCCAAAAGACTCAAAATAGAGATGGAACTCAATTCTATTGAAGCCATTAAAAATGCTGTGCAGTCAGGTTTGGGAGCGGCTTTTGTCTCCACAACTGCGATCGCAAAAGAGCTAGAAATGGGAGTGTTACATCAAGCTAAAATCAACGCGGTAATTGTCAAACGAACTTTGTCTGTAATCATTAACCCCAATCGTTATTGTTCTAAGGCTGCGGAAGCTTTTAGTCGGGAAATCTTGCCTGAATTCGCTACCAAGTCAGAGTTTAAAAATCTTGACTCCCTATATCCCAATATTTTGAAATCGGAATAAATTGTCTTCATAAACTTATGTAACATTCGAGCGAGCTTCATAAGTTCTTCACAATTTTGACCTATATCTTTGTAAGAGGAGCTGATTTGTGCATTCTAGCTGACCTTGAGTTTTTGATTCAAGTTTGACCTACTACCTTTGAGGAAAGCTAAATTAATGCGTTCCAGCTTGCTTTAGGATTTTTGATTCAAGTAAGTATTAAAGGAGTCAATGATGAAAAATCAACAAGAATCGCCGAAAAACGTCAGTAATTCTACTCCGAACCTTGGTCATTATCATTATGACCCTCATCTTGTGCCCCCAGAAATCAAAGCGCGAGCAGCTAGAGAGGGCGAAAATTTCGCTCATGTTGAACATGATATTCCTGGAGATACCGAACATCTTCACAACCGAGATGGTTATACCGTTGATGAGGAAGGATTGATTAATAACTATGCCGTAGAACCGGAAATCTATGTCAAAGAACCGGGAGACTTGAAAAAACAACAAAAACAACTCAGAACCAAACGTCTTCAAGAACTACAAGAATTAGCAGAAGATGAAGAAGGGAAATTGACCATGAAGCATGATTGGCGACATAAAGGGCCAGGCATGATTTAGCTCTGGATCTTGAGATATTAAGCATGGATATTGTGCGCTTATGAGGAGGTATCAGCCCCGACACTTTCGGTCTTAGCAACTAATAGCAAAGTTTTGAGTAAAGAGTCGGGGTTCAAACTGAGAGAGTCAATTCCCAATTCCACTAAAAAGCGAGCAAATTCAGGATAGTCGCTAGGTGCTTGACCGCAGATGCCGACCTTGCGACCTTTCGCTTTCGCCTTGGTTATTACTTGCTGTACCATTTCCTTGACCCCCTCATTACGTTCATCGAACAGATGGGCAACCAAAGCCGAGTCGCGATCCAGTCCTAAGGTTAATTGGGTCAGATCATTCGAACCAATAGAAAACCCATCAAATATTTCACTATACTGATCCGCCAAGATTACATTGTTGGGAATCTCACACATAACGTAAACCTGCAAGTCATTTTCTCCTCGCTTCAAGCCATGTTTGGCCATTTCGGCCAATACTTTACGACCTTCGGCTGGAGTCCGGCAGAAAGGAATCATGGGAATAACGTTAGTCAGACCCATGGCATCGCGCACTCGTTTGAGAGCTTGACATTCTAAACCGTAAGCTTCACGGTATTTTTCGTCATAGTAGCGAGAAGCACCCCGCCAGCCAATCATGGGATTTTCCTCTTTGGGCTCAAACTGCTCACCACCGAGAAGATTGGCATATTCGTTGCTCTTGAAATCAGACATGCGCACCACCACAGGTTTGGGATAAAAAGCTGCGGCGATCGTGCCGACACCTTGGGCTAGCTTATCCACAAAGAAATCAGGCTTATAATCATAGAGAGCTGTCAATTCGGCAATTTCATGCTTAACCACTTCATCTTGCAACTCTTCAAAATGAAGTAATGCCAAAGGATGGGTTTTAATCCCGTTGGCAATGATAAATTCAAGCCTTGCCAAGCCCACTCCATCACAGGGAATTGCAGCTAAACTAAAGGCTTCTTCAGGGTTACCTACATTCATCATAATTTGGGTGCGAGTACGAGGCAGATTTTCCAGTTCGGTTTCTTGAATCTCAAAAGGCACTAACCCCGAATACACTCGTCCTGCTTCCCCCTCAGCACAGGAAACCGTCACTTGTTGGCCTGTTGCTAAAACTCCTGTAGCCTTTCCACAACCAACGATCGCGGGAATGCCCATTTCTCGGGCAATAATTGCTGCATGACAGGTGCGTCCGCCTTGATTGGTGATGATTGCACTAGCTTGCTTCATAATCGGTTCCCAATCAGGATCGGTTTTATTGGTAACTAAGACTTCTCCAGCTTGGAATTCCTGAATTTGATGAACATTTAAAATCACCCTGGCTTGTCCTTGACCAATCATTTCTCCCACGGCACGGCCTTCGATTAGAACATCACTGGTGCCTTGAAGTTTATAGTTGCGCAAAATAGTGCCCGATTTTTGCGATTGCACTGTTTCGGGCCGAGCTTGCACAATAAATAACTCTCCTGTCAGCCCATCTTTCGCCCATTCGATATCCATCGGGGTATCAACCCCACGAACTTCGGAATAGTGATTTTCGATAATAATTGCCCATTTAGTTAGAGCGAGAATTTCGTCATCTGCGATCGCATATTTTTGCCGCTCGGACTCCGATACCGGGACATTCTTGGTCAACTTGCCACCGCTGACATCGTAAATCATTTTGATTTCTTTACTCCCAAGACGTTTTGCCAGGATCGGCTTGTAGCCCTGTTCTAGAGTTGGTTTAAAGACAAAATACTCGTCTGGATTGACAGCACCCTGCACAACATTTTCGCCCAGGCCATAGGCCGCAGTCACTAAAGCTGCATTCTTAAAACCCGTTTCGGTATCGATAGAAAACATGACTCCCGAAGAGGCTAAATCAGAGCGCACCATCTTTTGAACACCCACCGAAAGAGCTACCTCAAAATGATCGAAACCCCGAAGTGTGCGGTAAGAAATAGCGCGATCGGTAAAGAGGGAGGCAAAACATTTATGGCAAGAGTTTAAGACTTCTGTTACGCCATTAACATTAAGATAGGTTTCCTGCTGTCCTGCAAAGCTAGCATCGGGCAAATCTTCGGCAGTTGCGGAAGAACGCACTGCCACATCGGTGTAGCTGGTGCAACGTTTAAACTCCTCCTGTTCTGTCTCGGGCAGGTAGTTACAAATGTCGGGGCTACTATTATAGCGATCGCATAACTTGAGGTAGGAGCGGGTAATCACCAGTTCTAGTTCTGGGGGAAATGGGGTATTAAGAATTAAGGCACGAGCCTGTTGACCATGCTGTCTTAGGTTTCCGAGATCCTCAACATCCAAATCAGAGAATAATTGACGAAGTTTTTGTTGCAAACCAGCTTGCTCAATAAAGTAGCGATAAGCATAAGCAGTAGTGGCAAAACCAGTAGGAACATTAACACCTAAAGGTGTTAGTTTTTGAATCATTTCCCCTAACGAAGCATTTTTACCACCCACCAAAGGAATATCAGTAATGCCAACCTCATCAAACCAGAGGACTAAAGCTTCTTCTTTGGTAGGATGTGGAGATTTACTATCAGCTTTTCGTTCCATTGAGTTAAACTCCTAACTCATCTTCAGCCTCATATTACTGGAGATGTTCATCCTCTTGCAATTAAATCTTTAAGATTTATGGCGTTTATTATCTTAATAAGATACAGTTTGCTGTTCCCTATTCCCTATCCCCTGTTCCCTAAAGCAGAACCTTATGTATCTCACTAATTAAACAAAGACCTTCTGCCAATTTAAATTAATAATAATTCTTCAATAATATTAAAAGCTGGTTAAGTTTTTTAAGATTAGATTAATAGCAGATAATACCAAATTCCTATATATTTTTTGAGAATTACTTGATAAAGTGTTACCAAAGGAATTTCCTCTTTTATTCAGTTATTTATATGAGTAATAATCACAAAAAAACTATTGAATCTCGTCCTGCTATTGAAAGAAATCTCGACCGGGGTTTTTATTTATCAGCCAAGATTTTTGCTTTAGCGATCGCCGGAGTGCTAATTTGGATCACAATTCAAGTGGCAATACAAGCGATTCCTGCTCTGAGTGAATTTGGGCTCGGTTTTATATTTACTAGTAGTTGGAACCCCGTCAAAAGTGAATATGGGGTGTTTCCTGCCGTTTACGGAACGATTGTCAGCTCTTTAATCGCTCTTATGATCTCAGTTCCCATTGGCATAGGAGTGGCAATTTTTTTAAGTGAGAATTACATGCCACCTTCGCTTCGAAGAATAACTGTATTTCTCGTGGAGTTGCTTGCGGCCATCCCTAGTGTAGTTTATGGGCTTTGGGGTATTTTCGTCCTGATCCCTTTCCTAAAAACCATTACTAGCCTTAAAGGTCCAGGAATGTTGCCGGCTGCGCTAATTTTGTCAGTGATGATCTTACCAACTATTGCGGCAATTTCCCGTGATGCCATCACCAATGTTCCTGATGGTTTGCGACAAGCTGCTGTCGGATTGGGGGCCACTCGTTGGGAAGCCATTATCCAGATCATTTTACCCGCTGCTTCTTCAGGCATTATCGGCGGTATTATGCTAGCTTTAGGACGAGCCTTAGGAGAAACCATGGCGGTCACGATGTTAATTGGCAACTCCAATAGAATTTCCGCTTCACTGATAGAGCCTTCGAATACAATTTCCTCTTTGCTTGCCAATCAATTTGCCGAAGCCAGTGGCCTACAAGTGTCAGCCTTGATGTATGCCGCTTTGATTTTGTTTGCAATTACTTTAGTAGTTAATATTCTCGCTCAACTACTGGTGGTCAGACTACAAAAAATCTAGAACATTAACAAGCGACCCCGCGCCGCCTAAAGCGGTCGGAACCCGCGGAATTTTTAATCCGCAAGGGAACGCCGACCGAGCAAGGGAACGCGCGAGTTTGAACATTAAACATTGAGCATTGAACATTAAATAATGAATTTAGACCAAAATTTTGATATTAAAACTCTCAAAAAAAATCCCACCTCTCCTCGTAATTTATTCGGATTATTTATGACAGGGATTGCGAGCTTATTTACCATAATGGCAATTGTGCCTCTATTTATTATTCTTGGTTACTTGTTAACCAAGGGGATTAGCTCTCTTAGTCTGCAAGTATTTACCGAACTGCCTCCTCCTCCGCTGGTTGAAGGAGGCGGTTTTGGTAACGCCATTCTCGGAACAATCATCATGGTCGGCATTGGAGCCTTGATTAGTATTCCTATTGGAATTATGGCGGCAATTTATTTATCAGAATTCAGTGGTGGGAAATTAGCTGACTGGATTCGCTTTGCGACAAATGTCCTCAGTGGTGTCCCTTCAATTATTATTGGGGTTTTTGCCTATAGTGTCATTGTCTTGACCACGAAGCAATATTCGGCTTGGGCTGGGGGATTTGCTTTATCAATTCTCATGTTACCGATTATTGTGAGAACTACCGATGAGGCCTTAAAACTTGTTCCTCAAGAAATACGCCAAGCATCTATTGGTGTAGGAGCAAACGACTATCAGACGGTTTTACAAGTAGTTTTGCCTGCTGCCTTGCCAGCTATTATCACAGGAATAACCTTATCTATTGCTAGAGCGGCGGGGGAAACCGCACCATTACTATTCACCGCCTTGTTTACACAGTATTGGCCTAATTTGAATAACGGGTTTGCCGAACCCACAGCATCTCTGGCCGTGCTGGTTTATAATTTCGCGATCGTCCCTTTTAAGAACCAACAAGAATTAGCTTGGGCGGCAGCTTTTATTTTGGTGTTGTTAGTTCTAGTCACCAGTATTATTTCTCGATTGGCGACAGCAAAAAGAACCTATTGATGTCCTTGTGCTTAGATTAAGTCCGAACTAGTTTCAGGAATTAAATCTAGATCGCTCTTGTAGCCAGCATTAGTTAGCAAGTCAATAATTTGGTGTAAATGAGCAACCCCTCTAGTCATGATGACAAACTCTAATTTTGCCGATTCTAGAGGTAAAGAAGTAAAAGCTCGATGGTGACGCACATCGACGATATTAGCTCCTGTACTACTGATCAATCCTGAAACCTCGGCTAAAGCACCAGGAATATCTCTAATCTCAACTTCTAGGCGCACCAATCGGGAAGAGCGCACCAAGCTGCGTTGCACGATCGCGGAGAGAATTGGCAAATCGATATTGCCACCACTAAGTATGATTCCTACTTTGCGACCAGCAAAGCGATCGCGATACTTAATCAAGGCCGCTAACCCAGCGGCTCCCGCACCTTCGACTACTGTCTTCTCTAATTGCAATAGTAACCTGACTGCTTCTTCAATTTCATCTTCATCGACTAATAAAACTTCGTCTACTAATTCACGAATAATCGGTAAGGTCAGATGCCCTGGAGTTTTGACAGCAATTCCTTCGGCAATAGTGGCATTACTACAGATAACGGGTTCACCTTTGATGGCTTGGGAAACCGCCGGGAAACGTCGGGTTTGCACACCCAGAATCTGAATTTGAGGATTAAGACTTTTAGCCGCGATCGCATTTCCGGAAATTAAACCACCTCCGCCCACAGGAACCATCAAAACTTCTAAATCTGGCTCCTCTTGGAGAATCTCTAAGGCAACAGTGCCCTGTCCCGCGATGATTTTAGCATCATCATAGGGATGAACAATATTCAGGTTGCGTTCTTGAGCCAGTTGTTTACCCAAAATAATCGAATCATCTAAAGTCTCCCCATGTAAAATCACCTCTGCACCAAAGGAGCGAGTTCTCTCCACTTTGACATAGGGAGTAAAACAAGGCATGACAATCACAGCAGGGATCTCTAAACGCTTGGCCTGATGAGCAACAGCTTGAGCGTGATTGCCAGCAGACATGGCAATAATCCCTTGTGCCCGTTGGGTTTCGGTCAAAGACAGTAGTTTGACTAGAGCACCTCGCTCTTTAAAAGAGCCAGTATATTGAAGGTTTTCATATTTAAAGATCGCCGTTGCCCCCACCAATTCTGATAATTGACGCGAATAACGACAGGGCGTTGCCAATATCTGACCACCAAGAGTGTGCGCTGCTTGGCGAATGGTTGCTAAATTGGGATAATTCATACTTATAATTATCTATCTAGTCATCATTACTGATAATAATTTTTTAAGATGATTAATATGAATTATTTAGGAAGCTAGTGAAATTTTCTCCATCGGCAAAAGACTACGACATAGTGGGAATTGGGGTTGCCACCTTAGATATCTTGACCATTGTTAAAGAGTTCCCCTCAGAAGAAACTGTGCAACAGGCAATTGAGGCGAAATTTCAAGGTGGTGGGCCCGTCGCTACCGCTTTAGTTGCAGCAGCCAAACTGGGAGCTAAAGTCGCGATCATAGATTCGCTGGGAGATGACTTTGTGGGACAAGCGATCCTCGAAGAGTTTAAAAGTCATGACGTGATCACAAAACATGTGCAAATTACCCCAGGCAAAACATCGTCAATTGCTTCTGTTTGGATCAAAGAAGCAGATGGTAAGCGTGCGATCGCATATCGTCCCGGTAACGCACCAGAACTAATGGGTAATGCTCTTGACCTAGAGATCATCAAAAAAGCCAAAATTTTGCATCTTAACGGCCGACATCTACAATTTTCCTTGAATGCCTGTAGCGTCGCCCAAGAACATGGGGTCAAGATCTCCTTTGATGGAGGAGGAGGTCGTTATCGTTCTGAATTAGATTCTTTAATTCCATTACTTGACATTTGTATTGTCGCCAGAGATTTTGCCCAGAAGTATGCCAAAACAACCAATCTCGAAAATGCAGCAGAATGCTTTTTGGCTCAAGGATGTGAACTGGTTGTGATTACTGATGGCGAGCATGGCAGTCATATTTTTCCCCAGCAAGGAGAAAACTTTTGGCAACCTGCTTTTGAGCTAGATAAAGTTGTTGATACCACAGGCTGTGGAGATATCTATCATGGAGTTTTTTTGTTTTCACTTCTTGCTGGTCTGGGATTAAGAGAATCTGCCCAAAGAGCAACTGCCGCAGCTGCGATCAATGCCCAATGTATCGGTGGCAGGGGTATCTTATCCACAATGCCAGAGATTTTAGATTTTATGGTTTCCTCCAATCAAGATCCTTGAGCAATTACAATCAAATGATTTTAATTCTCTGGGAGAAACAGCAATTTCATAATTTGTTATGGTAAATTCTGAGAAACTTTCCCCAAATCTTTCTCAAAATCCGAAGATAGTTAACAGCTTGTTACTTCAAAACTTAAGGTATATTATTTGAAGGATATGTCTAAAATCGCTAATTTTTATGAAGCTATTATTTATCTCCACAACTCTACCCTTTCCTCCCAATAGTGGGGGAAAAGTTAAGAGTTACCATATGTTAAAGTATTTAAATTCTAATTATGAACTGGCTATTGCAACTACTCTCTATGGAGATGATGTCAAGTGGGTTAAGCAATTTCAAGATGAGTTTCAAACAAAAGAGTTTATTGCCGAGTCAATTGACTGCCCCCGAACAGTCATTAATCTAATTATTAGTTATCTTCAGAATAAAACTCTTAACGAATATCGTCATTGGTCTAATAGTTTCTATAGTAAATTGAGTCCTCAGATGGAAATTGCAGACTGCATCATTGCAGATCACTATGAGATGATGCAGTATATTCCAACTAAGTATTATTCTAAGGTTATCTTGCATACCCATAATGCCGAACATTTGATCTGGAAAAGATTTTCTGAATTGGATGATCAATCCTGGGCAAGAAAAGTGGTTCTTGCCCTTGAATCATCAAGAATTGCCCAGAAAGAAAAAATTTATTGCAATAAAGTCAAACGAGTTTTAGCATCCCCTAATGATCGTATTGCCCTGGAACAAGTAGGAATTAAGGGCGATAATTTTGGCTTAACTTATCACCTGGGAGATGAAAGTCAACTTCAACTACAGGAGTTGGATCCCAATAAAACTGTACCCATGATATTGTTTATTGGAACATTAACTTGGGAGCCAAATATTGATGGGTTACTCTGGTTTTTAGAAAATTGCTGGTCAGCAATTAAAGAACATCATCCAGATGTTAAGTTGGTCATCGGAGGCAAATCTCCTGACCAAAGATTATTAAAATGGGCGGAGAAGGATTCCGCGATCGCAATACCTGGTTTCATTAAAGATCCAGAAGAATACCTAACCCAAGCTCGGGTTTTTATCGCTCCGCTGCGTTTTGGTAGTGGCATGAAAGTTAAAGTTTTAAATGCTATGTATCGAGGAATTCCCACCGTCACAACTGATATTGGCATTGAAGGACTAGAAGTAGAAGATGGAGTGCAGATCGCGATCGGCAATGAGCCAGCAGAATTTACCAGCCGCGTATCAAGACTACTAACAGATAATGATTATTGGAATCAGCTCAAAAATGCTTCTCGCTCCTTGGCTGGCTCTAAATATACTTGGCAAGAAGTTTTCAAAGAATTAGATTTTGCGATCACCGACGTTGTTGACTCGCAAAAGAAAAGGTTTTAGGTTTTAGGTTTTAGGTGAACCGCACCTAGTTTAAAAACTATATTTTTCCCAGCTGCTTGAGGAAAGGGAAAAGATTTTAGGAATTTTTTGCCGTCTACTTTGCAAAAAAAATCACCCCAACTTAATAAGCTAGAGTGATTCTGTTTAAAACATTAGAGAAAAACTAGAATTTAAAAGTAGTTCTCAAAGCACCAATAAAGACATCATCATTGCCACTATCTTGGTTGGGGTTATTTAAATAGATTAGACCAGGAGTAATGGAAATATTATCGTTAAGCTGATATCGATAAAATGCTTCTACATGAAGAGGCACATCATCATTACTAGGATCGTCACCATCAACCTGGGTAACATAAGGTTCCGCTCCGACAACAAGTCCTCCCAAATTACCTTCTTTTCCTAAATCAGGAAAAGCTAAGACACCAGCATAGGTGATAGTTTCTTGGTCAGTGTCAGTATCGCGAGTTGTGGCATCAGAATAGCCAAACCAGCCACGAAGACTGATTTTAGAGCTGATATCCCATTGGAATTGTCCACCAACAGTATCGTGGGAAAGAGCTTCACCATTTAACTCAGAACCACTAGCTAGGTTAGTTCCTGTTCCACCCCAGAGAGTACTACCACCATTAGCTTCATAACCTCTAAGATAAGCAACACCAAACTTGAAACTGTCAGTAGGCTTAATCACTAACTGACCCAAAGCTGAATAAGTGCCATTAAATAGACCATTGCCATCGCTGGGGTCACTACCGTTAGGTGCAATGTAACCAGCACTAGCTTCCAGCTTGGAGCCAAACTTATATTTAAAACCAATCCCAGTTGAAGAACGGGCTATCGAATGACGGTAGATGGGATTCCGTTCCGAAAAGCGTCCTAGAGGCCCATTTGCCCCACCACCAACATCCAAACCAGCATTGAAGGTGTCGGAATAGAAATGGTGAGCCGCCAAGGATGCCATTGTGGTAACCTTCAGGTTTTCGCCCAGGTTGAATACATAATGTAAGCGGTCAATTACAATATTGTTATTTGCTGGTCCATCATAGGCAAAACGACCTTCTCTGGTACCAATTTCATCCTGGAAAGAATTAGCAATATTCCCCGCAGTTAAGCGAGTAAACAATTTGTCTTTCCCAGTAAAACTGCTGACAAATTGAAGTCTAACTTTATCATTAAACACAGTCTGAGCATCAGAATCATCACTAAAGGCATCAGCTAGCGTAAAAGCAACTTCCCCAACTAGTTTAGTCGTAGTAGAGAATTGATTGTCTTCGAGAAAAGCAACTCGACCTTCTAAGGAGTCTACTCTTCCTGCGATCGTAGCAAGTTCGGCTTCAAATTCTTGAATCAGTCTATTTATAGTTTCAATATCTTCCCTTAGGACGGCCTCAGATGAAGCGATAAGTCGCTCAATTTGATTCAAACAACTATTCAAGCCCGCAGCAAACTCATAACGAGATAAAGAGTTATTTCCTCTATAGGTTTGATCAGGATAACCAACAATACAACCGTAACGATCTACCAAAGAGCGAAGCGCTTCAAAAGCCCAATCCGCAGGAGAAACGTCCCTTAACTGATTGACGTTAGTCACCTGACTCATCGAATCGTCGATCGCATCTGCATTATTGACTTCTATATTGTCACCATAGATAGGATCAACATATTCTAAACTATCTCCCAAAGAAGACGAATTATCAAGATCTTGTGCTAATACAGTTGTACCTGAAGCAAGCAAAGCCATGCTGAGCACTGCTGAACTACCCAGCAGAGAAGCCTTTAATTGAGATTTCATTTTTACGTTTCCTCACACCTAAATTTAGAAGTTGCTGTGGAGCAACTCCTTGATTTTCAAAGTATACCTTCTGATTTATTGAAAAGGTATGATCTCGAAAAAAATATCATCCTAGCATCTAGCCAGTTTGTATCAATCACTGCATTTTTCAACTTTTCAATGCAAAAAAATAATCGTTTCAATGCGATTAAAGAAAAGAATTGTGTTTTCCCGAAACAATCTATTCAGCGAAACCGTTGATTAAGCATGTTTGAGAAGGTGCTTAAATAAGTTGTCCTTGACCATCATTTGACGAAACATCTCTAAAAGATATTCTTGGGCTTCTTCTTGGCTGAGATTTTGAACCTGTTTACTAAGCACCTGTAGCTTGAATTGTTGCTCCATGCTGAGTTGGGGTTGTCCGTTCATCTGCTCACTCCTTAGTTTTTAGTTAGACCAATTTGAGTCGTGATACTTAATACGTTAGTTTGACTCTAATTACACTAAATCTAACACACTATTTTCGTCCAAAAGTGTATTTAGATACTAAAAAAAGAATCTTGTCAAGTTTTATACAAAAAAAGTAAAAATTTTCGTTACAAACAGAAACATTTATCGGACAGAAGGTCCCGGGAAATCCTTGTGAAATGAGGTTTTTATCGTTTCACCTGGGCCTAAATATGCAATTATTAAAAAATTATTATGCATATTATGAATAATACTTATAAGTTTACGTTAATATGTGTTTTTTGTTGTGTATAGCCAATAATCTCCGTGGAAGAACAAACTAGATAATAATCAAAAAGCGATAGCTTGAAATCGTTTTGCCCCGTCTAAAGGCCAAAATCTAGTTTTTGGCAAACTGTAAAATATTTTACAAAAAGGTCTTATTTTATGAAGAAAAAGTTATGATTGTTACAGAATCAACTTTTTTCTAATGAGACTATGTTTCGGTAACGGACGAAAAATATAGTTTTAATAAACAACAATTTATGAATAATTTCGCTTCTCTACTATTACCTGCTGTTATTGGTCTCGTCTCAGGTATTGGACACGGAATTACTTCTCATTATCTAGATCTGCCATTGTCTCTGACAGAACAGGTGTTTCCTACTTTGACTTCACACAATTCAATATCCGAGTAAAGTTTTATTGAAAATGTATTATTAGATACCGTTGTGTCTGACATAATTATGGGGTTAAGAATTCTGAAACCTCAGGTGTCATTATGCAATTTCACAACTCCACTCAAACATCAAACTTAGACCGAGTTTTAGGAATTTCCCTAGCAGCATTTTCTATGTTTGTTGTTGGATACACTGCTTCTCGTGTCTTATTAACTCAGTCCACTTCTCAAAGCGCACCAGTTGAATCTATTACTCCCCATCAAGCTTCCATGTGGAGTAGCCTTGGTCAATAGAGAATGAATCCTAATTGCACCAAAAATAATATTTATCAATTAAATGCCTCTAAAGAGAATATACTTTTTTAGGGGTATTTGTTTTGAGCAAATACTTGATATTGAAAAAAGTTGGATGTATGGAAAAAATTATCAAGTATGCTACTGATTTGCCTACTGCGATCGCTGTTACCTCCACTATATTCTTTGCTCTACCCGCGATCGCACAAGAAACAACGCCTCAAACTGATTATCAATGCCTTAAAGACAATCATCAGGAAGAAAATAGTTCAACATCAAATATTCCTGAGGAATGTCTCAAGATTCCCCCCGAAGTAATCAACAATAGCCCCACATTACAAAAATGGTTAGAACAGACTCCCAATATACTAGAAGACATTCGCCATGATCCGAGTTTTGCGACTCGTTTGCGTGGTGGCTTTTCTTTTTTTCCCGACTCTGATGATGGGTTCGGAATGAATATTGCCTTAGATGATTTATTTATCAATCGCACTGGGTTAACAATCAGTGCTGATTATTATACGGATTTCAATAGCGATCGCAGTTCTTTGGGTGCAGATTTACATTATTTTCTCCTGCCCCTGGGAAGTTATATTAATTTTGCGCCGATGGTAGGTTATCGTTATCTCGAAAACGACAATTATGATAACGATGGCATTAATTTAGGAATAAGATTGATGCTGGCATTATCGCGCACAGGTGCAGCCGACATATCTTTATCTCAAAGTTTTTTTTCTCCTGGCAATGACCAAGAAGTGGGAATTTTTTCGGTTTCTGTTGGTTATGGCATTACTTCTAATCTTCGCTTAGCAACAGAATTTGAATTACAAAACTTGCCTCAGGAACAAGATCAACGGCTGGGACTAAATTTAGAATGGTTATTGTAAGATTCATATTTTTGATCACAATCTTGACCATCATTTTCGGTGGCAAGGGTTCCCTATTGAGTGATTCGCTCACTTCCAGGTCTCAAGAAGAATGTGAACGCGATCGCGCCTTTGTATTTATTCCTCCTGGAGAATTCATTTCTGGTAGCGATCGCCAAGAACGGGATTTTGCCTATAAGATTTCCGCCGAGGCAATTGCTTCTACCACTCAAGGCATTATGCAAGCGGAACAAAGATTGCGTCAAAAAGCTTGGTTTGAGAGAGAAGCTCCCCGTCAAACTTCATTTCTGCCTAGCTTTTGCATCAGTCGCAATCTAGTGACTAATCAAGAATATCAAGAGTTTATTCAAGCCAGCAATTATCGATCTCCTGGAATTAATGAAACAGAATATCAAAAACAAGGTTTCTTATTCCATCCCTACTCAACAGTGCAAGCTTTTTTATGGAAAAACAGAACCTATCCGGCTGACACTGCTCAACATCCAGTAGTTCTCGTATCCTATGAAGATGCTATAGCCTATGCCAATTGGAAATCAGCACAAACAGGACAAATCTATCGCTTGCCCAGGGCAAAAGAATGGGAAAAAGCAGCGAGAGGAGTTGATGGCAGATATTTTCCTTGGGGCAATAATTGGCGCCAAGAAGCGACTAATACAGGAGGTAGCGGATTAAATTATACTAGCGATATTGGGAGCTTTACCCTCAGTCGCAGTGTCTATGGTATAGAAGATATGGCGGGAAATGTCTTTGAATACACTTCAACCCTTAGACAGCAAAACTCCATTGCCGTAATGAAAGGATGTTCTTGGGACGATTTGCCAGGGTTTTGTCGTGCTGCTTATCGCCATACCCGCCCCATTGAATCTCGTCACATTTTATTTGGTTTTCGTTTAGTAAAAATCATTCAAGATACTGAGTAAGGCGAACTCAATATACTTCAGTTTCAATAACTCTTGGCGCCACGGCGTTACCGTGTCAACCTCAAAAGTTGGTTTCATATTGTAATAACTCATCTACTTCTCCATAGATTTTCTGGCAATATAAATCTAAAGGTAAATCATTAGGATCGTAGCCAAAAGGATCTTCGATTTCTAGCCCAATTGCTTCGATTCCCAATAAGGCAAAACTGGTGACTCCTGTAACCAAGACAACCCACCAATCTAATTGAGCAACAAATTGAATTGGCAGACCGGCACAATAAATCAGTAATAAATGTTTTAGATGTATGCTGTAGGCTTTGGGCATTGGAGTATTTAAAATTCTTTCACAGCTGCTCAATGCACCCACAATAGCATCCAGTAACCCGCTTAATTCAGTAAATAATTTATCGCTAATTATGCCTTCTCGATAATTACGGTAAAAATAGCTAGAAAACCAGTTGATAATTCGCAAAGGCCGATGTTGAACTGTTGCTAGCTCCTCTACATGTTCTAGTCCTAAAACAAGTTGCCCTCGTTGCTCAATAGATTCATTACGCAAATGAGCTTTCACACTAGACATCAGCACAGGAACCAATTTAATAAAATAGATTTTTTCCCTTTGCAATTCTGGGTCATCAACAAGGATCATCGTGCTGATATTTCTAGCCAAAATTCGACTTGATATTTTCAGTGTTCCCCAGGCTCGACATCCCTCCCAAAACCGAGCATAGGCAGTATTAGTTCGAAATACCAATAATAAGCCTAAAACAATACTAGGTATCAAATTATAGGTAAAGTTATAACTAACAGGCAGATCCTGGTGATATGCCAAGGTGATGATAATAGCAAAAACCATGATCCCCAAGACCCTGTGCCAAATCACAGGAACTACAGATTCTTGGAGGTGAAAGATGATACCTAACCAGGGAAACTTTTGATCGAACTTTGACATCAAATTATTAATCCGCAATAACTTGGCTCTATTTTAGAAGGAAATCAACTTGTTCTGGTTTATTTTCTTCATTTTTCTGGGCCTTATTGGCTTTTTCGAGAGCTTCTTTTTGTAGAAGGTTGAATATAGAAATCTTATCTAGTAAGCCAATGACCATTTGCTCTTCGTTGACGACAACAATTTCTTCCTTAACCTGTTGTGTTTCGATGAGCTTGACTACTTCGAGTAAAGAGGTGTTATTGGCAATTGTCATAGTCTGTTCTATTGGTCTAACTAATTCTCCGACCAACACATCATTCCACTGAGATGTCGAAATCTGTTTGAGATCGTCTAGAGAAATATTACCCTGTAGTTGGTTATTTTCATTAACAACTAGAAATTTTTTCCATTGTTTTTTGCCAATCACAAAATTATTAACAAACTCTCGTAAACTTAGATTTCCTGAGATAATGGGACTATCGGTAATTACTGCATCTTCTGCTGTATAGTGATCTAGCTTATCTTGAACTGTGGCAGATTGGGCTGCCATGCCAGCATTTTGTAATAAAAACCAACCGATTAATAATGTCCAAAAACTACCAACTTGGCTAATGCCTAAAACTCCGAGGACCCCAAATCCTACTGCAACCCAACCAAAAAACTGACCAACTCTGCCTGCAAAAATAATTCCTTTGTTAGGGTTACCAGTAATTTTCCAAACGATCGCCTTCAGGACATTCCCACCATCTAAAGGTAAACCAGGAATCATGTTAAACAATGCTAAGACTAGATTGATTTGAGCCAAAAGATAGATTAAGGCTGTTAAGGAAGCATCTAGCTGAAGATTGACTCCAATAATTGTAAAGACGATGAATAAGAGAACACTTACTAAAGGCCCTGCGATCGCAACCAGTAATGATTGAAGAGGTGTTTCCGACTCTTTTTCTAAAGTGGCTAATCCGCCAAAGATAAACAGGGTAATAGACTTGACTTGAATTCCTTGAGAGATAGCCGCGAAGCTATGACCTAGTTCATGGGCTAAAACCGAAGCAAATAGTAACAAAGCTCCCAATAAGCCGACCAGCCAGGGTAAAACGCCAGTTAGCTGGGGATAACGAGCAAAATCAGTTCCTAATTGCAGAGTGATTAGCCCTAAGACAAAAAACCAAGATGGATTGATAAAAAAGGGAATACCAAATAAATTTCCGATACGAAGATTATTACTGTTATTATTCAAAAGATTGTCCTCCTTAGTGGACAGAATTAAAATCGCTTTGCGAGCAATAGCTGTGGGCCATAAGTTCTAAGCTCTGAATATTAGCAATTGATTAGCCTAGATTTGCTTTAAGCTTTTTCCCTATTGTTGCAGAACTTACTTCTCAATCTATTTCTATTATTAGTTTTTTACTTAACAAAAATTAAAGTGGTGGTTTCCTCACTACAGAATTAGCGATCGCCTTTAAGCCAGAACTCTGCGATCGCTAAATATGGTTTTGTGTATTTTTAAGACAGTGATTTAATCGGAAAATGCCGGTTTATTATTGATGAGCATCACCACATCTTGAAAATCATAAGCAGAACTCTCAGAATCACTAGTACCGAGTTCCACGATAAAAAGTTCTTCGTACTCATTAAGTCCGTCTAGTATCTCTTGGAGAGAATCTTGCTCATAGACACCTGCTAAATCAGGAACCGGATCTTCAGGAGCTAAGACCATTTCTTCTGGGTTGTCGATGGGAGCACATTCGGCATCAATGAAATTATATTGAAAAGTTAAATCATCAAAAGAATTAATTGGTAAATAAACACTATCCTCTACTGATAATGTTTGGACAAATTGACTATTACGATAGACATTGACTTGAATATCAACTAGTTCATTGCCTTCACCACATTGAAATTGTGCCGCAGAATAAGTAAGCTCGATCACATTTGCATCAGCTGCTTGGGCAATGGAACTGACTGAGCAATTGGCAATAGCTAAACAACTAACAGAGAAAACTTTAAGAAAATTAGAAA
Organism: Xenococcus sp. PCC 7305; assembly: GCF_000332055.1. Lineage (GTDB taxonomy): Bacteria > Cyanobacteriota > Cyanobacteriia > Cyanobacteriales > Xenococcaceae > Xenococcus. Next base: position 15,956 of record NZ_ALVZ01000196.1, on the reverse strand, counting down.
TAGACATAATAATAAAAAAATTCTTTTTATAAATAACTATTGGGTTGATTCACTTAATTAATTATTACCTGCTCGAATTCAATTCATGTTTATTTCCCATGAACTTTGAGCTCTAAATCATCAAATTCTGGTAAAGTACTGAGTCTTTTAGCCGATTCAGGTTTTATTGCTGATGTTCTCTAAGTCATTAACCACCAATTTGAGACATTGTGCGAGTATAAGTCCCCGTGTTTGTACCAGATTCTCTCTGCTTGAAATTGATTTCTGGTTTGAGCAAAATTAGTTGTCGAACTTGTTCTTGTAATTTGTCTAGGCTTGTTCCCTGACGCAAAGCTGTTTTAAGGTCGATTTGTCCTGTTTCGTTGAGTAGACAAGGACGCAACCAACCATCAGCAGATAGTCTAACCCGATTACAGCGGTCGCAAAAACACTCGGACATCTGAGAGATAAAACCTAAAGTGCCCTTCGCATCTGGAATTTGAAAGATATCAGCCGGGCCATTGCCTGTTACTTGAGACTCTGACAAACCCCAGCGATCGCGAATCTGCGATCGCAGATCTTCCGAGGGAATCCAAGCTCGTTCGCTAAATAGTTCGGAATTCCCAATGGGCATAAATTCGATAAACCGCACATGCCAATTGCGCTCTATGGTTAAAGCGGCTAAATCTAGGATTTCGCTGTCATTGACTCCAGGAATAATTACTATATTGAGTTTTAAAGGGTCAAATCCTACTTGATGGGCTGCGGTAATGCCTTCCCAAGTTTGCTGCCAGCGGCTACGTCCCCGATTGCCAATAATGCGATCAAAAGTTTCGGGGTTGAGAGAATCTAGACTAATATTGATTCTTCTTAGACCGGCATCGTAAAGCGATCGCGCCATCTTGGCCAACAAAAAACCATTAGTGGTCATGGCCAAATCCCTTGTTTGGGGCAAGTTAGCAATTTCTCGGACTAATTCAGCCAGTCCGGGGCGCAGCAAAGGCTCACCACCAGTCAAACGAAATTTGGTAAATCCTAAAGGAATAAATAATTCTTGAATTAGGGTAATAATTTCTCGATTGGTTAATAGTTCCTGTTGCAGAAGATAATCGAGCTCAGAACCTTCTGGCATACAGTATTGACAACGAAAGTTGCATTTATCGATTAAGCTAATGCGCAAATAATCAATCTTATTCATCATGCCATCTGCCATCTGCCCTCTGCCATCTGCCCTCTGCCCTCATTAATTACGATCAGTAAGAATTTCATAACCATCATTAGTTACTAACACAGTATGCTCAAACTGTGCCGAGAGATTATTATCAACAGTGACGACCATCCAGCGATCGCGCAAAGTCTTAGTATGCTTAGAGCCAGCATTAACAATTGGTTCGATCGCTAAGGTCATGCCTGCTTTTAGTTTGACATTTTCTAGTTCGCGAGTGCGGAAGTTGAACACCGAAGGCGGTTCGTGGAGATTTTTGCCTACTCCGTGACCAGTATAGTTTTCTACAATAGTATAACCATGGGCTTGAGCATGATCTTCGATCGCCCCAGCAATATCCATTAAATAGTTACCAGCTTTGACCTGTTCAATTCCTTTATATAAACATTCTTCAGCAATTTTCGTTAACTTGGCTGCGGATTTGGAAACTTTTCCCACAGCGATCGTGATACAGGAATCACCGTGAAACCCATCGCAATAGGCTCCTGTATCTACTTTTAGCAGATCTCCTTGGCGAATAACTTTCTTCGCACTAGGAATGCCATGAACCACTTCATGATTGAGACAAGCGCAAATAGAGCCGGGAAAGCCATAATAACCTTTAAAGCTAGGAGTTGCTCCCAATTCCCGAATCCTGGCCTCGGCATATTCATCGAGTTCAGCTGTAGTCATACCAGGTTTAGCGAATGATGCGATTTCCCTAAGTACGGTGGCGACAATCTTTCCTGAATGACGCATCTTTTCAATTTCGGGAGCTGACTTAATATGTATTCCCCGAGGATCTCTTTTTAAGGGAGGAAGTCCTGTTGATTTGGCTGGGGATTTAGTTTTGGGTGATAGCAGATTAGTCAGAAAATTCATGTAGCAGACGCAAGTTATAGCTTTTAGTTAATATAGCAATTCTGGGGAAGAGGGTTGTTTTGCCTGCTCCGCCTTCCCCAACGATGAGCAATTTAGCTTCATAAATATAATCTTGTCCCTCCTCCAATTGCTCGAAATATTCTTTAATTGCTTAAATCGAGTTCTTCTAGTTGGTTTTCTTTTGCTTCTTTGATTTTTTGTAGAATATCATCCCGCACCTTAATCTCTCCCACTACATCAAATTTTTAATCTCACCCTTCATCTTAACAAACCCCAATGACTATGCGAACTTAAATCTTATATTCGCCATCTGTTGCCACAAACTTCAAAAAAAGCTTATCAATTGTTCCTTAAAAAAAGACAAAACTACCGCCCCAGCAATAAACCTCAACCACCATTCAGCTCGATTTGCCGTAGCTTCAACCTTGGTAAGTTTTTCTTCGACTACACTAAGTTTTTCCTTCACAACAGCAATTGATTCTGCATTTTTAATGAGCTGTCCCAGCATTTGTGCTTCATAAGATTTTGTTTCTGAACTCATTTCTTTGTTTCCTGTATAATCACCAGCACTTCTAGGCTTTTTTGCTTTTGCTAAGACAACTCAATCATACAATTTATGCCAAATCATTTCTGGATTCAGCAACACCAGTTAATAAATCACCTCAATTCCCTAAATCCCTAAAGCCCCATCTATTTTTCACCAGAATGGAACAATCCTACTCTACGCACCAATTTCCCCATCTCGTTCTAATAGGCGGAGGTCATTCTCATGCGATCGCACTCAATCTCTGGATCGCTAAACCACTACCATACGTCAAAATAACCCTAATTAGTGATGTGCAGCAAACTCCCTATTCAGGAATGCTACCTGGTCATGTTGCTGGCTTCTATAGCTACGAAGAAACTCATATTGACTTGCTTAACCTTTGTCAAAGAGTTGGGGCAGATCTAATCATCGATCGCGCGATCGCCCTAAATTTGGCTCATAATCAAGTTATTTGTCAAAATCATCAACCCATAAGTTTTGACTACCTATCTATTGATATTGGTAGCACTCCCAATAGAATGACGGTTCCTGGGGCCTCTGACCATGCAATACCTGCTAAACCCGTGCCGCAATTCCTAGATGCCTGGGAAAATTTACTAGAAAAAGCCAAAGATAAGCCCCAATCTGCCATCAAGCTAATAATTGTCGGAGGTGGAGCAGGAGGGGTTGAGCTAGCTTTAAATATGCGATCGCGTTTGCTTGGGGAAATGGGGAAAAATTATGCCGATAAATTACAAATATCTTTAATTCATCGAGGAGATAAATTATTATCTGGACATAATCCTTGGGTGAGTCAACATTTACAAAAGATTTTGGTCAAAGCAGAAGTTAGATTACATTTAAAAACTCAAGTTACTGAAGTTACTTCATCTCATGTTATTTGTGATCATGATGAGAATATTGATTATGATTACCTCTTTTGGGTAACTCAAGCCTCAGCTCCCCAATGGATCAAACAATCTCAATTAGCCACAGATAGCCAAGGTTTTATCTTAGTAAAAGATAGTTTATGCTCTATTTCCCATCCCCATGTATTTGCTACGGGCGATATCGCGACGATGCAAAACCATACTCGTCCCAAAGCTGGAGTGTTTGCCGTACGACAAGGCCCACCACTTTTTAAAAATTGGCAAAATCTGATTACAGGACAAGCTTTAATCTCTTATGCCCCCCAAAAAAGATATTTAGCTCTCATTGGAACTGGAGATAAAAAAGCGATCGCATCTTGGGGATTTTGGGGTTGGCAATCCTCTTGGCTCTGGCTTGGGAAAGACTATATAGACCGTAAATTCATGAATCTTTTTCAAAATAAATAATAGGAAATAAACTGGAAATCCACATCAATATCTCTGTTTTTATCTTTTCATCTTCCATTATTCCCCTCTTCAGGTAGTTTTTTGTGCAAAAAATTGCTTATTAATGCGGATAGCCACACCTTTAATTAATAAATTGAAGACCTAATAATTATCGAAAATCAAAAAATTGCTATAATATCACTAGGTATCAAAATAACGTTCTTGTTTGTTGGGCAACAATTAAATAAGCATTATGACATCAAACAAGCAAGTTTTCTATTAGAGCGGATTTCTAATATAGAACTTCTCGATCACTATCCAGTAACAACTCGATTTAAACAATAGATAGTTCATCATGAAAACTTGGAACCAAAGATGGCTATTAACGTCTAGATTCTCTCTAATGGGTATCACGATTTTCTAAGCACAGAAATTATTGTCAGCTCCTAAAATTGAGAATCGTTGATGTTACAGCTACAACAATATCTACGATAAATAAAGGAGCCACATCATGAATAACAATGATAAGAACATAGGTCAACTTTCTCTAGAGCAACAGTTCCAGTTAGAAGTATTAAGAAAGGATATAGAGAACATGTCCTTAGAACAAGCTAAAGAATATTTATTTGAGGCTTTTCGTCAAATGATGGTTAAAGATAATTTGTGCCGAGATTTATTCAAAAGCTGTTATCTTTAAGAGTTTTCATTCAAAATACGACTTTCTGTCAGGATTTTAAAGCCAGTAGTCAGCTGGGAAATCCAACCTATATAATTGGTTTCGACTTCTTTATATCCTAAACTTTGCATCCAATTATCAATGTTTTCCGCGGCATAAGCTTGGGAATAAGGCTCATGAAAAAGTCTAATTAACCAATTGGTATGGCGCAGTCTCTGCTGATTACCATCCAGAATCACTATTTGTCCCCCTAAAGTGAGTAATCGCAAACATTCTCGCAAGATTGCTTGGGAAATATGTACTGGAGTTTCGTGAAACAAAAAAGCAACGGATATCAGATCAAAATTCTCGTCAGGGAAACTTGTCGCTTCGGCTAGTCCCTGTTGCCATTTAATTGCTAACTTATTTTTACTCCCTTTGTGTTCTGCCATCAACAGCATCTGTGGTGATAAATCCAAGCCGACAACTTCAGCCTCGGGAAAAGCTTGTTTTAACATTAAAGTTGAACTTCCAGTTCCACAGCCTAGATCGAGAATTCTTTGTGGTTTACCTTTAATCTTGGAAATGGCTTGTTGTCGTAACTTGATTTCATGGGGTGGTGCGGCGAACCTGGTTACGGCATCATAGGTTACAGGGGCTATCTTATTGAGATAACCTTGGGGGATTCCGTGGAAATTTTGGTGAAGATAATATTCAGGATACTCAAGTTCTCCAACTTTAAAGCGATCGCCAGCTTGTTCCCAATCAAGCACATCATGTAATCTGAGGTTATCTTTTCCGATAAATAGACCGACAATTAAACTTAAAAAAGACGATATGACCGGATTATCGTAAATTGTCACAATATGTTCCAATAAATAAAGTATTTCCAAATAAGTATTATAAAATGAGACAGAAATTATTATACCTAATTAAGATTGCATCTACTATTTTAATCACTTCTGCTTTGGGTCTAGAAATTTGGTACCTGTATTTGAGATTTACAGATGGTCTATTGCCCAATAAGCTTTACCCCATATTATGGTTAGGAAGTCTTGCTTTGCTGGCTCATTTGATTGAAGGCGCGATCGCAGCTTTTCAGGCTCGGCGCCAAGACAAACCACCGTTACGCTATGGCCTATATACTTTTTTCGTAGGATTTGCCGGATTATTGGAGTTGGCTGCAACCTCATCTAGCCCAGAAAAACCCAATTAACCTAATTGCTCTAGAGCCAATTGAATTCTTGCTTTGACTACTATTTCGGGCTCTTGGGTCAATATTTCTCGCAGTTTATTTGCGATCGCAGTCAGAAACTTTTCGGGAGTTTCATTGCCTAAAGAATGCAAACCTGTGATCGCAGCATAACGAACAATCCATTCTCCATCCTCCGTTGCCAAAAATAAAGTTTGCAGAGCTTGTTCTTGTGCAATAGCAACTTTTTCAGGGGCAACTTTTGACCAATTGATGATGCCTAAACCTCTAGCCGCTGCTCGACGAACGCTTTGGGAGAAATCCGTGACCGCAGCTTTCAGCAATAAATCTAAAGCCGCAGGATCGCCAATCCCCGCAAAAGCTCTAATCATCCAGGCTCTGGCTCCATAGTTGTAGGTATCAAGATTTTCTAATAACTGAGGAACAGCAGATTCGCCAATTTTAATTAAACCTTCTACCGCAGCGACAGCAGCCCCTGGATTATTAAAACCGAGAACTTCAATTAAAGTCGGAATGGCAAGTTCTGATTTGGCATCGGCGAGATTTTCCACCGCGTCTAATAAGGCATCGGCAGAATCTGCTTTATTTACATGTTCAATAAGTTTTTCAATACTAATCATTTTAAGGCAATAGGGAATAGGGAACAGGGAACAGGTAAATTTCCCTGATAGTTATAAAAGAGAATCCATATAATCCATGATTTGGATACTTTCTGGGGTTAGTTTGGTAGAATTTGCATCGAGGTTTTTTTCCAATAAGCCCTTAAGCGCAATTAACTTCATGCTGTTCTCTGCTAAAGTATCTGCGATCGCAGCCCCTGCTGGCAAATAACCCACCGCAGCCAAATCCATAAGAGCAGAACGGCGTAATTGCAAATCATCAACCGATAGAGCTTGAATCAAAATTTCTCCATATTGATTTTCCCGAGTCAACTGATACATTGCCCTAGCTGCTGCATATTTAACCTTCGCCACCGAATGCCCCAGAAAAGGTTTAATAAATGTGATCGCTTCTGTGGCGTTTAACGTTCCCAAAGCTTCGATCACCGCTTCACAAGGTTCCACTAAATGGGGTTTTCCGGTCACAAATTCTGCTTTAGCCACGCCGCCTTCTAATAATTTAACAAGAGAAGGAACGCAACGGTGATCGTCTAAATTCTCTAAAGCTTGAGCTGCAGCTTCCCGCACATAAAAATCGGGAAATTCCAAACATCGAATCAATGCAGGAACCGCTTTTTTATTGCCCAACTTACCCAAAGCTCTAGCAGCATTACGTCGCAAAGGATATCCTCCATCAGGAGCGCGATCCGATTCATCCTCTAATGCCACTAGTAAAAGATCAACAGCTTCTGGTTCTTGAACCCTAAATTTACCCAACCACCAAGCAGCATAGTAACGTAAACCCAAATCTTCTTTTTGCCTGAGATTTTCCAGAGCCTGATCCAACGTCAACTGCTCAGCTTCTCTAATTCCTTCCTCATCCCTCATCGTTCATCCTTCATCACTTCAAACATAACAATGCCCAGAAAAGTAAACAAACACTAGCCTGACGCACAGTATTCGCATACTCTTCTGGACACTCTAATTAGCAACCAAGATAAGCTATTAATCAGAAGTTACTTATTGCAACTGAATTACCTACTAGCTAAGAGTATTAATTGCATAGTCGAAATAGCTGTTCGCTTCAACAGCAGAATCACCTGTCAAACCATGATTAGCTTTGATATACTTAAGAGCCTCAATATACCAGCTAGGAGAAAGCTCATAAGCACGGTTAATTTCATCTAAACCAGCTATCAAATACTCATCCATAGGACCAGTGCCACCAGAAATCAGACAATAAGTAACCATGCGTAGATAGTAGCCAATGTCACGAGAACATTTTGCTTTACCTTCTGGAGTGGAAGCGTAACTGGGGCCAGGAGTGCTATTGGTGTAGGGGAATTTTGAGTAGACAGCGTTAGCAGCACCGTTAATTAAGCTAGAAGCATTAGAAGTTAAGGTTTTAGCAGCCTCCAAACTCGCACTTGCTTGGCGGAAACGACCAAAAGCAGTTTGAATTTCAGTACTACTCAAAAAACGACCCTGAGAGTCAGCAGAAGATACCGCTTCGGTTAAAGGAGTTTTCATGATTGTGAGTTCTCGTTTACTTTACTAATTTTATTTGTTTGACTCTAAATAATAGAAATCTGAAACTGAATTATTTAATTTAGGCAACTGCGGCAGCCGCACGGTCAAAGTATCCAGAAATTTCAGATGCTAAAGCAGTACAATCACCATTAGTGATACCGTTACTGTCGTTCACAATAGCAAGTGCCGCATCCTTCATTTTCTGAACACCGTTAGCAACAGATACGCCAGGAGTACCTAGAGCAAGATAAGTTTCACGCAAACCATTAAGGCAACGATCTTCCAATACACTAGCATCACCAGTGAAAATAGAATAGCTAATATAACGCAAGATGATTTCCATATCACGCAAGCAAGCTGCATTACGACGGCTAGTGTAAGCATTACCACCAGGTGCAATGAGTTGAGGTTGCTCGGCAAATAAAGCGCGAGCTGCATTAGTAACAATTGCAGAAGCATTGCTAGTAATACGGTTAACAGCGTCCATGCGTTTGTTGCTTTCAGCAACCATGGCTCCTAGAGCGTCGATTTGGGCAGTGGAGAGGAATTCACCACGAGCATCTGCTTGGGATACTACTCTAGTAAATGCGTCGAACATTTAATTTATCTCCTACTCGATGTAAATGAGTTTATTTGAAATTCAAAAAGAAATTGTGACAAAAACCGTAACCAACTACTTAGAGTGGAAAGGTTCTTCCGAGGTGGATATCCAACCTCTTGGGAGCTTTTATTATTTTCCTTGCTTAAAGTAATATTTGTTAAGCTTTTATAGAAAACTTTACACTCAGCGAGTCAACCTGAAAAAACGTTCTTTGAACAGTTGAAAGACCGTTTTTGGTTTTACCGACTGGCATTTACCCCTCAGGTAACTTTTATACAATGGCGCCGAACCATTATTTGTTACAACTTGTTAATTTTTAACAGAGCCTGTTGAGTTTTTCGATTAGAACTATAGGTTTAAAGCTATAAGCTAATCAAGCCGAAGGCAGCTAATGCGCTCGCCAAAAACAAAAAGCCAAGAAAAACAGCTCCAAAAATAGCCAAAAATCTAGCTACCAATAGGGCAGTTTGGGGTGGATAGTAAGGAATTCCAGTCCATAAATCCCCAGCCTTACCCTGAAAATATCCTAGTTCTTCTAGTTTAGCGCGGTAATCCGCTCCATAGCGAGGCATTCTAGCAAAGGGCAAATCACCTTCAGTTCTCTGAGCTATAATCCGCCTTCTTTGATAGGGAACAATATCATCACCAAAATTACTGAGATATTCGTCACTATTTAGTAGCGCATCAACAAAGCCTTCGATACCTTTGGTTGCCAGAACAATTGACCAAGCCAATTTTTCTTTCTCGTCGTAAACATCTCTGCCTAAAACCCTTTGCACACACATTTGAGCAAAACGATAGTTATTGTTAGGCTCATAATTGCGTTCACGAAAGTTAGGAGAGAGTACTAATCCCCGAACGAACTCGCGGACTGTAATTTGGTTAGCCTTGAGCTGAGATTCTAAAGCTAGTTGACGATTACTCGTAAGCAGTTGCTGCTCGTTAAAAATCTGCCGATAAGCTGACCAAACAAGATCATTCTGCTCCGAATCGGAAAGAATATTTTCCGTTGAGTAAATTTTGGGTTGCTCTTCTCCAGGAACTTCGTAACCAGCAACACGCTGATTTTGTGTCGAAAGAGGATAAGAGAGCAAAGGAATGGACATTTTAACCCTCCATTGTTTTGGATGCTAGGAGCAAAGTCGGAACCTTGCAGAACCATAAAATTCCCTAGCAGTCTAGTTTTGATTGAGAAAACAAAACTCTACTCCCATTGAGATTAGAGGATTAAGGAATCGTTATACTGACTATTGTGCAATTCTGTAATATATATAAATATTTTCTTAACATTTATCAATAATCTAAGTAACTATACTTATAGAATTCATGGAAAATAAACAATGGCGAAACAATTTATAACTGGTTATTATTATTTCGCCTAATGGGACTCTTAACTGTTAACTGATTTAGACCAAACTCTTGTTGGTAAACCCCATATATAGATAAAGCCTTCGGCTGCTTTATGATCGAATTGATCATCTGCCCCATAAGTTGCCAAGTCAGGGGTATAAATGGAATTGTCAGAACGACGACCAACAATTACAGCATTGCCTTTAAACAATTTAATGCGTATCATTCCGGTTACTCGTTCTTGAGTTTGAGTAATAAAAGCATCTAGAGCTTGTCTGAGGGGGCTGTACCATAAACCTTGATAGATCAATTGACCATAGGTTTGCTCAATTCCCCGCTTGTATTGGGTGATATCGGCAGTAAGGGTCAAACTTTCTAGATCGCGGTGAGCTTGAATAAGCACGAGTAATGCAGGAGTTTCGTAGATTTCCCGTGATTTAATACCGACGACACGATTTTCGATCATATCAATGCGCCCAATACCATGTTTGCCAACAAGTCCATTTAATTGGGAAATTAAATCTACAGGGCCTAGGAGATCGCCATTGAGACTAACAGGGATACCCTGTTCAAAACCAATTTCTACATATTCTGGTTCATCTGGCGTATCCGAGATCGCTCTAGTCATTTCGTAGACTTCTTCGGGGGGCTCCGTCATCGGATCTTCGAGGGGACCAGCTTCCACACTTCGACCAAGCAAATTTTTATCAATACTATAAGGAGAAGATTTTTTTACAGGAGACTCAATGCCAAATTTTTCTCCATAGGAAATAGCTTCTTCGCGGCTCATACCCCATTCTCTAGCCGGAGCTAAAACTTTGAGATTAGGGTTTAAGGCCATAATTCCGACATCAAAACGGACTTGGTCATTACCTTTGCCTGTACAGCCATGAGCCACAGCATCCGCGCCATATTTTTCGGCAGCATCGACTAATAATTTTGCGATGAGAGGGCGTGCTAAAGCGGTAGAAAGAGGATAGCGATTTTCGTATAAAGTATTGGCACAGATAGCACGAAAAGCATAATCTTTAACGAAAGTTTCGGTAGCATCTTCGACCAAAGATTCGACTGCGCCACATCTTAAAGCTTTCTCTTGAATCGGTTTTAATTCTTCTCCTTGCCCCAAATCTGCCGCGAGAGTAATAACTTCTTCCACTCCCCATTCGTTCATTAAGTAAGGAATACATACTGAAGTGTCGACTCCACCTGAATATGCCAAAACAACCTTTTTTGCACGTCCCATATTAGTAATTTAGTTGATAAAAAGACCAGAAGGTCATTGTAACGGATAGTCAGGGAACAAGGAACCAGTAAAGAAGAATGATAAGTGATCCAGGAAAATGTAGAATGTTAAGACATAAGAAATTTATAAATAAGGAGATATTTCTGTGATCGAACCTTTACTTTTAGGTATTGTATTGGGTCTAATTACTATTACTTTGGCTGGTTTGTTTTTCGCTGCTTACATGCAATACAAACGTGGTAATCAATTAGGACTTTAAAGTTAAATCATTTAAAAAACTTAAATTCAGGTCGTTACTACCGAATAATGTCAGGGTTGCTTGACGGCCTTTTTTTTCGTCATAAATTAAGCTTATTTCTATGCGATCGCGAGGATAGCAAGACAAACGTTCCGACCATTCAATAGCTGTAATGCCAGGATCTACTTCGATACCTTCCCAATAAATTTCAGGATAAATAGTTGTCACCTGCTCGGTCGACAAACGATATAAATCCAAATGATATAAAGGTATCCGACCTTCTAGATATTCGCTCACAAGAGTAAAAGTTGGACTGACAATCGATTCTGTTATGTCCAACCCTCTTCCTATCCCTTGGACTAAAGTTGTTTTCCCTGCACCAAGATCCCCTTTTAATAAGATCGTGCTGCAAGCAGGTAAATGTCTGCCTAGAAGATAACCTAGATTCTCCGTCGCTTGATGATTGGGGAGTGGTATTTGCAGAATATTAGCACTCATTAGTAATCAAATTTAAGTCAAAGAATTAACAAAATTACTTAATCTTTCTATTCCTTGCTTAATCGTATCTAGACTTGTTGCATAGGAAATACGAATACAATTATCCGCACCAAAGGCAATTCCGGGAATTGTCGCTACTTGATAGGAATCCAATAAAGAATTACAAAATTCTAAGGACTTTAACCCAGTTTTACTAATATCTACAAACACATAAAATGCCCCATCAGGTTTAGGGCAAGACAAAGCAGGAATACCATTGATTGCTTGGTAAATAAACTCTCGTCTCTCAGCAAAAGCATTCAACATTTCTTGAACACAATCTTGAGAATTTTCTAAAGCTGCGATCGCACCATATTGAGCAAAACTACAGATATTAGAAGTACTATGACCCTGAATTTTTGCCATAGCTTGAATAATTTCCAATGGCCCCGCTGCATAGCCGACACGCCAACCTGTCATCGAATAACTCTTGGCAAAACCATTACTCGTAATTGTCCGAGCAAATATTTCGGGATTAACCGCCCCAATGCTCAGATGCTCCGCATCGTCATAAAGAATATTTTCGTAAATCTCATCAGAAACCACCAAGATATCTTGTTCCACAACAATGTCCGCGATCGCGCGTATTTCAGCTGGAGGATAAACAGTCCCAGTAGGATTTGAAGGAGAATTGAGCACCAATAACTTAGTTTTGTCTGTAATTGCTTCCCTTAGCTGCTCCGTCGTGATTCGATAATTGTTCGCAGCGCTCGTTTCAATCAAAATTGGCGTACCCCCAGCGAGTTTAACCATTTCGGGATAACTAACCCAATAGGGGGCAGGAATAATCACCTCATCCCCAGCTTCGATTAAAGCTTGAATCAAACCATAGAGAGAATGTTTGCCTCCATTGGTCACAATTATATTGTCAGGACTATAAGACAATTTATTCTTAGTTTGTAATCTTTTAGCGATCGCCTCTCGTAATTTCAATTCGCCAGTAACAGCACCGTATCGAGTCTTCCCATCATCTATTGCCCTTTGAGCAGCTTCACAAATATGCTGCGGCGTTGGAAAATCCGGCTCTCCTGCACTAAAGCTACATACGTCAATCCCTTTTGCCTTCATTGCTTTTGCCTTAGCGGTGATCACCAGGGTTAGAGAAGGAGACACCTCATTTACTCTTGCTGCTAGTTTCATGCGATTGTTATGCCGAAAAGTTCTCAATATAGATTTTTAACATTAAACTCTAGTTTCTCAAACTATTTTGTGATTACTTTAGATCTCGTACAATTTTGTTACATTTTTTCCCATGAGACCGAGAAAAGCAGCAAGCAGAAAACAAATAGTTAAAAACTAGATTTGGGACGCCAAGCCTCTTAGAGCTTAGAGCTAGCTGTTTGACAAACTTTTTCTAAGATGTCGCAACCGCGAGTGATTTCGTCCGCAGAGACAATCAGAGGCGGGACAAAGCGCAAAACCTTAGGTCCAGCAGGAGCGAGTAACAAGCCTTCATCCATAGCCGATTTGACCAAATCAATCGAAGTTAAGTCAATATCAGCTTGCAGTTCCAGACCATTAATTAGTCCCCAACCTCTAACTTCCGTGAACATCTGGGGATAAGAGCTCGCCATCGCATTCAATCTGTCCCGCAACTGTTTGCCCCGGGCAATAACATTATCAAGCAACTGCTCTTGTTCAATGGTTTGCAACACCGACAAAGCAGCAGCACAAGCAAAGGGATTACCGCCAAAAGTACTAGCATGATTACCCGGTTCAAAAGCCGCACAAAAATCTTTGCAGAGCATTGCTCCGATGGGGATTCCGCCTGCTAGACCCTTAGCACTAGTGAAAATATCAGGTTCAACTCCCAGGTTTTCATAACCCCAAAGCTTTCCTGTCCGACCAACACCCACCTGCACTTCATCGAATACTAGCAAAATATTATTTTCGTCACAAATTTGCCGTAACTTGGCAAAATATTCCCGATCTCCAGGCCGAACTCCGCCTTCTCCCTGTAAAGGTTCGAGCATAATTGCTGCTACGCGACGATTTCCCTCGTCTATATCTGCGATCGCATTTTCAATGGCTACGATATCATTATAAGGAACATAAGCAAAACCATCTACTAGAGGTTCAAAATCTTTTTGATACTTAGCTTGACCTGTAGCGGTGATGGTCGCTAAAGTCCGTCCGTGGAAACTAGCCTTCGCAGTTAAAATCACAGGTTGCTCAAGAAAGTCTAAGACAGTATGGGCATATTTCCTGATTAATTTAATCGCAGCTTCGTTAGCCTCTGCCCCAGAATTACAGAAAAAGACCTTATCCGCACAAGAATGGTTAACTAACCAAGTTGCCAATTCCCCTTGTTCGGGTATGTAATAGAGATTGGAAACATGATGGAGTTTTTTGATTTGTCGAGTAACGCTATCAATCAATGCAGGATGAGCATGTCCCAGAGTACAAGTAGCGATTCCAGCGACAAAATCTAGATATTCTCGACCGTCACTATCCCAAACATGACAACCTGAGCCGCGCTCTAGAGCGATCGGAAAACGTCCATAGGTTTTCATGACACTATCATCGAAAGCACCACGATCAAAAGATTGCTGAGTAACGGATTGGTTAGAGAAATTATCTACTACAGTTGATTGGCTCACAAATAACTCCTGGTGAAAATTCCTTTGCTATGGGAAACTGTAATTAAACTAGTAATCTTACTTATGCTATCGCTATCTGGCTAAAGTTGATTCCCAAATTAATTCTTAATTAATCTAAGCTAACAATAATTAGACTATAAATACAAGCATCCATAAGACAAAAATCGTTCATGCCCTATCGTTTTGATGAAAAATATAAACGTTTACGCCAAGAGTTAGTTGCAGGAGCGATTGCCTTAGTGGGATTAGTCTTGATTGGGACTCTCTGGTATCACATAGTAGAGAAATGGTCCCTCTCAGATTCTGCCTACATGACAATTATTACCCTTTCTACAGTAGGGTTTTCTGAGATCAATACATTAGGCGATCGAGGCAGGCTATTTACGATTTGTTTAATATTGATGGGGGTAATTACGATTGCTTACATTGCAAATCGTTTTGCCGAGGCGTTAATCAAGGGATATTTTCAAGAAGGATTAAAAATGAGACAAGAGCAACTTGCCATTGATGCGCTGGAGGAACACTATATTGTATGCGGTTTCGGGCGTACCGGTCGTTATGTCGTGCGAGAATTTGCTGCTGAGGGGATTCCCTTTGTAATTTTGGATGATGATCTAGAAGAAGTAGCAGAAATTAAGATGTTAGGCTATACAGTAATTTCAGGAGATGCCACTCTCGATGAGACCTTACTCAAAGCTAAAATCGATCGGGCAACCTGTTTAGTTACGGCTTTACCTTCTGATGCCGAAAATCTTTACACTATATTATCTGCCAAAACTCTTAATCCCAACATAAGAGCGATCGCCAGAGCCAGTAATGAAGAAGCAGTTCTAAAGTTGCAAAGGGCAGGTGCTGATGCTGTGATATCTCCTTACATTACAGGGGGAAAAAGACTTGCTGCAGCAGCCTTGAGACCCCAAGTTATGGATTTCGTAGATGGTATTATCACTGGAGCAAATCGTTCTTATTATCTAGAAGAATTCTTAATCGATGCTGGAGTATGTCCCTATGTAGAACAAAGTCTTAGAGAAGCGAAACTTCGTACCCAATCTGGAGCTCTAGTCCTAGCTATTCGTCGTTTTGACGGGAATTTAATCGCTGGGCCAACAGGGGATACCAGAATACTGGAAGGGGATGCTTTGATCTGCATGGGAACAGCAGAACAGCTGCGAAAACTCAATCGGATTCTAGGCCCCATTAGCTCTAAATCCTTAAGACTACCAAAGAATCAGTAGCATAACTAAAGCAAAAAGCCCTCTTTGATAAAAAAAGAGAGCTTCTTGTTGTTTTTTTGATGGAATGATAAACCTGGCACTGAGCTATTTTTCCGGGGGGCTACCCCCCAAGTATCTTCGCCGCTGCAACGTTTCACTTTCGAGTTCGGGATGGAGTCGAAGTGGGGCCATTGCGCTACTAGCACCAGGAAAGCTTTTTGGGCTCCTATTGACCTTGAACCCTCAAGACTGCATAAATACTCGATACT
>NZ_ALVZ01000195.1 GCF_000332055.1 Xenococcus sp. PCC 7305 | reverse complement strand
ACTTACGAGTTGAGGGATGGCAGAGGGCAGAGGGCAGAGGGCAGAAGGTTTTGAGTCCATTTAGATTTTCTCATCTAAACATGTGTTTTCAGAATCGGATTTAGTATGATTATTCTTTCTTACTCCAAAGAGCTAAGCCCCCACCTCTACCTCTTGCGGCGATCGCGGAATTGGTAATATAAAAATAGGCAAAAAATGCTTGCTGAGAAATCTTGTCGGTATAAAAACTTGTTTCTTTGGCTTTTCCGTTGCGAATATAACCATCATAGAAAGTCAAGCCAAGCAATTTTACTTTCATTCTGGTAAAGTCAAACGCCAGGATGTTTTTAGGTGCTAAAAACCTAACTGGCCCAGTCAAAGATAATTGCAAACCGCCAATCTCCACGCTATTTTCGACATTGCCTTGATTTGTTGCCAATTCTTCTTCCCCAGGTGAATAATTAAGGGAAATTTTAACTAAACGGGGCAAATATCGTCCTGCTCCGAGAACAATTCCTGCTTTTTTTCTGGTCTTTTTCGTCCCCGTGACAAAACATAGCCGCCAAGTGCCGAGCAAATTTTCCCAGTCGTAACTAATTTTCTCTTTTTTGGCAATTTTCTCTGCCTCCAACAAGGAATTTACAACTTCTGAAGATGATGGTAAATCCTTTTGTTCTATAAAATAATTAGCTGCTCGTTGCAGGATAACATCGTCTTTCATATTGCCATTTTTCTGATCTTCTCTATTACTGGTAATAATAAACCAAAAAGATATGGCCTCCTAGCATGACAAAAAAGATACTGACTAATATGATGTGAGTTCCTAGCCAAAAACTTCTTAACTTGCGAATCATAAGACTTTTCGAGATACCAGAGGTTTTTTCTCCATTAGGTTTTTTACTAGATAACCAAATTAAAAATCTTTTTCTTGGCGACTCAACAATGCCAGTTTCGGCCACTACACCCACTAATGCTGAAAGACTGACGCCAAAAAATATCCACAAAAAAATTGCGTTAAAGTTTAGGCCATTGACGCCAATAGTATGGATCAAAACGATACTTAATAAACCTACTCCTAGAAAAATATGCAGTCTTCGCCACATTAGGATCGAACCAGGAACTTTTATTTGCACAATCCAGCCTCTTCCTCTTTTTCTAGCAGCCAAAATCATTTCAAATAGTACAAAAGCTAGGGCAATATATCCAGTAGTTTGCTTATAAAGTTCACCTTGCAAAAATAGTAAAAGATCGAAAGACTGTTCTCTCAGAATGGGAATATAAATCTGACTAAGAGCAAAAGGTGCCAGAATAGCAGCTGCTAAAAATATGAGGATTATCAGCGTAGAAAATTTCGGTTTCATGGATTATCTTGTTACTTGCTTTGCCCTTAAAAAACATGCACTAAGAAAGAGAACAGAAGGAATAGCATTAGTTGATAATGAAAATATCCCTCTGCCCTCTGCCTTCTGCCTTCTGCCTTCGTTATTAAGTTTTATCCACAGGTAGGTTAATGATAATGCCGCCCATGACTTCTCCCAGTTCAAATTGTTTGTCAGGATAACGTTCCAAATGAACTGGGTGAGTGTTGTGACAAGTAACACAAGCTTCGGCTACTGCTTTGTCGGGATACAGAGCAGAAAAGTAAGTTTGCCCGCCAATTTCTTGATAACCCGTGTAAGGTTCTGCCGTTTTGTTCACTTCTTCCATCGCAACTTTTTCAAACTCAGATTTTGGGTTATGGCTATCGTTGATGTACCAAGTAGAAATGAGGTTATAAGTGAATTCTGTAGTATTTTCTAAAGCAACTTCTGAGCCCAAACGGAACATTTGAGCGGGTAGAGGTACTCCACCAGTTTCTTGCCAACCTTCAGTGGCTTCGGCGTCGATTACTCCATTGGGCTTTTCTTTTCCTTCTAATGTCTTGAGACGATTCACCACATGTTTGGTGTAAGCTGTGCGATCTGCGAGTAGCACAGTATGGATATAATCAACAACTTTTTCGGGAGGAATGCCCACTGCGGCAGTGGTTTGGGTTGAGCTGCCGCCACCACAGGCGATCGCGGTAAAGGTTACCATAACTGCGATCGCGATTAACCCTATAGTTTGAGTTTTAATTTTTCGAATTAGATGATTCATTGTTAGGATGATTCTTAGTGCTATTAGGTTGAGTAAAGTTAAATAAATGAATAATCACTAGTGACAGCTAGTGTTATTTGGCTTTGCTTGACCGTTTCTTCTCTAAATCCCTCACTAATTGGAAGGTTTGCATTTTTTGAGTAGGAGGTCCGGCAAAATTGGATTCGACTAATTGGTCGTCGAAAATACTGTTATAGGAATGTTCCACTCCATGACAATTCATACAAACATCCTTCACCATGCGATCGCGTGGTTTGAGAACATAGGTATTATTGTGATTGACTAGAATGGCACTACCTACTTTTTCCCTGGGTAAATGACAAGTTGCACAGGTTACGGCATCTTGATTCGGACGGGGAAGACTAGTTAGCTCAACAATCTGGGCATGGGGAGAACTTTTATAGTTGAGGGAATGGGGGTCATTATGGCAGACCAAGCAAGAATCTACCGCAGCTTGGGATGTATTCACTGAATGAACATCATGGCAAGTATTACAACTCATTTGTAAGTCTTGAGCCGATTCTTTCATGGGCAAATGTGCCATGGCGGGAGTTAGAGGAGATAAACCCTCTAGAGTCCGAATGCCATGTTTCCCCAATAAAAATGTCTCCACTGTATATTCATGACAACTGCGACAACTTTCTTGGGTTGGTCTCACTATTAGCTGTTTGGTTTCTGCATTTTGATGACAACTCGAACAATTGACCTCTGTTAGGGCATGGGCGCTAGTTTGCCAAAGTTGAGTAATTTCATCTAACTGGGTTTGAGTGAAATTTGCCGAGGCCGCCGGTGGAACTAAGCAAAAACTGACAATAAACAAGAACAGAACCAGTAATTTAAAGCCAATATTTCTCATACTTCCCCCTGCAAAAATTCCTGAATTAAATCAGCCGGGGGAGGAGTAGTTGTCTTAATCTCAACTATTCTTGCCGGTTCAGCAGGTTCCGGTAACATCCAAGGTTGATCAAGATTTTTTCGCAGAAAACCCGTCGAAATCCCTCGATGATCATGAAAATTGTGACAACCTCCGGTCCAACAGCCATCAGGAGTGAAGCCTTCATGACTAATTAGTTGCCCATTGATTACCCCTTCATGACAAGCCATACATAAATCTGGCTGAAGATGAACTCCCCGATCAAACATATGGACATGTTCTGCATGACAGGCAGTGCAAGTCAAAACATCAAGATTTTCCAAATATTCAGCCCAACGAGGATCACGAAACTTCTTGGCTCCATGAACATCTGTCGCCATTTCTGCTTGATGACAACGATTGCAAGTTTCATTAGTTACAGGTTTAAATCCTTCATGACAAGAACTACAACTCGCCTCAAACAAGACGTGGCCATTTGAAGTTTCACCAGGAAGAAAAATACTACGCTGATCTAAAGCAAAAGCAGCAGCAAACCAAGTTAACAACAGAAGCATCACTCCAATAATGACAAACTTTGATTGTAGTAACTTACCCAATTGAAAGTTTTTACCTAGATTTCCTGCCATATTCTCCTATTACAGAAGCACTAGAAGAATTGCAATCAAACCTAAAATGCCGCCGCCTATAATGGTTAATAGGCCAGCTTTGCTATTACCTTCTTCTGTTGAAGATGCAGCGGCAACTGAGCTAGTTTCGCTAGTTTCGAGTGTCGGATCAGGATCTAAAGCGATTTCTTGTTCTGTATAGTCAGCTCCGTCAAGCATGATTTCGCTAATTGCCCCATAGGCATCCACCCAAGCCTGCTTAACATTGGGCGTCCATTGAGCACCTAAATACTGTTCAAACGTCGTCAACAATGCCCCCCCCACCAGGGGATAATGTTCTGGTAGGGCTCCATATTTAACGTGACGAGCACCTAGCCCTCTCAAGGCACCTTCTAAAGCATCAGGCTTGCGGAGGTTTTCTACTACCAAGACCAAAGACGCCAACAATTTTTTCTTTTGCTCTGCCATATCTGTGGTCTTAAACAACGGCTTCGCTTCGGGATTAGCTGTAAATAAATTTTCGTAAAAACTATTAACAAACTCATTAGCCTGAGGTTTGATCGCCTCAAAACTTTCCTCTAACAACTCTACTTGTAGTCCGCCTTCTGCCGCTTCCTCTGTAGCTTCTGGAGTTGGTAGGGCAACTTCTTCTTTGGAGTAGTCAGCCCCATCGAGCATGATTTCGCTAATTGCGCCATAGGCATCTATCCAAGCTTGTTTGACTTCCGGAGTCCATTTCTCACCTAGATATTGCCCGAAAGTGGTCAACAAAGCACCTCCTACCAAGGGGTAATGCTCTGGCAAAGCTCCATACTTAACATGGCGAGCGCCTAAGCCTTTTAGTGCACCCTCCAAAGCATCAGGCTTGCGGAGATTTTCTACTACCAAGACCAAAGACGCTAGCAATTTCTTCTTTTGCTCTGTCATGTCTGTGGTGTCAAACAAAGGTTTAGCTTCGGGATTAGCTGTAAACAAATTTTCATAAAAACTGTTCACAAACTCATTAGCTTGCGGCTTAATTGCTTCAAAACTTTCTTCTAGCAGTTCTACCTGTAAAGACATTTAATTAATCGGTTCTCCTCTCTTGATTGATGAGTTCTAATCTAAAGCTATTTGCCTTAAGTTTTAGTCTTGATAACGGCTTCTATAGTTAAGAGTGAAATCATCTCAGCTTTGATCCGTGTTTTGAAGTTTATAAAATAATTTCTAGCTGCATTTTGTAACTATATATACTATGAGGAGAAAATATATATAATTTTCGGATAACTTTCATGCTGTTTTTACATTTTGGGAATTTACAGCTTGATATGCCTTTGCATGTGAAGTTATCATTTTCATCAAACCAAATCCCAATCGCGATCGCCAGGCTGATGTCTCTATTAACTAGTAGAAGGTTTAAATATGCTCAAAGATGGAATTGCTCAAATTCTAATTAGCGTAAGCAATCTGGACAAATCAGCAAGATTTTTCCAAGACAATTTCGGAATGTCCGTCGTGGCCGAATATTCTCTTGATGCTAAAACAATTAATCAACTGTGGAATTGCTCGCTCGAAACTACTGGTAATGTGATAATTCTCAAAAACGATGAACAAACGACCTCAATAAAATTAATCCAATTTCAACCCAACTCTGGTAAATCAATCCGCACTACTGGCAATACAACAGATTATGGTTTGTTTACGATCGCGTTTCGGGCTAAAGATGTTGATGCGGCTTATGATCGCTTTAGCCAACAAGGCTATCAATTTGTTTGTCCTCCCATAACTTACACTTTCAGTCTTGGGCCAGTTACCGTCAAAGAAGCAATCATGACGGGGCCTGATGATATTCCTCTTGTCTTTATTGAGCGTCTTTCAGAACCAATTCCCGAACTCAAAGAAGATTTTGGCTCGATGCTTGATACTTCTCAAGTAGTTACAGACATTGCAGAAGTCACAAAATTTTATAGCGATATTCTGGGTCTAACGACAATATTTAACGAGGTTTTACCAGAAGGAATGATTGATAATATTTTAAACTTGCCAGCAGGAACTGAATCGAGAATGGCATTTATTAAACAGCCTGGCAGTAAAACTCCTTTCTTGGAATTTATTCAAACTTCTGTGCCAGGTCAAAATCTATCCAGCACTGGGAAAATTCCTAATCTTGGACTATTTGCGATCGCACTTACCACGGACAACCTAACCGAGCTGACCCAAAAATTACAACAAAACAACATTAAAATTCTTGCCGAAACTATAGAAATACCAATTTCCAATCATGAAACAGCAAAAGCGATCGCAGTAGAAGCTCCCAACGGAGTTCATCTACAATTCTGGGAAGAGCAATAGATAGGTTTTTTGAATCTAGGAGATGAGAATTTTGTCCAGCAACATATCCAATTCATCCAGAACAAACCCCATGCAAGAGATCTTTGGCGTATACGAAATCTGCATCGGAACTCGCGATCCCAAATCAACGCTTAAATATTGGGAGCAATTTGGATTTTCCTTAGGACAAGAAGGCACAGTTTCAGCTCAGCAAGCTCAAGCTCTTTATGGGGTGAATTCACAACTCCAAGCTATGCGTTTGCAGCATCAAGATGCCGATCATGGTTTGATTCGCATTATGGTTTGGGATCAACCTCTAAATGAAGGTTTGGGAATGAGTAAAATGAGGCTGCGAGGTAATCGTTGGGGAGCCATGATGAGCGACGATGTTCTCGCGATCGCAAACCACGCGGCAATCGCCAAGGCTGCGGGGCAAGATATCTATTTCATGGGGCCGATGTGGGATGTGATTTACGATACTGGTGAAACTTTTGAGCCTTTTATCGACAAGCCTATTGGAGTGCGGGAGCTGATGTTGCTTCGTCCGGAATCGCGTCAATTTATCTTTCAGCGCTATAACTATCAAATTCCGAATTACGGCAAAGTCGCGATCGCATCGCACCTTCGTACAAGTCAATTCACCCATGTGGGATTAATTATTCAAGACGATAGCCAAGAAGTTTTGCGTTTCTATGACGAAGTTCTGGGTTTAATGCGCTTCAACGATGAAGAATGGGTAACTACCTATGAAGGCAATGAAACGGGACGAGATATTTTTCAAATTAATCCAGGAGAAGCATATTACAGCACAAACTTTGATGATCCGCGATCTTCTAAAGACGATCCCCAAAAAATGCGATCGGGTCGCCTAAAATTTATTCGCTATCCTGAATCATTGGAGGTTGCAGATGTTCATGAGCTGGCGCGGCCTGGCAGTCTCGGTGTTTGTCTTTATACCTATGGGGTGCGCGATATTCTTGACTATCATCAGCGAGTTAGCAATAGCAAAGCCAAGAATATTACCTCGGTAGAAGTTAATGAGTTTGGGGAGCAGAGTTTTTCTTTTGTCGCACCAGATGGTTATTTTTGGACTTTAGTAGAAAAAATTCTTTAAGATAGTATTGAGAACATATTAATTTAGTCTTCTCAGAGTTATCAGCGATCGCATATTTATGATAAGTCCAACAGGAACACAATGGGAACAAGCGCTACTTAGTAAAATCACCAACAATGGTGGTGAACGAATCGCCGTTGTTGAAAGAGATATCTCAGATATTAAGGAGCGACTTAAAAGCGTAGATAGTCGTTTGCTTGGTCTAGAAAACCGTATGACCAATGTGGAAAATAGATTAACTGGCGTTGAGAATAAAATAACAGCAGTAGAAAACAGATTAACAAATGTAGAAAATAAGTTAACAAAAATAGATGATCGACTAGGTGGACTAGAAAAATCTATGGAGAAGATTGAATCTTTGATTGGTTCGCTGAGATGGATTGGTGGAGGAATAGTCGCGATCGCACTTTCCTTGATTGCTAATTTTGTCTATTCGTTAATTGCTTGATGCTTTGGCAATACTACATCCTTAAAATTAAAAAGTTTCTTCTATCGGAAAACTCTCGCCCTGCAAATAAGCATCAAAATGCTTCTTAAAATAGAGAATACTTGTCATATTCGGTTCATCGCATTCCTCAGGAGTAAACTCATAGATCGGTAATCTGCTCCTGACCAACTCAACTAACTTAGGATTCAGCTCTTCAAAAGAGTCAACTCTGGCAATCTTGGTTTCATACCGCAACCTAGCTGGATGTCCATAACCCAACTTCATCCAAGGCATCCAAGGACAATCCCGCGCCCATTCCGCTGGTGGTGCACCCTTAAACCCAGGACGAGAAACACTAGAAGTAAAATATTCCACGCCCTTAAATTTTTCACCAGGGCAATAATCTTTAAACTTAGGATCTTTGGCTAAAGCATGGGGATATTCTAAAGGAATCTCATTGACTCTGGTGATATATGCTTTTCCTGGTGGAATCGTGATTTTTCTTTCTCGAAGCGATCCTTGAACCATGCGATTCGCAATATGAACCACAGGCTTTTTGGGGCTGCTCTCTCCGGGCTGCCAGTAATGCAAAATTTCCTTGGTTTCGGGATCGCAAAATAGCCCAATTTCTCGATTGAGCCGATAACCAACCTCACCATGCTCAGGATCTTTTTTGAGCAGAACCTTGGTCGCATTCATGCCAATTATCGAGAATAATTTCTCTTGAGGTTTATCTGGTGATTCACGCCACCAAATATCACCTTCCCAACTATAGTAAAGCTGTTTCCTGTGATTCTCTCGATAAAAAACCAAGGTACTATATTCACAAGCTTCTGAATAATCCATGATCTACTGCTCCATACCAATGCAAAAATTATAGAAATTCTAATCTATGACAAAGGGAAAGAGAGATTTAAACTTCTGCCCTCTGCCCTCTGCCCTCTGCCTTCAAGAGCAAAGCCCGTTAATCCTAAGCGGGATAAATTCGGAGACGACGATTTGGTTCTTCCCCAAAACTATTGGATTCTAAATGATAATGCTCTACAAGCTCATGCTGCATTTTCCGAATTTTAGAAGAACGAGGTAATAATTCTACGGGTTGACCTTGGGGAATTACAATTTGCTCTACTGCTAAACGTGCTTCTTCTAAAGCTTCGATTTCGTCATCATTACTCGCCGTGGTAAATAAACGAACATCTGCGGTGTTTGTCGCATTAGGATCTTCAAGCTGCAACAATTGACGTAATGTCCGAGTAATCTGGGGAATCGTATTAGACTTGACAGCATGAATCGCAATATTACGAGTTTTTGCCAATTGTCTGAGGCGAGAGTGATGTTTAATTTGCGATCGCAAAGCGACTACCGCATCAGCATGATCGACATCTTTAGTTAACACAACGGGTAAATCCAAAACATCAATTACCCGTTCTATTTGAGAACGACCAATGCCATAGGGATAGATGTACACAGGCCAATCTTCACCATTGGGGCCTGGCGTCCTAATTTTGCTGCCACTGGGATCTTGGGTTTGCCAAGATCCTTCCAGCATCATTTCAAACTCAGGATTTATCTTATTCTTTTTTTTTCTGCTTAAAGGCGCGATCGGGGTCATTTTTCCTGAGGCACGCCAACCCCTAGGACTCAATGGTGCCACAATGTTCGAATTGCGAGACTGAACCCCTTTTATGTGGCTGACAGCTTCTTGCTCAACAATCGAGACTTCCCCACTATCATCAACAGTTCTAATTTGAGAGCCAGGTTCAATTCCTCGCAACAAACTATCGATAGTTTGGGCAGTATCCTCATGGACAATCCATTTTTGGCGCTCTAACATTTCTACCGCGATCGCAAATGTAGGCGGAGCTTTCCTCTCCAAAACTGTTTTTTGCGAACCTCTACGGCGGGCCTCATCATCCCCAAGGGTTACAGCTTGAATACCGCCAACCAAATCAGAAAGAGTAGGATTTTTAATCAAGTTTTCCAAAGCATTGCCATGGGCAGTCCCTACTAATTGAACTCCTCTTTCTGCAATGGTACGAGCAGCTAAAGCCTCCAATTCCGTACCAATTTCATCAATTACAATGACTTCTGGCATATGGTTTTCCACTGCTTCAATCATTACCTGATGCTGTAACTCAGGACGAGCCACTTGCATTCTTCTAGCACGACCAATTGCAGGATGGGGAATATCACCGTCGCCAGCAATTTCATTGGAAGTATCGATAATTACAACTCTTTTTTCTAGATCATCAGCCAACACCCGAGCAATTTCCCGTAGAGCCGTAGTTTTACCAACCCCTGGACGACCCAGCAACAAGATTGATCCCCCAGTTTCGATTAAATCCCGAATCATGACAATTGTGCCGAAAACCGCTCGCCCAATGCGGCAAGTCAAACCGATGATATCTCCTGCTCGGTTGCGCATGGCACTGATGCGGTGCAACGTCCTTTCAATGCCAGCACGGTTGTCACCACCAAAGATCCCAACTCTTTCGATAGAATATTGCAGATCTTCTTTTGAGATTGGCTTTTCTCCTAAATAACAAACTTCATTGCGAAAACGGGCTTCAGGCAGCCTTCCCAAATCCATCACAACTTCTATCAGGTTATCTTTTTGGGGATGAGCCTCAATTTTGTCTCGAATCACCGTGGGAAATATCCCTAACAATTCGTCGAGGTTATCAGTGATTTGCATTCGATGAGCGGGAATTTGATTTTGTGTCATTCAAATTATTTTTTAAAGGTATTAGGTGTTAGGTTTTAGGTTTTAGGGAACCTAGACCATCGGAGATTAGTTTTTTATAAGGAAGAATATTTAATTTGAGATACTAGATTATGGGCAATGGCCACTGAATCTTGAAGTAAATCAGGATAATTTTCTAGTTGTTTAGCAGAATGATTATCTGAGTAATTAATCATTTCTAGTTTTTCTAAAATTGGCGACACTAAAGAACGAGCATAACTACCATAGGCAACTCCCGAAACCCATCTATTACAACTGCTTGTGTTCTTAGCTTGGTACTTTAACATTTTTTCCCCTTGGAGTTTGGTGACAGTGTAATCATTTGTACCTCCTGCCAGTTGAATATATCCAGGCAAATTAGCTGCGATCGCTTTTCGGGCAAATCTGATTGCAAGATGAGTTGTTCCCATGCCAATATCGCCACTCATGGGACGACCATCAGTTTGCCAGATCAAAGGGCAAGGTAATGGGTTTATTAGCTCAAAAAGAGATTGTAAATAGGGAATGACTTCTTGATGATAGGAACAACTAATTGCAAGAATTTGTAACTTATCAACTTCTGGAGCAATTTTTTGCCATAATCTCTTGAAATCAGAATAATGTCCGACTTGAGTATGAATTTCGATCGCATCTATGCCCATCTCATCAATTAAAGATATTACTGCTTGCGGAGTTGAGACATAGGAGCGAGTGGTAATTAATTTTTCTGGACAAACAGGTAAACAACGACCACAACCATAGCAAAGGCGATCGCTGACCCCAGAAAATTCGTTGGCAATTTCACTAAATGCGATCGCGTCGGCCCCGCAAATCATTTCGCAAGGACGAGGGCATTCTACTGGACATTGGGTAGCATCAAATTCTGCTTTTCTAAAATGAGGATCTTCCCCATCATTAATGCTCATCATCAGCAAAGGTGGATGATTGCCTCCAGGGTTTGGACGAAGAGCAAAGTTCTGAAAATTCTGAGCTGCCTGTATACCTTCTTGCACAGCAGTAATAACAGCTGATTCCGCAGCGACATCAATACAGTCGACTCCAGCCAAAGTATAAATCAGAGCTAAACTGCGAACTGTGGGCAGATGTTGATAACTAGCTCCGCAAATTAGCTTAAACCAGTTTCCCTCAGTTAATGAATTTAATCGGTGTATTGTATTCTCCACACTCTCATCATATCAAGGGATAGATATTTAAAGATTGAGCAACAGGAGAGAGGAAGTCAAGTGTTAGTCGAATGCAGAACAAAGAAGGTAGTCCTGTACAATTATCTCGTATTAACTTCTAAGTACATCTATGGAATTAATTTAGATAAGTATATACAAAAAAGCTAATTTATTTTAAAATAAAGTTACTTTTCGCAACTTTTTTGATAAGTTTTAACCAAAAGCGAGCAAAAAAAATCAGATTACAGTAAGGGATATCAGACATCATGCCAAGTAATGAATTTTTCCTAGAACCAGATGAAGCTCAAACTATGGGCGACATCAATTACATGAAAAGAACTGTTAAGGTCAGAAAAACATTTCCTAAGACCTTAAAAAACCCTCAGGGCTTTGCAACGGAAAAAGCGTTTTCAGCGACAGAAGGTGGGGACGTAAAGTCTATTGGTAATGTAGCAGCTCCTGCGCCTGCACCTGCTCCCGTAGCAGCCCCCGCGCCTGTAGCAGCTCCTGCTCCCGTAGCAGCCCCCGCGCCTGCCCCCGCACCTGTAGCAGCCCCCGCACCTGCACCTGCACCCGTGGCAGCCCCCGCGCCTGTAGCAGCTCCTGCGCCTGCGCCTGCACCTGCACCTGCTCCCGCACCTGTAGCGGCAGCAACAAGTAGCTCAGCCGACACCTCTTTAAAAGAACGTCGCAAAGGAGATCCTGGCGTAAATATGTTCCGCGATATGGCAAAAAACATTGCTACTAGAGGAAGATCTTAGAATCGCAAAGGGCTCAGTCTTAAGCTATAAGCTTTTATTATTCTAAGATGTTGCCAATTTAAAATATAAACCATTAATGTAGGGATGTAGTGTGTATTATGCTGCGTCTCTACATTTTTTTCTACATTGTCGATAGTTATAAAACCTAGGTTATATTGGGAATATTAGTATTTAACTAGTTGTTAGATTTGTTTATGACCTATAGCTTAAGAATTGCAGATATCCCTACAAACGAACGTCCCCGAGAAAGACTCTTTTCTATAGGAGCACAGAATCTTACAGTAGCAGAATTATTGGCAATTTTACTCAGCACTGGCCAGGGAAAAGGAAAACTTTCCGCCCTTGGTTTAGGACAACATTTACTACAACAACTTAGTGAACACAAAAGAGATCCTGTAGATGTATTGCGAGATGTCAGTCCTCAAGAATTAATGCAAATTTCGGGAATAGGGCCAGCAAAAGCGTCAACGATAGTAGCCGCGATAGAATTGGGAAAAAGAACCTTTCAATTTCGACCTTATCAGCGAACTGCTATCAATAGTCCGACCGCTGCGGCTGCCGCTTTGAGCCAAGATCTAATGTGGCAAAGTCAAGAGCGATTTGCAGTCTTAATGTTAGATACACAAAACGGGTTGATAGGCACTCAGTTAATTGCTATTGGCACAGCAGAGCAAACGATAGTTCATCCTCGGACAATTTTTCGAGAATCGATTAAACAGGGCGCTAATCAATTAATTGTGGCTCATAATCACCCTTCTGGGATTTTAGACCCTTCGGCTGAAGATCTTGAATTGACAAAAAAACTCCTTCAAGGAGCAAAATGCTTAGACATTCCAATCTTAGACCATTTGATCTTAGGAAATGGCAATCATCAAAGTCTTCGAAACACCACTAATTTATGGGGTGATTAAAGACCTAATTTATTCGTTTGGTAGGGGGATTGCATTCCCAGAATCCCAGGCCCTGACCATCCAATATCGACGAGCCTTTTCTAGGTTTTGAAATGCTTCTTCTATGGTTTCTCCTTGGCTCATACATCCAGAAAGCTCTGGGATCATAACGGTAAACCGCCCAGTTTCCTCTGGATAGACAGAGATGGCATATTTTAAATTCAGATAGAATTCCAAGGACTTATCAATAACTTTTCCCATAATTCATTTCCCCTCAGCAAATAACTATTCAAGAGCCAATCTGAATTTCCCCCCAAAAGATTCTGTTCCTAGCGAGAATCCAATCTGTTTTCCTAGAAGGACGTTAACCGCGACCATGGTCCTCCGTGAATATACTATCAGTGATTATATTTTTTTTGAAGTTATTAATATTGCTTTTCGTAACAGTAATTATACTTATTTTGCTTAGCTACCATCATAGCCTCGGCAGAAAAGTGGCGATCGCAGATTAGGCAAAGATTTACTTACTCATCATAAATATTTTGAGTCGGATACTGGCAGGTACTTGATTATGTGCTTTATACAGAAGCTAATATTGGTTTGCTTTATTAAGTTTTAAGAAGAAAAAAGAGGAAATAAGATATTGATCTAAGAAACTAGTGTTTATATTTAAAATGATTAGCAATTTAATTTAAATCATAAAACAGATATTTCAGGTACGAATATTAAGATAATGGACAATAACAATTTATTACAGATCGCTCAACAAGGATTACGGATGACCGTGGGAGCTGCGACTTCCTTGGTGGAGACAGTGCAAAATCCGCAGAAAAGAACCGAAATATTATCTCAAATGCAGTCAGATCTTAGTCAAAAAACTCAGGAATGGGCCGCTAAAGGAGAGGTTACTGAGCAGGAAGCAAGGGTATTTTTAGATAGTTTATTCAGCAAACAGGATTCTAGTACCAATCATCAAGATATGGAAAATGCTCCTGTTGTTTCCCGAAAAGATACGACTTCTGACCTGCAAAATTTGACTGACGATATTATTTCTCTGAGAAAGGAATTGGAGGAAATGCGCCAATCTAAAAATTAGATAGCTCGGCCCAATTAAGTCTGTGTTTGCTAATTGTTCCTCATTAGTTCGGTTTGCCCTAAATTTTGGGGTTCGGGAAGAAAACCGTAATCTACAGTAAAGCAAGCAACACTAACTGAAGTCTTGGAGAGCCCATAAGATAGTAACTGAACAGCAAGATAAAGCAAACGCAAAACACATCAATCAAACATTTATGATTTGTAGGAAGAGACCTTCCTGAATTCCGAATTAAGTATGTATGTCAATAAATATTTAACCAGTTGTTTTTCCTCCAACTGGTTTTTTCTTGGCATTTTGTATCAAATTCCATTTCACAATGCTCGATAACACCCTCAATATATGGTCTAAAAATCATCCAAAAATCACGAAAATTTGAAGTTATACAAAGAAGTCCGAAAAAATCACCTTTAAGTTATCAAAAATACCATTGACTCGATAAATCTATTGTAAAGTTGAAGTCAAGGCCAGAGAAGAAAACAATTCAACTCTTGGCTCTGTTGATAGGTAGCTCCTAAAGTTTGCAAGAGGCAATTGCTATGATCATCTCCTTGCCCATTTTTCCCCTGTTAATGTTTGTCACTACATTGAGCAGCATAATTTTATATCTGCGTTCTGGTAACGACATCTTTGGTGTCTTATCCGTTGTGATGTCCATTTCCTGTCTGATTTGGGGATTGGTGGTTGCCCATTGGTCAGTTCATTTATTTGCATTAGCCGCATTGTTGTTTGTCAGGAAACCCGAGAGGATTTTTAGTTGGGTTTCTCGACTATAGGTTTTGATGATTGCTCGATAGTTTATAGCCCTTCTTAAATTAGTGAGATATATATAATTCTGCTTTGGGGAACGGGGAATCGGGAACAGCGGTCAGACCCCACGCCGCCGTCAGGCGAAAGGGAACGCTGACCAAGAAAGGGAATAGGAGAATGTACCCCATCAATCTGAGAAACGCTATACTGCAAGCAGTAATAGAGAAGCTAGACAATAATCCAAATGTCCTCACTTGCGATCGCCTCGGGGATATTTTCCAACTTAGCAATGAATAAGGGGTTTTGCTCTCCATTACCATCAACATCTAATAAAAGATTGCCAGTGCCATTGTTATAGATAAAGCGATCGCTCTCGTCGAGGGCCTCAGTTCCAATGGTTAATTGTTCAGGGCTAATAGCCTGTCCTGTGGTGAGTTCTACATCAAAGGCCGAAGCAGAAAGAAAAATCCGATCTTCTCCAGTGGTGAAGTCTGTAAGTATGTCTCCACGATGGTTTTTGGCCAGATAAATAAACTTATCTCTTCCTGCGCCCCCAGATAGCAAGTCATTGCCAATCCCGCCAAAAATATTGTCATTTTTCGCTCCACCAGAAACCGTGTCCTGACCGCCACCAGCTCTGATGATCAAATCGTACTCTGTTACCGCCGAACCATCCACAATATTGGGCTTACCACCTAGCGCCAAATCTATTTTCTCAATTCTGCTAATACTATCAACGCCTTTGCCAATCAATTCGGTGTCACTAATTGTATAGTTGAGGTCTCCCTCCTCAATGATGACGTCAAAACCATCACCACCTACGATGGTATCATTCCCGGAACCACCTTTTAAGGTATCATCCCCTTTGCCACCCCTTAGCTCATCAGCCCCATCTTCACCAATCAGCAAATCATTGCCTTTATATCCTGAGAGAGTATCGCCCCCTCTATTGCCATTGAGATAATCATTGCCATCTCCACCAATCAACAGATCATTCCCTTTAGCTCCTATAAGAGAATCATCTCCTTCATCCCCGCGCAGTGAATCCCTGCCATCTCCTCCACGAAGCAGATCATTCCCCTCACCACCATGAAGAGTATCGTTGCCTGTGCCGCCATCTAGACGATCATTATCTTCTCCACCATCCAAACTGTCATTGCCACTATCGCCATTGAGCGTATCATTGCCCATGCCACCACTAATGACATCATTGCCACTGACCCCATTGAGAGTGTCGTTGCCCGTGCCACCATCAAGAATATCATCACCAAAACCCGCAAAAATATAGTCATTGCCTTCATCCCCGGCCAGATTATCATCACCAAGATTGCCTTCTAAGCGATCATCTCCCATGCCGCCACTAATGCTATCTCCTTGCTGGCCACCTCTGATGGTATCCATCCCATCTCCGCCATTTATAGTGTCACTGCCTTCAGAACCTAGAATGAGATCATTTCCAGCTCCCCCATCTATGTTGTCATTATCCCTAAAGCCGTTGATCGTATCATCTCCAGCTAACCCAAAAATCTCATCAGTACTACTAGTCCCGAGTAAATTATCTAGACCTTCTGTTCCCGTAATACTATTAGCGAAGGGTTCAATAATATTTAAAATCTGGTTGACAGCAACATTTTCCAGAACTTGAGTGATTCCCGAATCCCACTGAATCTCAATTAAATCAACAACTTCATTTAATCCAAGTCCGAAGTGAAGGCGAGTGTCATTTTGGGCAAAAATATGACTGCCGCCATTTTGCTCCCGAATTTGCGTGACACCTCCAGTAGTGACTTTTACTTGAGTGCCGATCGCATCTCGATTAGATTGAATACCTTGTAAGTCTAGTTGTAACCAATTATTCTCATTTCCCTGATTTTGGAAAAGTTGGGAAGGAGTGCCTAAATAGGTTCTGAGTTTCGATTTAGAAGTAGTTGAACCGGCAAAGATATCTAAAAATCCATTATTATCGTAATCGGATACCGCAAGTCGTTGGCCAATTTCAAAGTCTAAAAATTGTGCCCCCACTTCTGTCCCAACTGCGCCACCTGCCATTTCAACTGCGACAAATGTGCCATCGCCCTGGTTATCGTAGAGAATATTGGGCTGGTTAAAACTAGAATAACCATTGGCTACATATAAATCCAAATCCATATCATTATCAAAATCGCCAGAAACTACTGATTGAGATAATGTAGGCAGATCCAAACCGGCTTCAGTGGTTTTATCCAAATATTGTCCACTGGCCTCATCATAAACATAGAAGCGATCTGATAATGCATTGACGGAAGGATCGACAGCATCAAAGCCCACTCGGGTCACACTTTCAGTAGCGATGTTTTCTGTACTTTCGATGGCAACACGAATCGGTAAATTATTAAGTTTGTCCTCCGCAGTTACACGCACTTGCCAAGTTTGAGTTGCCGAGTCGAAACCAATATATAATCCGGTGGCAGAGCGATCGCCTTTTAAGCCAACAACAGTAGCATCATTGGGATCAAGCTCAAAAGCCGCCGTAGAATGATTATGACCCGCATGGGCTCCTCCGCATAAAGCACAACCACCAGAGACAAATTCTGAGCTGGTATCACCAGAAAAAATAGCATCTAATTCAGCTGTCGTAATAGCCCGGCCCGACTCCCCAATAAAGATTTGAGATTGCTCGATACTAAATTGCGTACCAAAATAGTCAAGTATATCTAAAGCTATTTTTCCTGTTGTTTGAAAATCAAAACCCACTTCCCCCGAGCTTTTTAATAATAAATCGGCAGAAACAACCTGATCTGAACCTTGATACAGACTAGATGCTTGGGGAAAAACAAAAGAGCGAGTCAGATAAATATCGTTGCGACCATCATTATTAAAATCGCCAATCACCGAATCTCTGGCGGCATCGTTGAATTCTCCCGAATCATTATTTGCTCCAATGGGAAGAGTGGAGCTAAAGATGGAGGGAATATTAGTTGTTACGTCTTGAAAAGTTGTTCCAGAAGAAATATCGTAGACTTTTAAAGGATACTGATAAGTGCCTTGAATAACCAGATCTAGTTCCCCATCTCCTGTGAGATCTGCCAATTGGGCATAACGAGCCCCGCCATTAGTTTCGAGTCCTACTAAGTCAGTGGTATCAGTAAAAGTTCCATCGTCATTTTGCCTGAAAATCGCCGTGCGAGTTTGCACTGTAACGGTAGTATCGACTTCACCATCTTGATCGCTATCAATTTCTACCTCCAGAGTGTCAAAATTACCATCCCCATTTTCATCGCGAAAAGCTTCTACCAATAAAACATCTAGTAACCCATCATTATCATAATCAAACCAAAGAGAAGTCCTACCCCGACCAAAAGGATAATCTAATCCTCTTTCCTCTGCTTGGTTGTCTAAATTACCGTTATTGTTAACAAAAAATATATTGGGTTGGGAACCTACTCCTTCTTGCCCTCCAGCCGAGACAAAAACATCCGCATCGCCATCATTATCAAAATCTACCCAAGTAGTGCCGTGGGTATCGCCGCCACTTCCTTGCCGCCAGTCCTCCTCAAACAGATTGGTAAAGGTGCCATCCCCATTATTAATATATAAATAAGGATATTTCCCGTCAGGATAACGAGCATTAACTCCACCACCACTATAACCATGACCACTAATCCAGAGATCTGAGAAACCATCATTGTTATAATCTACCCAAGCAACACTAAATGCCTCGTCACCTTTTTGTCGTGACCATTCGATGCCTGAGGTTTGGGCCACTTCGGTAAATGAATTCTGGTTGAGCATATTTTTTAACTTAGATTTAAATGATAAGTAAGTATCTATAAATTAGTTGAATAAACTAAGTTGACTGTATTTCTAACTTTTTTATTATTAGCTTTTCTAGTAACAAATAGTTGATTATACCGAATAGTTATTTCATAAAATACAAGTTATCACGTAAGTCTTAGAAGATTTATAAAGTGTAAGTAAAAAGGTCTTCCAAAGTTTGTCTAATAGTTATAAGGGTTGGGCTTTTTTTTGTCTAAAATGTAAACTATCAAGAAATGCTATATTTTGACTTCAAAATAGAATAAACTTTGAAAGCATATGTTCGCTGTTATTTCCCCAGAAAAAGTCGACATCCCACTAGTGCCGCTGCGCGGAAGTAATAAGTAATAAGTCTTGATATATCAGCTTTTTGCTCTTCGTTGATGGTTGTCTTATTTACGCCCACGTCGACTAGGATCGGTGTTTCAGCTTCCTGGGGATTGGGATGATTATGAGGCTCTAACTCAGCAGTTGGGCGATCGCTCAATTCCTCGTTTAAAGTATATGTATATATTTTGAATTTGATTGCCGATTGTTTTCAAGTGACAGGCGATCTCAATACTAGTAGTTCTATTCGAGATTTACGCCGTAAATTGTCAACTCTTAGCTAAGAAAAAAAATATAATGAAGCAAAATAATTCAATTGAATAAACTCAATTAAGAATGGAAAAGATTATCAATTTGCACATAGAGAAACTCCCAGAAGGTTGTTATTTAGCAACGACAGAAGACATTCAAGGACTTGTTGTTCAAGGGGAAACGATCACCGAAACTCTAGAAATTGCTCGGGATGTTGCTCAAAAATTACTTGAATCTCAGGCAGATGCAACTCTTAGTTCTGTTGCGGAATCTTTTGATTATCCATTGGTAGTTGGTCAATAATCAATTATGGGACGACTGGCTGGATTTAAATATCGCAAAATTATTAAAGTTTTACAGGGATTTGGATTTGAGTTTCACCGTCAGGCTGCTGGAAGTCATGAAATTTGGTTTAATCCAAAGACAAATCGATATACAACTATCCCAAAACATACAGGAGATCTGCCGGAAGGAACATTAAGGTCTATTTTAAAACAAGCAAATATTGCGCCTGAAGATTTTCTGCAAAAAGCTCGTTAAAAGATGAAATTGCACTGTTAGTCCTTTGGATTGAACGATCCTCCTTTTCCATAAATCATAAAACATAAATCAGTTTATTGATCGCAATACTAGTAGTGCTATTTGACAATTACGCCGTAAGTTATCAGCTTTTTCTTGATTATTTCAACAGTAATATTTTCTAGAGATTTTATTGCACTATCTCTCATTGTCGGGAATAATTGGTGCTAAAGAATCTGGTTGACGAAGGTCAAGCTCTTGATTCTCTATTCGGGACTGCAAATAGAAACTGATAGCTTTGAGTACTATCTGCCAAATTAGCACCACAACCTTGACAGAATTGATTTTGATCTGAATTACGAGGATTACTACAAGCTGGGTTTAGACAGAATTGAGACATTTCCTGAGTAGTTTTTTTACATTAACCAAAGTTGCCTGGGAAGAAAAACCAACTATTAAACATTGTTTTTTCTCATTCTACAGTAGAATATCAGCAGCAAAACAAAAATAGTTTTCGTTAAAGTAAAGCTCATGAAACCAGGGCAAATTCCCGCGCATTTTTGCCAGCAAACCTCTTAATTGCTAAACAATTTCGAGATCTCCATTATCAAAATCTGGTTTATTCGTAAGCGTGGCAATCACAATTTTGCCAGCACTTCCTGTGCCATCAGGATCGAATAATACCCTGCCGTTATTCGCATTGTATAAGAAGCGATCGTTGCCATCAGTTGGCGTATTCCCCAAGACAAACTGACCAGCACTGACATTTCCCGGAGTAAGTCCACCGCCAAAACCACTAGCGGAGATTTGAATGGTATCTTGTCCCGACTCAAAATCGGTGATTATATCGTTACGATGATTGCGCTCGGTGTAAAGGAAATTATCTGCTCCTGCACCACCAGAGATTGTATCAATTCCCACCTGACCAAACAGCACATCATCCCCAGCTCCACCGTTAAGCACATCTCGTCCGCCTCTGCCTGAGAGAGTGTCATCACCGGAGCCACCAGATAAATCATCTGCACCATTAGTCCCGACTATATTCTCCCCATTGCCAGGTGGTGGTGGGGGAGGTGGTGTAGTTCCATCTTCTCTAATTCTTAAAATTTGATTGACGCCAACATTATTCAGCGTTTGTACTTCTCCTGATGGCCAGCGAATCTCAATGCGATCGATGCGATTATCTTGTCCTAAACCAAAGTGAAGTCTTTGATCATTTTGGGCAAAAACATGGATGCCGCCGTTTTGTTCTCGTAGTTGAGTCACTCCCCCAGACGTCAGCTTCACTTGAGCGCCGATCGCATCACGATTTGAGGCCACACCTTCTAAATCTAGTAATATCCAATTATTACCATTGCCGCGATTACGAAACAGTTGGGAAGGAGTTCCTAAATAGGTTTTACGAGGAGTTTTCATGGTTGTGGAGCCCACAAAAATATCAACCGCACCATCATTGTTATAGTCAGCAGTTGCTAGGCGCGCCCCAATATTAAAATCAAGATGGGAAGGGCCGACTCGAAAACCTCGGGCTCCGCCTGCCATTTCGACAGTGCGGAAAGTGCCATCACCTCTATTTTCATAAAGAATATTTGGTTGATTAATCGTTGTAAAGGAGTTGGCTATATAAATATCAATATCTTTATCATTATCAAAATCGGCAGCCACAGCAGACTGAGCTAAGGTTGGTGTATTTAAGCCCACATTCTGGCGATTAACAAATCTTCTATTATTAGAATCATAAGTCCATAGTTGGTCTGTCAAGGCTCGACTAGCCGTATTAGGATTAGAAAAATTAATCGGGCTGACATCGGTTACATTGGCAGTGGATTCGACAATAGCACGAAAAACTTCCGACTGATTTGAAGATAAACGAACTTGCCAAGTTTGACTATTGTTATCAAACCCAATATAAATTCCCCTACGAGAGCGATTTCCCGCAATCCCATTAACGCCATTACTATTACGGCTTAAAACTAAACTAGGACGATCAGTATTTTCTACTTGAAGATTGACCGAAGTAGGAGTATCAGTATCTACAAAAGCTCTCAGCTCTGCGGCTGTGGGATTTCTTCCCGAGGACCCAATAAAGATTTGATTCGCATTTAGATTGGGTTCGCGCTCAAAAATATCAAAAATATCTAAGGCGATTTGTCCGTTTGTCTTAAAGTTAAACCCAATTTGTCTTCCTTGATTAAGCAACTCTGCAACAATAATGTCATTCCCTGCTTTAAAAACACTAGGATTTTGATTATTCAGCGCCACATCAGAACGAGTGAGAAAAAAGTCATTATCGCCATCGTTATCAAAATCAGCAATAATGGAATCTCTTGCTGAAGTCCGATTGAAAAAATCCGCATTGTCAGGATTACTCGGATCAAAAGTTAGGGGAAAATTAAACTGACTGGTGATGTTATTGAAATTGCCACTGGAAATATCAAAAACCCGGATGGGAAACTCATTAGTGCCTTGAATAACAACTTCCAGATTGCCATCGCCTGTGAGGTCGGCAAGTTGGGCATAACGAGAACCGCCAGGAAGATTCAGATTGCGGGGTGCGGCAAATGTGCCATTGGGCCTTTGTTGAAAATAGACAGTGGGGCCTCTGCTATCATCCCGGATCGCAACTAACTGAATAACATCTAATCTGCCATCGCCATTAACATCAACCCAAAGAGAAGAACGACTTCTGCCAAGGTCATAGGTGATGTTGCGATCGCTTGCCTGATTAGTCAGAACACCATTATTATTCACAAAAAACAGATTGGGCTGTCCGACATTATTTTGCCCTAAAGCTCCGCCACCAGAAGCAAAGACATCCTGATCGCCATCGTTATCGAAGTCAATCCAGGTCGTACCGTGAATATCGCCACCTTGTCCGCGACGCCAATCTTCTTCAAAAATATTATTGAAGCGACCATTACCCTGATTAATATATAAAGCGGGAAATTTCCCGGTGGGGTTTCTGGAGAAAGCATTATTATAGCCATGCCCTGAAATCCAGAGATCCTGTCTGCCATCATTGTTGTAGTCTACCCAGGCAACGCTGAAAGCTTCATCCCCACGATGTCTTGACCAATCGATTCCTGAACTATTGGTAACATCAGCGAAGGTATTACTATTTAGTACCATTGTTTATCTTTATTCTTATTAAAATATTCAAATTAATATTGTGCGCGGTTACTTAGTAGTTAATTAATTGATACTGATTTTTATCAGTTAATTCATATTTACTTCATGAGTATGATACCGAATATTTGTGGATTAAGGTATAAAAAGACCAATCAAAATATTAAATTTACTTTTTAGAAAATATTTGTTATCTAATTTGTAAAGTCATCGACAAAAAATCAAGACAAAAATATATAAATTTAGTTTATAAAATATCTTTAGTGGTTATTTAGTAAGGGAATACCACTTTAAATAATCTATTCTTAACAGTCTAGAAAAGAAAAATTATCAAAATCGTAAAGTAATACAAAATGTAAATAAGTAATTCACATCAATTGTATAGTTGTTGCTTGTTCCCGATTCCCGATTCCCAAAACCTAAAGCCAATTCCCGATCATGACAAAAGGTGCCCAATAGTAGGGATGCTTGAATTGCTCTGATTTAATTAGCTCCAATTGCGCATTCCGCAACGCTTGCGCTTTATTCCTTTTGATATTTGATTGGTTAATTTCTCGATAAAAGGAATTCATGGTTAGAGCAGTAGATTCGTCCGATACTGTCCACAGACTGGCCAAGGTAGTTCTTGCTCCTGCTCTAACTGCCATACCTGCTAAGCCCAAAGCTGCTCGACTGTCCCCCGCGGCGGTTTCACAAGCACTTAAGACCAAAAGTTCTAGGGATTGTTCTTGACTAAGATCAGTGTTTTGTAAAATATTATTCAACTGTTGGATGTCAATTTTACTGTCCCAAGCTAAGAGAAAAGTTTCGTCTAAATTGGAACTAAACTGTCCGTGGGTCGCAATATGAACAATGGGAAATTTTGATGATTCAATATAATTTTGTAAAGTCTTTTGGGTAAATTCTTCGTCTCGTAAAATCTTGCTCTGGGTCTGATTCTGAATCTCTTCTAGTTCAGCATTGACATATTCAAGGGCATCAAAACCTCTTCTTTGTTGGGTAATTCCCGCCGCGAGGGTTTTTAATTCAACATTTTCCAAGGGCAGAGGCGCTAATAATTGTAAGCCTGGAGTCAAGGAAACATTATATTGTTCGACTAGATATTGTTCTCCATCATGTAAGGCGGCGATGGGAATATTGCGGAAAGAACCATCAGGAACAAAGACTAAGGTTTCAATGTGATGGCTTGCCAAATCTGCGATCGCTGGGAGAATTAACCAATTATACAATTTTTTGGCTGAGGGCAGATAAGCTCTGCGACTGCGAATAGGAAGATTACGTTGAAATTCTCCAAGAGTAGTTTCTAATTCTGTTTGCTCAATTGCTGTGGAGTAATGAGCTAATGGTTGATTGGGAATACTAACTATGATTTCTAGGCGATCGCGAAGAATGATTGGATAAATAACGGCGGCGCTGGTATCGAGATTTTCGATATTAGTTGGTTGAGCATCAATGCAAGCTTCACGGAAAAAATTATTGAGTTCTGCAAGCTGTAAAGATTCAATAGTGTCTCGTGCCTGTAACAAATTAGCTTGGCTAATTTCCTGATTATCTTGTGGTTGCAGTAATAGGCTCACCAGCTCTCGATACACTGGTTCAACACCTTCGCGAAAGGAGAATTGACTATCTAGATTAGTAATAGCTAGATCGCTACGGAGAGATTCCAAGGCGTTTACAGCTGAGGAATAGGCAATGATCGCCGGTTTTTGATTGCCTTGGTTTTGCTCTAATCTACCTAATTGCCATTGCCATTGGTAGGTCAAGTCTGAGTTATCAAGTTCGGTGGCTAATTTTAAAGCCTTTTCGGTGTAGTTTTGACTGAGATTCCATTGTTGCTGTTGCTCGTACCAATAGCCTAAAATTCCGAAGCTATAGGATTGGGCTTCTCGATCCTGGAGTTTTTGGGCTTGGTCTAGAGCTGTGGTTAGGATATTTGGTATTTGGGTAGTACTGCTCGTAAGACGTCTTGAACCAGGATCTGTGGATAAATCGATTAAATTTTTGGCCAGATTAACCTGAATATAGATCGAGCGACGATTGGGATTGCTTGCTAAAGCAATGATTTCTTGCTTAATTTGTGGTAGTAATTCTCGGGCTGCTTGCTCTTGGGAATCAGTAATGAGTAGGCTTAGTTGATTCAGTTGCGCTTCAGCTTGGATCAAGGGTTGAGAACTGGTGGCAGCAGCTTGTTGGTAGAAGGCGATCGCATTGTCTGTTTGCTCTAATGCTCTGGTGACATTCCCCAGACTGAATAGAATTGTACTCGTTTCTGCTGGGAAATCAAGTTCTTTGGCGATCGCCAAACTTTGCTCCAGTACTTCTTGGGCGAGATGAAGATCTCCGGTAATTTGCAGCGCCATCCCGAGACTTCGTAGTCCTGACATTTTAAGCTTAGGGTCTGCTTGTTGTTGAATCTGTTGCGCCGTTGCTTCTAAAAGCTTTTGCGATCGCCTATAAAGCCCTAAATTTTGTAAGGCTTGAGCTTGGTTGAGCCGACTACCCAAGACACCGGCTTCATCCCCTGCCTGTTGGTAAATTTCTTCGGCATTTTGCCAACTTATGAGAGCTTCTTTTGCTTTTCCCCTAGCAAGTTCTAGTCTACCTTGGGTATTTAGAGCCTGTGCATAGATACTTAAACTAGTTTCTGAAGATTTATCTTGTAAAAGTTCCAGACTTTGGGAGAGATATTGTTGAGCTTGGTGTAAATTACCTTGTTGATAGTTACTTAAGGCAAGATAGTTGGCACTAAGGGCTTGAAGAAGAGTATTTTTGGTAGCCTGATAGTTTTGATTGGCTTCAGTCCAAATTGCTGTCGCCTCAGCATATCGGCCTGCATGATAGGCGATTTTGCCTTTGTCCAGTAAATTTTCTTGATTAGATTGAGATGTCACATTTGCAGAAACTAATATTGTTTTCGCAATTACAGGTCTAGCCAAAATTCCCAGATTAAAAGTACAGAAACTTAAACACAAGCCATACTGTAGCCAATTAAATGTTCTCTTTCTGGTTAAGCTAGTTTCCATAGGATAGATCCCTCTAAACAATTCCTTTCCCCGAATTTAGCAAGCAAATAACAGTTCACCCAATAGATTGCCCAGAATCGGGCTTATCATATCAAGTCTGTGACAAAATCTTGAATTGTTGAGGAAGTAAGTTATTTTCTCCTGCCCTCTCTCTTGGTGCGCGTTCCCTAGCGCCTTGCAAAGGCGCGGGGTCGCACCGCTGCCCTCTGCCTTCAAGGACAAAGTCCTGGTCAATGTTTAAAGATTGTTTGCAGAATTTTAGAAGATAGATCGCATTATCATTAGTAGATGTAGGAATATATTTTATGGTGTGATAACAATTATGGATGTAAAGCTTGTGATCGTTGTTTTGACAGGGATTTTTACCATATCCTGTCTCTTCTTTGGAACAAAAAACGGTTTCTATGATTCTGATAACTATGATGGGAATGGTACTGCTCATTAAAGTAAAAATTGAATCAGAAAATAAAATTTAATCAGAAAATATTGTAGGAGGGCGAGTTTTAGCTCCCCTACAGAAAATCTTTGTTCCTTGAAATGCTCTCAAAGCCTGTAAAATTAATGCTTATTAGTTAATTAATTATTACTTCTGCGAAACGGTAATTTTGTTTCACAGCAGCATGGGACTGGAGGGAATTTGATGGGCAAGCAGATAATGCAATCTCCCAATGAGGTAGTGGGTTTGTCTTGTCTCCCCTATGGTGCAGGCCACGATCGCGAAGGGATCAGTTTATTGCTGACTATGGGTGAACATCGGATGCTCCTCGATTGCGGTGTTACCAGTTTCCCTTTTGCCAATGAGTCAAATACTCTTCCCATCGAATTTGTTTTTTGTTCCCATGCTCATCAAGATCATTGTCGAGGATTGCTGGCTCTTCATCAGGCATTTCCCAAACTTCCGATCTACACTAGCGAAATTACAGCGCAATTGCTCACTCTTTATTGGCCGAATTCAATTATTGAATCAATGGCCTTAACTGCCTTGCCTTGGCGATCGCCAAAAAAATTGGGCGAAAATCTCGAACTAGAATTGTATCCTGCGGGACATTTACCTGGTGCGGCAGCTCTTGTTCTGACTTATCAGACCAAAAAAAGAGACTATAAGGTGCTCTATACAGGGGATTTTTCCTTGTCTAACTTCCAATTGGTAGAAGGTTTATCTATTGAAGGGATGAGGGGTTTAGAGCCCGATGTTTTAATTATTGAAGGTAGTTATGGGACAGTTCGTCATCCCCACCGTCGGCAACAAGAAAAATACTTAATGGAGCGTATCGAACGGGCTTTAAAAAAGGGCGAAAATATTTTATTACCAGTGGCGCCTCTGGGTTTGGGGCAGGAAATTCTCAAGCTTTTGCGATCTCATCATCAGTTCACGGGCAAGGATCTCGATATTTGGGTCGATCAAACTGTAGCGAAAGCTTGTGATGTTTATTTGGGCTTATTATCTCAATTGCCCGCTTCTGTGCAAAATTTCGCTAAACACCAGTCTTTATTTTGGGATGAGCGCATTTGTCCGAGGATGAGTACTTTCAGCCAGTTTGAAGAAATTTCTGGGGGGAAACTACCTTGTATTGTCATGGTTGATCATGACAACCCTTTATTAGATCATTTAGTCCCCGACTGGGGGAAATGGCTGATCCTATTTGCCGAACTGCTCAGTGACGATACTGCAATAGGTTCTAAGCTACGAGAGCAAGTATCAAACAAGCAAGTATCAGACATAGAATATGTAACAGCTGAAACTTATTTGTTGGCTGAGCATAGTGACGGTCGCAATACCACCCAACTAATTCATAATTTGCGTCCCCAACATATCGTTTTTGTTCATGGTTCTCAATCTTATTTGA
Organism: Xenococcus sp. PCC 7305; assembly: GCF_000332055.1. Lineage (GTDB taxonomy): Bacteria > Cyanobacteriota > Cyanobacteriia > Cyanobacteriales > Xenococcaceae > Xenococcus. Next base: position 21,108 of record NZ_ALVZ01000195.1, on the reverse strand, counting down.
TCGAATTGGCTAGTTTGAAGGAATTATACAATCGCTATAAAGTTCATGCACCATTGAGTGGTAATTTAGTTGAGTTTCCCTTGGGCGATCGCTTTGTGCAACCCATCAAGCCAATTTCGATCCATTACGAGGGACAATTAAACGAGGTTGGCTCTTATATCACCATGCTTTTCCCTGATAGCATTAGTGGCGATCCTCGCTGGAATAAATTTTCTGATACGGGAATCATTGAGGCTCGTTGGCAGGGAAATGAGCTTGTTTTACGAGGTATTTCTCAGCAAGAATTATTAAATTCCGATAAAAGTATCACAATGAGTGAAGATCTTGAATGTTGTAATAGTTGTATTCACTATCGTTCTCAACGTTGCTGGAACCCGAATTCGCCTCTATACGAATTTAAGGTTATGGCCGAAGGCTATTGTCCTGTTTATGAAAGGTAAATGAGGGCAGAAGGCAGATTGCAATACTTCTCGCTTGGGGAAATAGGGATGTAGGGAATTAGGGAAATCTAGCTATTATTATTTCCCAAAACCCTAAAACCCCAAATCCCAAATCGTTAGGTTTTTAAATTCAATCTTTAAACGAGAAGTATTGCGGCAGAGGGAGCATAAGTCATTGCGTTATAAGCTATAAACTGTTAGCTAAGAAAATTAATCACAATTAATTGATCTGTAAAAGATGAAAACTCTATCCAATCCAATTTATCCTGTCATTTGGCAAGACAATCACGTAGTCCTCATCGATCAGACTCGGTTGCCAGGGGAACATAGCACAGTAAATATTAACCGTTCTCAGGATATGGCAGAAGCGATTACAACCATGATTGTTCGTGGTGCGCCAGCGATTGGAGTTGCCGCAGGTTATGGAATGTACTTGGGGGCCAGGGAAATTGATACGAGAAATCGCGAGGAATTTCTGACTCAGCTAGATGCGATCGCAAAAATGCTGGGAGAAACTCGTCCCACAGCAGTCAACTTATTTTGGGCAATTTCGCGAATGCTCAAAACTGCCCAGGAATCTACAGGAACTGTCGCCGAAATAAAAGCAACTTTACTCGAAACAGCAAAAGCTATTCAACAAGAAGATCTCAATACTTGTCAGGCGATCGGCGACCATGGTTTATCTGTGCTGCCAGACAAGCCCCAATCTACTATTTTGACCCATTGCAATGCAGGATCTTTGGCGACCGCTGGTTATGGGACAGCATTGGGAGTAGTGCGATCGGCATGGCGTGAAGAAAAATTGCAACGAGTTTATGCTGATGAAACTCGTCCTCGTTTACAAGGGGCAAAATTAACAGCGTGGGAATGTGTTCAAGAGGGAATTCCCGTGACTGTAATCACCGATAGCATGTCTGCTCATTGTATGCGAGAAGGAAAAATTGATTTGGTAGTAGTCGGCGCCGATCGCATTGCGGCGAATGGAGATACTGCAAATAAAATTGGCACCTATTCTCTAGCAATCATTGCCCAAGCCCATAATGTTCCTTTTTATGTGGCTGCACCTTTTTCTACGATTGATTTTGCCTTATCAGACGGTAGTCAAATTCCTATTGAAGAACGTAATGTCACCGAGATTCGTCAAATTGGGAAGACTAGCTTATGTCCTGATGGCGCAGAATTTTACAACCCCGCTTTTGATGTCACCCCTGCTGATTTAATTGCAGGAATTATCACTGAAAAAGGTGTTATTAAACCTCATCTTTTGGCAAATTCTAAATAGAAAGGTATTAGGTATTAGGGCGTTGCTGATTTAAAACATGAAAGAATTTTGGACTAATCTTCTAATCTTCTTTGCTTCTTTCTTTGCGTCTTTGCGCCTTTGCGCGAAACGAATTCATATCTGGATTCAGCAACGTCGGTATTAGGTTGGGGCTTACGTGAAATGAGTATTGTTATCTCCAAAATATCAACATTTATGCTGCGTAAGTCCTAATTAGTTACAGTCAACTTCAATTTCAAATAAATCAGACCATAATTTCCCAGTAACAAATAATCTATCGTTTTGATGGTCGTAGGCAATACCATTTAAAACTGCATCTCGATTGAAAATCAAACCCGAATCTTTTAATCCAGACAAATCAAGCCATCCTAATACTTGACCAGATGTGGGAGAAATCCGAGCAATGCGATCGCTCATCCAAATATTGGCATAAATTTCACCGTTGATATATTCAAGTTCATTTAATTTCTTAACAGGCTGATCGCGATCGCGCACTGCAATGCGTTTGACCTCCTCAAAAGTCACGGGGTCAAGAAAGAAAAGACTATCCGAGCCATCACTCATAATTAAATACTCGTCATCATGAGTTAAACCCCAACCATCAGTAGCATAATTAAACTCCTGTAACTTAGTAAAAGATTCGCGATCGTAGACAAAACCAGTCTGAGCCTTCCAAGTAAGTTGAATCAGTTTATCTTCAAATAAAGTAATACCTTCGCCAAAATATTTATCATCTAAATTAATACTCTGCAAAACTTGCCCCGTCTCCAAATCAACCTTGCGCAGAGAAGAACGACCATTTAATCCTGTTCCCTCATAAAAATCCCCCTCATAGTAGACCAAACCTTGAGTAAAAGCATTATTGTCATGGGGATAGGTATTAACTATTTGATAACCACAACTTGTTGTCTGAGAATCAGGAATACTCTCTGTTTCAGCCAAAGAACATCCCATTCCCAAGAAAGTTATCGTTAATAAACTTAAAACAAATATTTTCCTTGGCAAAAATTTCACTTTATCCATTACACATAAAAAAGAGCATCACAACCAATATAAAGTCATGATACTCAAGAGATTAGAACAAGCAACATTTACTGACAAACGTGAGTTCTATGAGTACAAAATTTACTATTTCTGAATAGGGATTTGGGGATTTGGGGATTTGGGGATTTGGGGATTTGGGGAAAAGCCTATTACTTCGTTGTTAAACTTGGAAAATGTAATCAAAAATAAAATTCATCGAACTGACGTTGATAACTGATAACTGTTCACTGAATAACTGAATTAAGCTACTTGAGGATTGAGAATTGTACCTAATTGCTCAATTCCCTTATGTAAATGTCTAGTTACAGTCATCGGGCTAATGCCAATATATTTAGCTGCTTCTTTGCGAGGCAAATCCCATAAAAATACACATTCAATAGCTGCTTTAGTTTTGTCTTCCAGCTCACCCATGGCTCGTTGTAATTGTAAACGATCCTCTTCTAATTTTCTGATTTGCTGAGCGCGAGGGTCCGCTAATGTATCACCAAAAGTAATAGAAGAATCTGTGGCATTACTAACTACTGCATCTAAACTAATTGGCAATCTATTTTGTAAAGCCAATTGACATTCGCTCCATTCAGTTAATGGAACTCCTAAAGCTCCAGCAAGTTCAATATCATGGGGTAAACGTCCCAATTTTTCAATTAATTCTTTGCGTAGTTTTTTACCTTTAGCATATAGTTCTTGCCAACGACGAGGAATTCGCATCATACTGCCTCTATCCCTTAGATAGTGAAGCATTTCGCCGCGAATATAAGGTATAGCAAATGAGCTAAAAGCAGCACCTTGATGGGGGTCAAAACGTTCAATTGCCCTGATCAAACCTAGATACCCAATTTGTTCTAGATCTTCGTATGGTTCAGCACATTTTTTGCTTACTTGATGGGCAACTTTTCTCACTAAACCAGAATTTAATTCAACTAATTTATTTCTTAATCTAAGAGAAGGATTAACAAAATAATCCTGTAAAAGTTCCATAGAACGATAGCTAAGAGATTGATTACTCATAAGAATTAAAGCCAAGGTATCGGAAATACCATAAAGTTAGGGAATTAATATAGATACAATTGTCTATGGACTCCTAAAAACTCACCATGGTTGTTTCACTGAAAAATTTTTACCTACCTTTTTTTTTTCCGCATAAATACGCATACATACATTATTAATTCGCCGTCATTAAATCATTGAACATTCACAGTTTTATGGATTGAATCTCATTTATTTAGTTAATAATCCAAATAAAAAAACACGGCATAACCGTGTCAGAAATAATGTTATTTTTTATTAAGTTACCTTCAAGCTTAAAGCTGTTAACTACTAACTGCTAACTGCTAACGGAGAAAAGGCTTATACACTAGCGAAGTACTCTTTAGACTTGACCGGATCAGGAATCATTGTTTGATCTCCTTCTTGCCAACCCGCAGGACAAACTTCGTCGGGATGAGATTGTACGTATTGAATTGCTTTTAAGGTACGAAGAGTTTCGTCTACGCTGCGCCCAAAGGATAGGTTGTTGACAGTGGCATGTTGAATTGTACCTTCTGGATCAATAATAAATAATCCTCGTAAGGCGACCCCCGCATCAGGATCGAGAACATTGTAATTGGTGCTAATTTCCTTTTTGATATCAGAAACTAGAGGATAATCAATATCGCCAATACCACCTTGTTTCTTGTCAGTTTGAATCCAGGCTAGATGGGAAAACTCACTATCAACAGAAACTCCTAGGACTTCTGTTTTGACAGCAGAAAATTCTTTGTAGCGATCGCTAAAAGCAATAATTTCTGTAGGACAGACAAAGGTGAAATCTAAAGGGTAGAAAAATAAAACAACATACTGACCGCGATAGTCAGACAATTTAATAGTCTTGAATTCTTGGTCAAAAACGGCAGTGGCAGTAAAATCCGGGGCTTCCTGACCTACTCTAATGCATCCTTCTGCGGTCATATCTTAATCCTCTCCTTAAATAAATACTGGATTTTAAGTTAATTTGAGCGTGCTTTTCTCGAATCTAGATTAATATATCACGCTCATAACGATTACGATTAATTGCTTCTTGGTCTATTCAGCGCCACAACAGCGATCTATCCCCAGACTATCTAAAATCAGATCGCTAACGGCATTTGCGATCGCAAATTCACTATAAAAACTACGACTAAAATCAAAAGCTTGCATTTCTGTCACGATCGCAATGACTAATGATCCGAGATCATTTTCCCCCTCCAAGCGTTGACGAACAAAGATTTGTGATGCTCTTACAGCGATGGTCTCATTAACCAATTCCGGAATAAATTCTTCATCCAACCAGGTATGTAAAGCTTTTTTGAGCCATTGTGATTCAAGCTCAGGGTTAGTAATAGGAGGTAAAGTAATAGGGGAAATAGGTTCAACTTCTATAGGTTCAACTTCTGATGACATTGATTTTTGGGGATAGAGACTTATCTAATGCTATCTGAACATTGATTGTTTTTCCCGATTTATTCTGCCAAGTTTCTTTCTAAGAGCCTTATATTTTGGTCATTATTTCCCTAGTGCCCCATTCCCCCGTTTTCTGCTCCCTGTTCCCAAGCTTTCTATTATGAATATATATAATGTTGATATTTCATCGGTTGTTCAAGGCTATAGTCAAGGTTATTTTTTGATGTCTGATGACGATGGCAAATTATGTTGGTATTCGAGTCATCAAAGAACTTTGATTCCTTTAGATAATCGTTTTCGCTATCCCAAATCATTAAACCGAGTACTGAACCAAGAAAGATTTTCTGTCGCAATAGATCGCAATTTTGTCGAAGTTTGTGAAGGTTGTGCCGATCGCGAAACTACCTGGATTTCTGAGGAACTCAAACGAGTTTATCTGGCGCTGTATAAAGCTGGATGGGCCCATAGTTTTGAGACATGGTACGGTGATGAATTGGCTGGGGGAATTTTAGGCATTGCGATCGCAGGAGTGTTCATTGGCGAATCGATGTTTTATCGTATTAGTGAAGGCTCGAAAGTGGCAATGGTTAAATTGGTAGAACATCTGCGCCACAGAGGGTATTTATTCTTTGATGCCCAATTACAAAATCCCCATTTAGAAAGATTTGGTTCCTATATAATTGATGCTGCCCAATACCAAATGCTTTTGCAAGAAGGCTTAAAGCGTCGATGTGATTTTATATCATCTGCAAAATAGTTAACATTTTTCAAGAAAACTTTACTTTAAAAGCCTTAAATATTTTATCTTTGAAAAACCGAGGTAATATCAAAACATCATTAGTAGAACTTGAAAAATGGTTAATGAGAAATCGGTGGTAAAAGCTGAGAATCATTATGATGCTGTGATTATTGGCTCAGGCTTCGGTGGTTCGGTAATGGCATACCGACTAGCAGAAAGAGGATTAAAAGTTTGTGTTCTAGAAAGGGGTAAAAAATATCCTCCTGGCTCTTTCCCTCGTAGTCCCGACAAAATGAAAAAGAATTTCTGGGACCCGAGTGAAGGACTTTATGGCATGTTTGATGTCTGGTCATTTAGAGATATTGCTGCTGTGGTCTCTAGTGGTCTGGGCGGAGGCTCTCTCATCTATGCCAATGTGCTAATTCGCAAAGACGAAAAATGGTTTGTCAAAGAAGATCTAGCCGCAGACGGCCATGAATATTGGCCTGTAAATCGTGCCGAGCTAGATCCCCATTATGATCGCGCCGAGCAGATGCTAAATGCCCAGAAATACCCCTTTGACAAATCCCCCTATAAAGAAACTCGTAAAACCCAGGCATTACAGTTTGCGGCCCAAGAATTAAATCTAGATTGGCATTTGCCCAATTTAGCCGTTACCTTTGCCAATCCTAATCAAGAGCCAATTACCGGAGAACCCATAGCAGAAAAGCATCGTAACCTCCACGATCGCACTCGCTATACCTGTCGTCTTTGTGGCGAATGTGACATTGGTTGCAACTATGGCAGCAAGAATACTCTTGACTATAACTATCTCAGCGAAGCCCAAAGATTAGGAGCAGAAATTAAAACTCTGTGTGAAGTGCGTTCTTTTCGACCCCAAGCCAATAAAGGCTATGTCATTGAATATGTTGAACATAATGCAGATCGAGAAGGGCAAGTCACTAAAACGGATCAACTGCCTCCCCACACTATTACTGCTAATCAATTAATTCTCGCTGCGGGGTCAATTGGGTCTACTTATTTGTTACTAAAAAACCAACAAGCGCATTTTCCCCAACTTAGCCCCAAGCTAGGAACTCGCTTCTGTGGTAATGGCGACCTGATTAACTTTGCCATCAAAGGAGACCGAGTGATCGATGGCAGCTATGGCCCTGTGATTACCAGTACAATTCGGATGCCCGATGCTTTAGATGGGGGAACTGGTCGCGGTTTTTATATCCAGGATGCAGGCTATCCCGACTTTATCAACTGGATCTTGGAAATGAGCGAGGCACCAGGTAATATACGTCGCAAAATTCCTTTTATCCTGCGTTGGCTCTGGGTCTCTATTACCAAAAGAGGACTGCAAGATAGTAATCTGAGTGAAGAAATTTCTGAGTTGTTATTTGGTACCAATAAACTTGATCTTTCCTCAACAACTATGCCCCTACTGGGAATGGGCAGAGATATTCCTAGCGGCGTGATGAAATTGCGGGATGGCGATCGCCTTGATATCACCCCCAACTTCAAACCATCCCAAGATTACTTTGATCGCCTAAGAAAAACCATGGAAAATATTGCCCAAAAACTAAGCGCAACCTATATTGACAATCCGCTTTGGTACCTCAAACGCACGATTGCTGCCCATCCTTTGGGTGGTTGTCCGATGGGGCGCCATCAGGATGAAGGGGTTGTAGATTCCTATGGTGAAGTTTTTAATTATCCTGGCTTTTTTATTGCTGATGGTTCGGTAATGCCAGGGCCAGTGGGTCCTAATCCTAGTTTGACCATTGCGGCCTTGAGCGATCGCTTTGCTGAGAAAGTTATCGAAAATTATGAGAAAAACAAAGTTTGAGAGGTTGATATAGATGCAAATTGATTTCCATCACAGCGTTACCTATGTCTTATCACGCCTAGCAGGATTTGACCATGCCCAAGCGAATACGATCGCCCATAGCGCTCAATATGTAGATGATGCAACCAATGCAGGACTGATCCTGTTTGAGAACGGTGGTCTGTTTAGTCGGATTAGTTCGGCTCACAAGATGCTAGATTATCGGAATTTTCGTAAATTGGCCAATTATCAAGTTTGGATTCCTTTTCATTTTCTACCAGGCAATGATGGTTTACCTGCAGGAGAAGATCCCGAAGGCAAATTTATTCACAAACTGATTTGTCGTCCCAATAGCCATGTGGCTCAGGCAATGGTCACAGAGGCCATTCTAAATCATCATAAGTCCTCTGGTTTGTACCGTTTAGGCATTACTATGCATGTTTATGCTGATACTTGGGCCCATCAGGGATTTGCGGGAGTCAATCATCGAGTGAACGAAGCCGACGATTTGGTGGATGAAAATGGTGAAATTGATAGTGAATTTAACCAACGACTCAATAAATATTTTCGGAAAAATTTTCTGGAGCAATTAGCTGGGGCTTTAATTGGCGATGCCTTCCCTTTAGGTCATGGCGCCGTATTATCTAATCCTGATAAACCTTTTTTGAAATGGGGTTATAAGGATGGGTTGGGCCGGCAAGTAGAACGCGACAATCCCCGTGATTTTCTCGAAGCAGCAGAGAATATGTATATCTGGCTACAACGTTATCGGCTCAAAGATCCCACTGCCGAAGTCTCGGGACTGCCAACTGGCGATCGCGAATTAATTGCTCAGATGATCGCGACCATTAGAGACAATGACAGTCATGCTCGACATGAAAAATGGCTTGCTAGCATTCGGGAGGGAAAATTTAGTTTTGGCACAGCAGAAGTCCCTTACATTTCCAAGGGTCGAGGTTCTTGGAAATATGAAGCTTTAAAAACCGAAAAGGCGATCGACACAGGAAAAGAAAGATTTCCCTATAATTCTACTTTTCTCCAAAGTGATTGGAAATTATTTCATGATGCTCTCAAAGCCCATCGACTATATATTGTGGACGAACTGCTACCCCAATTTGGCATCTGTGTTGCTTAAAAATTTATCCTCAATCATAACAATGTAGAGAAGCCAGGAAACTAAATCATGCTCGAAGTCAACCCCAACAAGAATATTAAGGAAACTATTTTCCCCTTCACAACTCAAGATGGCATCGAATGTAATTTGATTCGCGTTCAAGGAGCTAACCCTCCTGATAAAGCTCCTGTGCTATTGGTGCATGGTGCGGGAGTGCGAGCCAATATTTTTCGGGCCCCTGTGGAAACTGATATCGTGGATTATCTAGTTGCCCGTGGCTACGATGTTTGGTTAGAAAATTGGCGTGCCAGCATAGATGTCAAGCCCAATCGTTGGACATTAGATCGAGCTGCAATCTACGACCATCCTCAAGCAGTAAAAACCATTGTCTCAGAAACAGGATGGGACAAAATCAAGGCCATTGTTCATTGTCAAGGTTCTACTAGTTTCATGATGTCTGCGGTTGCTGGGTTGGTTCCTGAAGTCGAAACCATTATTAGCAATGCGGTTTCACTCCATACTATTGTGCCTACTGGTTCGGCAATTAAAATCAAGGCAGCTTTGCCTCTAGTCAAACCCCTTAGCGATCACCTCGATCCACAATGGGGATTAGATCCCAAAAGCCCAGCTGCAAAGTTAATTTCTGCTTTTGTCGCGCTGACCCATCATGAATGCAATAATCCTGTCTGTAAACAAGTTAGTTTTACCTATGGTTTTGGTTTTCCTGCCTTGTGGCTCCACGAAAATCTGAATGAGCCCACCCATGAATGGCTTAAACAAGAATTTGCCTATGTGCCTCTGACTTTCTTTGATCAAATTTCTGCTTGTATCAGCAAAGGACATTTGATTTCTGTCGAGGGCAAGCCCGAATTACCCGATGATTTTGTGGCTCAAGCTCCGAAAACTGAGGCTCGGATTGCCTTTTTTGGGGGAGAGCATAATCTCTGTTTTTTACCTGAAAGTCAGGAGAAAACCTGGGAATTTTTCAATTCTTACCGTCCTGACTATCATTCATTACATATTATGCCTGATTATAGTCATTTAGATATTTTTATGGGGAAAAATGCTGCTGTTGATGTCTTTCCACTAATAGTCTCGGAATTGGAAAGGTGTTAGGGGTTAGGTTTTAGGTTTTAGATTTTAGGGATTAAAGGAGAAATTTTTATGGGAATTCCCAAGCGAATTCGAGAGCAGACAGGATTATATTCTTTGGTGGATGATATTCCTTTTCAGCTACCTGTCAATTCCGACAAAACTCCTGCTTTGATGGCAGCTTTTCCGATTAATGCAGATAAGGCAAAAGCATTATTACCAGGCAAAGAACTGCATCCTTTCCGTCTTTGGAACAAAGGTTTATTGCTAATTACGGTAATTGATTATCGAGTAACTGATATTGGCAAATATGTTGAATTTAGTATTGGTATTGCTTGTACCCAAGGCGCGAATCCAGCACCGCGACTAATTCCTGGTCTTTTGATGAAACAATTTAATACAGGGCAATATGTTTTTGATTTACCTGTTAGTAGTGAGATCTCGGTTAAGGGTGGCAAAGGTATTTGGGGTATGCCTAAACATCAGGCTAATCTAGATTTTCTGATTGGCGAAGAAACTGTTAGCAGCCAGTATGATTTGGATGGTCAGCTGGCAATGAAAATCGAAGTTAAAAAACCCCAGAAGGCTTGGCTTCCCCTAAATATGCCGGGTACAAACTACTGTCAATTTCGCGGCATGTTAATGAAATCCTATGTTTATTTTCAGGGTAAATTAGGCTTCTTTCTGTTCAAGCCAGGATCTGCTGTGCTGACTCTCGGCTCTCACCCTCGTTTGCAACCCCTCAAGGAACTGGATATTGACCCTAACCCATTGTTTGCGGGGTTTTTTCCAGAAACTAAAGGCGTTCTCGACGACCATTTTGAGTCTTGGTTTCTCGGCTATGATCAACTACCTCAAAAACCTCCAGAAGGATTAGAAAGTGTCGTTGATCTGGGATTAAGTGAGGAATGGTTAGCGCCGCCGCAATCTTTGAAAGAGAAGTAATTTAAGTAATAAGTAATAAGTAATAAGTAATGGGTAATGGGCTGGGGACAAAATATCAATGAAAGAATTAGAGCATAAACCCTATGGAGCAAATCCTGAAGGCTATACAGGAGTGAAGCGTTCCCTGTTACTGGCTGGTGGCGGCATGCGTGTTGCCTATCAAGCAGGGGTAATTTTAGCTCTGATCGAGTCGGGGATGACCTTCTCTCATGTTGATGGAACTTCTGGTGGTTCTATTAATATGTCAATGCTGTTTTCCGGTTTGTCTCCCCAGTCAATATGCGATCGCTGGCGTACTCTGAAGGTTCAAGATTTTGTCTCTTTGATGCCATTAAAAAAATATCTCGATGCTAGTGGTTTGCTTGCAATGGCAGATGCTGATGGCATTGTTCAAGGAGTGTTTCCCCATCTAGGAATTGATGTTGAGAAAATCAAGGCCGCGATCGCGATTCAGGGAACTTATAATATCGGAAATTTTTCCCTAAAAACTAATGAAGTTTTCCCCCACCAGGCAATTGATTTAGACCTTTTAGTGGCAGGTATTTCGATTCCCATTTTGATGCCCCCAGTGACTAGAGGAGAATATTTTTATACCGATCCTCTATGGATCAAAAATACTAATTTAATCGAAGCAGTGCATCAAGGCGCAGAAGAAATCTGGGTCATTTGGTGTATTGGCAATACCAAGGAATATAATTCAGGTCTATTCAAACAATTTATCCAGATGATGGAGATCACGGCAAATAGCGCTTTGTTTGCCGAATGCGATCGCATAAATGAAATCAATAAGCTTATTCTGCAAGGTCATAGTATCTATGGACAGACAAAACCCATTAAGCTACATCTGATTAAACCGACCTATCCTTTGCCTCTAGATCCAGATTTATATTTTGGCAATATTGACGCGGCAACCCTAATTGATCTCGGTTATGCCGATGCTTATCAGTATTTGCAAACTATGCAACCTCAAGGCTTACCCTTTACCAATGAGATAACTCAAATGAAAGAAAATCAATTGGGCATTACTTTCCGTGAAACTATGGCGGGGAGTTTTTCGTTAGAAAATACCGATCCTCGGGCTGGAGAAACCCAAGGTAAGGCTGAAAAAACTCATCTTGCTATGCATGCTACAGTCAATATTCGTGATCTAGAGCGATTTATCAGCGATCCAAATCATCTTGGCAGCATTACTGGTCATATCGATTTTTCGCTTTTTGGGGAAAATATTCCGGCGAAGACTGGTGTCTTTAATTTATTCTCTCCCACAGATCAGCCTGAACTTAAGTTAATGATTTATGAACTGGCTTTTAGTCATAAGGGCCAAGATTATTATTTGGCTGGCAAAAAGGAGGTTCGAGACGATCCAGGCTTTGACCTGTGGTCCGACACTACTACCTTATACTGCCAATTACATCAGGGAACAGATAAATCAGGAACTGTTGTTGGGGCAGGGGTTTTGAGTTTGAATGTCGCAGAATTAGCCAAGCTAGTTTCGACAATGCGAGTTACGAATGCTGAGTCTTTACCCGAAAAAACTAAAGCATTATTTGATTTTGGAAAATTTTTCCTAGGAGAACTCTGGGATAGTTATGGTCCTAAATTATGACAATTAAAGAGGGTGATTTGAGGGTTGTCAATTACTATCTTTTTTTAGGAGTATTGCTTTGGAGCCAGTTTTCTGGCTCCTTTTTGTTTGCTTAGGCGGGGGATTTGCCTGGGATCAAAGAATCTGGCAAATCGGCAAAACTCTTCTCAGTTGCCTTACAAAAGTTTTTCATTTGCGCGATTGTAAAGGTGGGTTCAGTTTGACCTTTTTCCCAGCGGCGCACGGTAGAAACAGCAACCTCGATGTCTCTGGCTAGTTGTTCCTGGGTCATGTGTGCATCAAGTCTCATTCTTTTGAATGGGGAATTAGTTTCAACTACTTCTCCTTTTTTTGGTCTTGTCATGGCGGTACTTTATTTTCGAAGTTAATGTCAAATGTTATTGTTGCATAGATGGGTCTGCGATCGCAACTTCTGTGAATATTTGATTTAAAAATCTTTACATGCGATCATATTTCAAAGTTATTACTTGATGTTTCATCAACATATGAGATCGTTCCTTTCTCAGCTTTCTTGCTTTTGACAATGCGATCGCGATTCCAGAATAAACTAGTGTCGCAGACTCTTAGAAATACCACCCGACCCGATAGTTAATAAGAAGTGTAATTAATGGGGGTATAATTGACGAATATATGAAAGTATCTTCATCAATTAAATGGATTCTTCCACTCCACGACAAAAAGATCTCGTCACCTCTCGAAAAAATAAAAATAATTTAACTTGTCATCCTCATAATTCTTCAGAAAATACGTATTTGGAGGAATTGTCTGGGAAAATTCTTAACCTGTCAAAAGCGCAGCGCATGGCAGAGTTCTTCAGCGGAGTAGGAGATCCTAATCGCTTGCGTATTCTTTCTGTGCTGGCAATACAGGAACTATGCGTCTGTGATTTGGCTATTACCCTAGAAATGAGCGAGTCCGCTGTTTCTCATCAATTGCGTGTCTTAAGGGCAATGCGCTTGGTTAGTTATCAAAGAAGAGGACGGAAAGTTTTCTATCGTCTTCAAGACAATCACGTTTTGGAATTTTACCAGTCTGTCGCAGAACATCTGGACGAGGTAGACTAAACGCTCTTCTTGGTTTGCTTGCCGGATTGAAAGAGCGTCTGAAGAATTTATTCATTGTTGCTTGAAGTCAAGCTAAGTTTAGGCGTGACATCCACAACCGGCATGGGAACATCCAGCCCCTTCTGAGTGGCCCTTGGCGCAAGCATCAGAACAGTAGTATTTGCCTTCTTTACTAATGGCATCGCTTACATTAACGATACATAAACAAGAAGGACAAGCACATTTCATTTGGGTAACAGTAGCAGCTGTCATGATCATTCTTCTCCTATAGCAAAAGTAGTTAATGTCCAAATAAAAACTCGAACACTGAAATCATAACGTATGAATAGATGTTCATATGTACTAAGCTTTACTTTGTAATCTTTCTTAAAAAATCTTGTCTGAGCATTTCATCATTAGTCTTGTTTGCATAAAATTTCGCGATCGCAAATCTTTTTCAAGAGATTGCATTTCCAAGAATCTCTAGCGCCTAAGGGATAAAAATTAATAAACGCATAGCATAGACAACATTAGAATACTTATAACCCCAAAAAGAATTGCAGGAGGTTTTATGAGTATTTTAAATTTCTCAGACCTTGTTGACTATGTGCTTGACGTAGACTTATTTACTGAATCTATTTTTACTTTCTCAGGTTTCAATACGAACACAACATTCATTGAGGGGACGCCAGAGGATGATTTTATTATTGGCACCCCATTTAGAGATCGCATTGATGGCTTTACAGGAAACGACACTATCATTGGCTTGAGCGGTGATGACCATTTAAGGGGAGGTGTCGGTGCTGACTTTTTGGTAGGTGGTTTTGGGCTAGATACTTTTATTATTAAAGGAGATGAAAATGCCGGTGCTTATGGTCCTGATAGTGACTTGCAATTTGACGATCAAGGCCAAGTTGTTTTTGATTTAATTTTCGATTTCAACGATCATAAAGATGTATTGCGTCTAGAAGATATGAGAGTAGATGGCGTGGACAGTGTCCATTATGATTTTGGTACTGGCGACATTATTTTGACAGATACTGTCGGTGGGGAAATAACTTCTAGCAATGTTATTGCCAAGCTCCCCGCTGGTCTTGATATCTCTATTCACAACCAGGGAAATGGGAATTGGATTATTTCGTAACTTTTGCGCTTTGACCAAAGTAAACCGAATAGTCTCGGTTTATCAGTATCGCGCCCATAAAGTTTTTACTTCTTGTTCTAATTCCCAATCTTTCATTGTTGCCCACTCCGCCTCACGTACTGCCAGGAACGCTTGAGACAATTCCGAATTTAAAGCCTGCAAAAGAATATCATTTTTTTGAAGACAAGCAATCGCTGACCCCAAACTACTCGGTAAGCGATCGATTCCCTGAGTGGCAAGTTCTTCGTCGCTTAAATTTCCTGGGTCTATATTTACGGGATGCGGTGCTTCGAGATTTCTGTTAATTCCATCCAAGCCAGAAGCGATCACAGCTCCTAATGCTAGATAGGGATTGGCCGAGGCATCTACGGTTTTTAACTCCAAATGGGTGGGACAGCCAATGGGATTGCTGGGTATTCGCAGGGCAGCTTCTCGATTATCTAATCCCCAACAGCGATAAGCACCACTCCAACAATGGGGCAGCAAGCGACGGTAAGAGTTAACACTGGGAGTAGTCAATGCCATTAATGATGGCAGATGATGCAAAATTCCCGCAATAAATTTTCTTGCTGTTGGGGAAAGTCCGCAGATCCCTTGTTCGTCAGGCAATAAGTTCTGCCCATTTTGCCAGAGACTGAGGTGAATGTGGCAGCCGCTGCCAGCAGCATTGGGGAAGATTTTGGGCAAAAAAGAGGCTGCCAAATCGTGTTTATAAGCGATTACCTTGACAGTTTCTCTGAAGGCAATCTGTCTATCAGCCGCAGCTAAAGCATCGGTATAGCGCATGGAAATTTCCTGTTGCCCGGGGCCTGATTCGGGATAATACTGTTCTACAGGTATTCCTTGGGCAATGAGCGAGTCGGCAATTTCATTAATGACTTCCCGATGCAGATCCATTGCATAACTAGAAGCAAAAACTGTTTCATCAGCCGGTTCCAATCCTTTAGTTGTCGGGCGCAGTAAGTAAAATTCATTCTCAAATGCTGCCTTGACTGATAATCCTCGATCTTTAGCCGCAGCAATACTTCTCGTCAAGAAGTTGCGAGGGCACATTGCCCAGGGTTCTCCTGCCAGTACCATATTACCCATAACGCTAGCATGACCAGGAGCATGGGACAAAAGCTTGAGAGTTGACCAATCGGGGACTAAACGAACTTCTCCCACGGGACTCAAACCAGTTTCGGGTATCACGACATCTTGCATTACAGGGATTCCCTGCTGTCCGGTGGAGATCCCTACTCCAGAATTAAAGTATTCGGACAGCAAATCTAGATGCACCGCTTTACCTCGAATAATATTGGCATTGTCACACCATAAGATGCGAACAAATTTGATGCCAGCTTGATCGAGATTTTTTTTGACCTTCTTAAACTTAATATTTTTAGCCATGCCAGGACGTCAAGGTTAAATAACTTTATTTATACAGCAAAATTAGAACGCATAAAATTAAATTATGCATGGTCAAGAACAAGGCGGAGGATTATATCCCATGGCAGCTCAGCATTTTAATTGCCCACTTTAAATATTGTTTATTTGGTCAAGAGTTAAGTTTTACAAAGCCAAATAGAAACAAAATTATATTGCTATATAGTTATATATCGTAGACTTAGATTACAACAACCCAATGAGCAGTCAAACCTTAATCACGCCTCAAAATGCCAATCAAGCATCTCTTCCTCCTAAAGATTCAAGAGAGCGAGTCAAGCAATTTGTCCAACAGCTCCAAGATAATATTTGTCAGGGTTTAGAACAACTTGATGGTCAGGCTAAATTTGTCGAGGACAATTGGCAAAGAGCAGAAGGTGGTGGTGGACGCACTCGTGTGATTCGAGATGGTAGAGTGTTTGAGCAGGGAGGAGTCAACTTTTCTGAAGTTTGGGGCGATAGTCTGCCGCCAGCAATCTTAGTACAGCGCCCTGAAGCCGCAGGACATGGTTTTTACGCTGCGGGAACATCGATGGTATTGCATCCTCGTAATCCCTATGTTCCCACAGTGCATCTTAACTATCGCTATTTTGAAGCCGGCCCTGTTTGGTGGTTTGGCGGTGGTGTCGATCTTACTCCCTATTATCCTTTTGCTGAAGATGCGATTCATTTTCACAAAACTATCAAACAAGCTTGTGACGAGCATCATCCAGAATATTATCCCGCTTTTAAACGTTGGTGCGATCAATATTTTTATTTAAAACATCGTCAAGAGGCACGGGGCATTGGCGGTATCTTTTTTGATTATCAAGATGGTAATAGCAAACTCTATTGTGGTTCGGAAACTAATAGTCCTGCCGATGTTTATAGTAATCAAGTCGGTCAGGTAAATCGCAGTTGGGAACAGCTATTTGCTTTTGTGCAAAGTTGTGGCAATTCTTTTTTACCAGCCTATGTGCCGATCGCAGAACGACGTCAAGATACTGAATATGGCGATCGCGAGAGAAACTTTCAGCTATACCGTCGGGGACGTTATGTAGAGTTCAATCTTGTTTACGATCGCGGAACAATTTTCGGCTTACAAACTAAGGGACGGACTGAATCGATTCTCATGTCTTTGCCTCCTTTGGTGCGCTGGGAATATGGTTACACACCAGAACCAGGAACTCCAGAAGCAGAATTATACGAAATATTCCTTAAACCCCAAGATTGGGACAAGTATGAAGGATAAAGGATGTCCTTATCCTTATGCCCAAAAATAAATGATTTATACATCTGTAGGGGCGATTCGCGAATCGCCCCTACATCGCGTCGCCCACTTGGTTAATGATGATGGTGATGATGGGAATGACCATGATTAGCTGATGCTAATTGAGGGTTAACATTTACCCCTGTTTCTGCCAGTAAATCTTCGATTTGTTCGGTTGCCCAATCTGCTGCCATATTCAAGAACTCAGCATTGTCATTAACACAAGGCATTTTGTCAAAATGAACCTCAGAATGACGATGTTGTAGATGGTGAATGATATGGTCTACATCCAGAAGAGTTTCATGATTTTCCGTTGCAAAACCAATAGGCATCATGAGGATTGCCGTTGCACCCAACTCAATTAGGTTATTTGCTGCTAACTCCACATTAGGCTGTGTCCATTCAATTAAAGGAGTATCATGGTTGAGCCAACCCACAGAAATTAAGGGGTATTTGGCAATCAGTTCTTCTCTAACTAATTCATAAAGAGCTTGGCTTTCATCAATGCCGGAAGTGAATCCTTTGGCTTTATGGGGACAGCCATGATTCATTAAGATAATCCCGACCTGGGATGGCAAATAAGCTTGAGACAATTCACTGGTAATTTTATCTTCTACCATTTTTGCCAGAAGCTTGATATAGTCGGTCTTATTATAAAATGAGGGAATATAACGGGTGTTTTCTATCCAGTGAGAACCAGAATCGGCTAGTTTGGTTAATGCTTTATTGACCTGCTCTACCGCAATGCCACTAGTGAAAATGGAATCGACAACGAGTAAAGGGTAGATTAATAATTTAGTAAATCCTTCTTCTTTGATTTGGGCTAATACTTGCTCTGGCAAAAAAGGTGCACAAAAGTTAAAGGCTTTAAAAACTTTGACTTTTTCACCCCAAGTTTCTTGTAACTTGTTTTCAATTCCTGCTCTTTGTTGCTCAAAAATTTGATTGTGAGGAGAGATAAAATTACCATGCTGATGTCCCCATTCATGAAGATCGAACATCGCTAGTAATTTAGCCAAAGGAGGATAAATCCAAGTTGGTACAGGAGCAAATTTAGCAGTTAAAAGATTGAGGGCTTGTTCGTTATAGTTAGCAAAATCTTCATAGCTTTCTACTTCGCCATACCCCATTAACAAGACAGCTACTCTATCCTGATCATTACTATCAACAGTTGGGGGATGCTTATGTTCCGAAATTGTTACCACGATCGCGCTTCCTTATGTAGTATTTTGGTTACTAGTCATTAATCATTCTCCTTATTACCTACGGGTCGTCCCAGATCCTTTGTTGATACTTTTTATTTCGTAATCATCGGTTTACTTTTGTTTAATGAACGTAATAATTTGCCCAGGAATTCATGAACCTAAGTTAACGGATAGTTTTATTGCTAGTTTATCTCTAGAAGATAATTCCTTAGTTTTTCCGGCAAATCATTACCCAGCCTATGATTCATGGCATATTTATGACTGGATACAGAAACAAAAACTAGTTTCTCAGGAGTTGCTGTTCGTTACTTTTAGTGCGGGAGTTGTTGGGGGCATAGGCGCTGCGATCGCCTTGCAGTTGAGCGGCTTTAAGATCACGGCTTTTATTGCGATCGATGGTTGGGGTGTTCCTTTATTCCCGATGTTTCCTATTTATCGCCTGAGTCATGACCATTTTACCCATTGGAGTTCGGCAATCTTGGGGGCAGGAGATGAGGGTTTTTATGCTGATCCGGCAAAGTCCCATTTAGAGCTCTGGTCAGCTCCTGAAAATTGTTGGGGATGTCGAGTTTCCAGCAAGAACCAATTAATTTCTCGGTGTACAGCTAGGGATTATTTAAAACTGTTGATGAGTAAAACCTATTGATTAAAGTTAACTCGAAGAAGTAGATGATGAGCTTGTTTTGTTTGGGGATTTGGGGATTTGGGGATTTAGGGAAAAGCCTATTACTTCGTTGTTCAACCTGGGAAGTTTGATCAAAAAGAAAATTCGTCGAACTGACGTAACTTCGTAATTTTGTAGACGAAATTACTATGGATTCGTTTAGAATAAAGGTTGAATGAAAAGTATTTTAGCGCCCCGTGGAGCGGATCTCGAAGAGATCGCCTTTTGCCATGACCAGCGATGATAACCCCAGAGCAATAGACCTCAATCGGGGTAATTACAATGAGAAATTTCGTGATTATGTTGATAACAGCACTAACCATTATCACAAGGGCGATCGCATTCCGGATGAGATTACGGGCATTCCCAATAATTTGCCCCGATTCAAAAGCAATTATTTCGTGGGTCGCGATGCGGATTTAAACAATCTCCATCAACTATTGCAAAAGTCAAAATCTGTTGCAATATCTGCTATTTCAGGGATGGGTGGCATTGGTAAAACTGAGCTAGCGATTCAATATGCCCTCAAATATCAAGACCAATATCCAGGAAGTATTTGCTGGTTAAGAGCTAGAGAAGATATTGGCACCCAGATTGTTCAGTTTGCCAAATCATCACTTAATCTCCACGTTCGCGATGATCTTGATTTGGTAGGACAAGTTCAATATTGTTG
Organism: Xenococcus sp. PCC 7305; assembly: GCF_000332055.1. Classification (GTDB taxonomy): domain Bacteria; phylum Cyanobacteriota; class Cyanobacteriia; order Cyanobacteriales; family Xenococcaceae; genus Xenococcus. The sequence goes on along the minus strand of NZ_ALVZ01000195.1, from coordinate 1,212 downwards.
GAATCATTGGAGTGAGAAAAATTCCTTAGTTATCTTGGATGATGTTCCTAATTATGGTGAATATTATCGCAAGAATATTCAAGCGTATCTGCGATCTGTTAAATCTAATATCAAGATATTAAGTACTAGTCGACAGAAGCCAGGAAAAAATATTGAGCATTTAGATTTAGATATATTATCTCCTAAAGCCGCATTTGCTTTAATTATTTCCCTAGCTGAGGATTCTCAAATTGATTTTGAACAGGAGAAAGAAAGTCTTGAAAGACTATGTAAATGGTTGGGGTATCTGCCATTGGGGTTAGAACTGGTTGGTAGATATTTAGATTTGCATCCGACATTTACTATTGGAAAAGTTATCCAGAAATTGGAGGAGAGAAAGCTTGATGCTAGGTCATTAATACATCGTCAAGATTCGGACATGGTGGGCCAGCTAGGAGTAGCCGCAGCTTTCGATTTATCCTGGAATGAAATTCCCTCAACGGCTCAAGAATTAGGATGTTATTTAGGTTTATTCAATTCAGATCCTTTCATTTGGTCATGGGTCAAAGACGGTCTATTAGAAGGAGAAAACGGCGAAGAAGCTGAAGAATTAAGAGATCTTTATTTACTCAGATTTAATCTCCTCAAAATAAATTCTAATCAGCAATATCAACTCCATTCCTTGATCGCTCAATATTTTCAAGCAAAACTCGCAACCCTAGAAAATTCCGAATTACTCAAGCAAAAATTCATTCAACCATTGATTGCTATCTCGCAATCTATTCCATCAATTCCAACTCAAGAAGATATCACAAGAGTAGCTTTAGCAATCCCTCATTTAAGCAATCTAGCAACTGATTTAGTTCAATATGTAGGAGATGATGACCTCTTTTGGGTAAATGAACCTGAGTTCGACAAGATGAAACCAAGACCATACGCGATCGCTAAAAAATAAATTGCGCTCAGCAAAGCTTGGCGCTTTGTGCGTCATGAGATTTAAAATGGATTAGGCTCTATCTTCTAGCTGCTGAATCAGGGTTAAAAAACAGTAGGAGGGAGAGCCGATAAAGCTTTGGGCTCTAGATCAAGAGAAGGTTTCTGCGGGAAATAAGAGTAAGCTACTAATCCAGCCAGAAGATTCACCAGAAAATTCCAGATACTCCTGTGTCTTGAATGCTCTATTTGAGAAATATTTTTGAGTTGGTCATTGACTGTTTCAATTAAAGCTCTCTT
>NZ_ALVZ01000194.1 GCF_000332055.1 Xenococcus sp. PCC 7305 | reverse complement strand
TGGGATGTCTTTGAATCGATTACGGGATGGGCAACAACCGAAGGTACAGGAATTGAAGTTCAAGAATTAAAAGGCTTTGGTCTTGGTGAGGATGGCACTGCTTGGGTAGAGTTAGACAGTCATGACAATAGTAGTATGAAGCAAGATATTCCGACTGCTCCAGATACTAGTTATCAACTATCTTTTGCTTATAGTCCTCGTCCCAAAGTAGCAGCAGAGAGTAATGGCATCGAAGTTTATTGGAATGGGGAATTAATTGACACTATTCAAGCTCAGGGCGATCGCAGAAACTATTGGCAAACTTATACCTATAATGTTCTGGCTAGTGAGCTGGATCTAACGGCACTAGAGTTCCGTGCTGTGGGCAAGGAAGATAAGAAGGGTGGTTTTATCGATGCGGTTGCTGTTCAGGAAATTATTCTTTGAAAGTTATGATAAAAAGTTCACATAGATTTGCGTCTCTCTATTTCATCTACAGATATGCGATCGCGCCAATGTTTCCCGAAGGCTTCAAGGCTAAAATATAGACAACGCTAATTAGATAGTCAAAACTTTTCTATGCAAACTATTAAACTCAAATCTCATGTTGGTGATGATGGAATCTTACATTTAGATGTGCCAACAGATGTGAAGAATGCTGAGCTAGAAGTGGTAGTTACTTTTAATAATCCCATTCCTACTTCGGAAAATAGGAAAAAATTAAAATGGTCACCTGGATTTTTTGATAAGACAGCAGGCGCTTGGGAAGGAGCGCCGTTACAAAGAGAACCTCAAGGAGAGTATGAAAGTCGAGAGAAGTTATTTTGATTTATTTACTCGATACTAATACTTGTATTCAGTATCTAAATGGCCGTAGTTCTCTAATTATCGACAAACTTAAAACTCAAAAGCCGAGCGATATAGTACTTTGTGACATTGTGAAGTTGGAACTTTACTATGGTGCATACAAAAGCGAACGTAAAGACCAAAATCTTCAAGTGTTAAGTGAGTTTTTCCAGGAGTTTGATAGCTTATATTTCGGGGTAAAAGCAGCTCAAAAAGCAGGTGAAATTCGAGCTAAACTTGCTACATTAGGAACTCCCATTGGTCCTTATGATCTTCAGATAGCAGCGATCGCTATAGTTCATAATCTTATTTTAGTAACTCATAACATTGATGAATTTAGTCGAGTTGAAGGATTATCCTATGAAGATTGGGAAATCGTTTAAATTTTGTACGCAACTATAGTAAACTTACAAGCTAAAATTCCAACAGTTCCGTAGAGATAAATGGGAAATAATATTGATTAAATTTTTCAGTGCGAGTTCTTTTCGCAGTGATTAACTCGTTGATTTTAGTTTGGGTTAAGGCTTGATTATGTTGGGTTTCGTTCCTCGACCCAACCTATAGATCTGCGATCGTGCTTTGATTTTCTTTCAAATGTTCTTCAAGCAATTCAAGATATTGTTGAGGTTGATGACTCTAGCCCTTTACCAATCCCTGTCAACAATTCTGATTCAGCATCTTTGCTTGCTTTACCACCAGGGGGCATCTTTCTGAATCTGGATAATTCCATCAATGATGTCGAATTCATGCTCGATAGAAGCTTCATGGTAAGAATTCAGGGATGAAAATAGAGGAATAAGAAAAGAGGCGAGATAGATATTGAGAGAGAAGAGCTTGAAGAAAGATAGAAAACTAGGTAATGTAACGTCAGTATGGATCAAGAGCAACCGTCACATAACGAAGAACCGCTGAGCCAGTTGTCAAAAAAAGAACTGGTCAAGATAATACTGACTCAACAAAAAATAATTACGGAACTACAAGCCAAAATAGAAAAGCTGATTCTGAGTAGAGATCTCGACAGTAAGAACTCATCGAAACCACCATCTTCAGATTTACTGAAGAAACCAGAAAAGAAGCAAGAGGGAAAAGAGAAAGAGAAACAGAGCCAGAAAAAGAAACCAGGAGGACAATTAGGACATCCAGGAAAAACCAGAATGATTTGGACGAGTAGACCGTTACGAACGCTTGAAAGCACCAAAATGTGAGAGTTGCGGTCAATTGCTAGAAGGAGGCAAGTCGCTGAAGATAGAGAAACAATCAGTAGCAGTTTTGGTAGAAAGACCCATTGAAATAGTCGAGTATCAGCGTCATCACATCAGATGTCAGTGTTGTGGAGAAACCACAACTCCAGCATGGCCGAATCAGATGATACCAGGGCAAGACTTGGGAATTAAGCTCCAAGGGTTGCTAGGATGGCTAGGAAACTATGGTCATTTGCCCTATGAAAAGCAGCAAGAACTGTTGTGGGAATTGGGAAGAATTCCAGTAGGACTGGGCACATTAGTCGCGACTAATCAGAGATTATCAGCGGCGATCAAACCCAGCATCATCGAACTACAAGAATGGATTAACCAAAATCATCCGACTTTGAATATCGACGAAACACCTTGGTCAGTTAAAGGGTTGAAAGAATGGTTATGGGTATTTGCCAACCCTAATTTTTGCTTGTTTCGAGCAGGAGATATTCGAAGTCGAGCCGAAATCCAAGACCAATTAGGTACTGAATACCCAGGAATCATTATCTCAGATGATTTTAGTGTCTACAATGGTTATCCCGTAGCCGCACAACAGAAGTGTCAGGCTCATCTGCGCCGTCATTGTCAAAAATTAATTACCACTCCTGGTAAGGACAATAAATTAATTGGCGAAGCGCTCACAGAAATCATTGATCAAGCTTTTAAACAGCACCGTCTATGGCGAGAAAATAGCAACCAAAAAACTTATCTCGACTCGGCTGCCGAGTTAAAAACTCGAATCAACTTAACCTTAAACAAGTGGATTGAGCAAGCAGGTTATGAAGCGGGGAAATTATTACGGAACCTAAAACTCAAAGCAGATCAATGGTGGTATTTTTTAGACCATCCAGAAATCGCTCCTGATAACAACCTAGCAGAGAGGGCTTTGCGATTGGCAGTCACTAAACGGAAAGTCAGTGGTGGTTCCCGGTCTCTGGAACGATTTCAAGAAACAGCTAATTTATTAAGTGTCATTCAAACCTGTCGCTTTCAGGAACGTTCTGTGATCGATTTTTTCGCCCAATCCCTCGTAGGAACTGTTGATGTTACTGAGCGCCCTTCTTTAATCCCTCACTTTAATCCCTGAATCTTTACGCTTCATGAATACTAGAACCTCGGACATAAGCTCCTTCGAGATTGGCTTCGACCAAATTAGTCCTTTCCAAATTAGCCCCTTCGAGGTTGGCTTCGATCAATCCGGCACCAAGCAAGAAAGCATTCTGGAGATTAGCCCCTTTAAGATTAGCCCCACTCAAATCGACCTCCGCAACATGAGCCTCTCTCAAATCAACTCCTTCAAGAATAGTTTGTCTGAGAAAGCCGTAATCGAAATTAGCTCTACTCAAGTTGGCGTTGGTGAAATTAGCATCGATAAATTTGCTGCCAGCCAAGTTGACGTTTCTCAAATCCACATTCCTCAAATTGACTCCAGTGAAATCTCTTTCACCAGCAGCATATCTTCTGAGCAACTCTTCAGCAGTTATCATACAACATCTCAAATAATTAACGAACTTAATAATAGCGCAACCAATATCTGGTCAGAATTACTCCAATCAGAAACAGAACTAGAGATCGATTTCCAAATAACCGATCTCCCCGCAGGACAACTAGCAGAAGCAACCATAACAGGATTCGACTCCTCTGGAAAAACCAACTCAGGCAGAATCCTAATTGACCATGATGCCAATGGAGTCTGTTGTTTTACTGATGAAACCCCCTTAGATAACAGTGAATTCATCAACCAAAATTCAGCAAGTTATTTCATAGCAGATCCCGAATCAGAAGCCCATGGAAAATACGATCTCCTAATAACAGTGTCAGGTCTGAAACCCCAACGAAAGCAATGAATGAGATATCTTATTGATTGAACTTTCGAGCAAGAGTTTTTAATATTTGTAGCGATTAACTCTTATGATATTAGTTGGTTTCGAAGTTTTATGATGTTGGGTTTCGTGCCTCTACCCAACCTACAGATCTGCGATCGTGCTACAGATATTCAAGATCTAGTTGAAGACACAATATTTTCTGGAACCCCAGTTATTGATCTTGAAGTTGATGAGGATGATACGGAAGGGGAAGACTTTATTGAAGAACCTAATTCGGATTTAGGCTCTTTTCTTCTAGCTACTCATAAAAATCAAGATTTATCAATCAAAAAATTCGGGTCCAACTACCATATTCCCGTCAGCGCAAGTGGTGTTTCTAAATTTCGCTCCCGCCAAGTTAGCGTCGCTCAGATCAGCCCTGAAAAGATTGGCATTCTCCAAATTAGTCCCTTGCATTCCACAACCATACAAATTGGCACTAGTCAAGTTGGCTCCACTCAAGTCAGACCACAGCAGGAGAGAGCACATCAAATTAGCCTCACTCAAGTTGCTTCTACTCAAATCGGACTCAGACAAGTTGATTTCAGGCAAATCAACTCCACTCAAATTAACTTCACTCAAATTAACTCCAGAGAAATCTCTTTCTCCCGCAGCATATCTTCTGAGCAATTCTTCTCTATCCATAATTCAACACCTCAAACAATAAACGACCTCAATAATAGCGCAACTAATGTTTGGTCAGATTTACTTCAACCTGAAACACAACTAGACATCAACTTCCAAATAACCGACCTCCCTTCTGGACAACTAGCAGAAGCAACGATCGCAGGTTTCGATCCTTCTGGAAAACCCAATGCCGGAAAAATCCTCATCGATCGCGATGCCAATGGAGTAGGTTGGTTTATTGATGAAACCCCCTTCGATAACAGTGAATTCATCAACCAAAATTCAGGCAGTTATTTTCTCGCAGATCCCGAATCCGAAGCCCATGGAAAATACGATCTTCTAATAACAGTGTCAGGTCTGAAACCCCAACGAAAGCAATGAATGAGATATCTTGTTGATTGAATTTTCGAGCACGAGTTATTTAATATTTGTAGCGATTAACTCTCTAATATTAGTTTGTTTAAAAGTTTTATGATGTTGGGTTTCGTTCCTCGACCCAACCTACAGATCTGCGATCGTGCTGAAGGAATAGAAACGACTATCACTGCGATCGCGTCTGATCCAGGCAACGACCTTTTAACCTACAGCTGGAATTTTGGGGACAATACTGATATTGCAGACCCAATACGACTCAAGCTCAGAGCGATCGCAAAAACCATTGACAAACTTATATCTATAAAGTTCTTGCTAGTAAGCTGGATCTAACAGCTCTAGAGTTTCGTGCTGTCGGCAAAGAGGATAGGAAGGGCGGGTGTCTTGATGCGGTTTCTGTTCAAAAAATCATTCTTTGAAAGTTATACAATCGATAAAGAACTATGAGTTTTGTGATAAATGATTATTGCAGCAGATGCCAAAATCTATACGCCAGAAGAATATTTAGCTTTAGAAGCAACATCAGATGTTCGTCACGAATATCTCAATGGGGAAGTCAGAGTCTTGGCAGGAGGGACAATTAATCATAATGAAATTATTACCAATCTTTGTGTAGCTTTAAAACCGAGACTAAGAAAAGAAAATTATCGGTTATTTACGGAAAATGTCAGAGTTTGGATCGAAAAATATCGAGTTTATACTTACCCAGACGTCATGGTGATTGCAGACGAACCTATCTATCATGGCAAAGGAACGACAACGGTAATTAATCCCTGTTTAATTATTGAAGTGGCTTCCAAATCGACTAAAAACTACGACCAAGGAGATAAGTTTGATTATTATCGTAGTTTATCTAGTTTGCAGGAATATATTTTAGTAGAACAGTCACGAATTCATGTTTTACAACATATTAAAACGAATGATAATCAATGGTTGTTAACTGAGTATGAGGAAGATTCTCAGGAGTTTAGTTTAAGCATTTTGCCTCTATCCCTTTCTTTGGATAACATTTATGAAGAGGTTGAATTTGAAAAATACGACAGTAATTTTTAGGTGGTTTTACTCCAATTAGAAACACAACCAGACATTAGCTTCTGAACAACAGATCTTCCCGCAGGACAATTAGCCGAGGCTGCGATCGCAAAATTTGACCCTCGGTCAAACCTAATGGTTTCGCTTGGTTCATTGCTTAATAACTGATGACTGTGCCAAGAAATCAGCGATCGCGATCGCAATCCCTTGTTTCCCGATACTCTTAATTGGGGGCTGCTCCGATGTTACTAAATAAGCAATTTGTTCCCCTTGTGCCCCTTTTTCTTCGCCCCGATTAGCCACTACCATTTGATAACCCTGTTGCAATCGTTGGTTGGCGATCGCCATTAATTGGTCATGGTCAATATTTTCTTGATATTTAAAAGTCACCATATACAACTGGGGAAATCTCGCTCGAACTTCTGCAATAACCTTAGCCGTGGGAATAAGATTGATACTTTGCAAAGCTCCGCCACTGGGAATTTTGCCAGGAAATACTTGAGCTGATTGGTAATCGGCCACTGCCGCAGAAAAAATCGCACACTGATATTGATGCTGAGTTAGTTCTTCAATTACCGTAGTTTTATATTCTTCGTAACTATCAATTGTTTGCTGGGGCAGATAATTGGGAGGACTATAACTTCCTTGCCCTCGAATTAGCTTAACTTTAGCTCCTCGATAATATAATTCTTCAGCAATTTTCCCGCCCAAAGTTCCCGTAAACCGATTTGTCAGACGCCGCACATTATCTATCGGCACAGGAGTCGCTCCTCCTGTGACTAAAATAGATGAGTTTTTCAGGGGTGAGCTACTAACCCCGCGACAGACTGCTGTGACGATCTCCGCTTCTGATGGCAGATTATTTTTCCCATAGGCCACAAGGGGCGGAATAATCCGAACTCCTATCTTATGTAACTTTTGCAGAGATGCCGTCAAAATCGAATTATGCAAGCTGCCATGCATTGTCGGAGCAATCATCACTGTAGTTTTTCCTCTCTCCATTCTGCCGATCGCCGAAGCAATACTAGAAGTCACCACGCCATCAGCAATACCACAAGCAATTTTATTAATTGTATTATAGGTAGCAGGAGCCACAAGATAGACTGCAAAAGGATTTTCATCGCTCAGATGTTCGGCAGCCGCTGTTAATTTGGTGATCACAGGATTGGTCGTGCTCCATTCCAAAGCATCAATAGTGGTGTAACGCAAAGCTTCACTAGAAGCAAAAGCTACCACATCAGCACCCTGGCGACGTAAACTGCGAGCAATTAGAGGAGCTTTCAGAGCCGCAATACTTCCTGTAATGAGTAAGGCAATTCTTTTGCCTTGTAAATGATTACCTTCTAAGAGAACTTCGCGATCGCCTAAACTCGATTCTGGTGGTGCGTCAAAATTCCATTCTTCCATAGTTTTTTCCCCCAACTTTAACGAGAAACCTTAATTAGTTTCCCTTAATTTTGTCTTTGGTCTTTGCTTGAACAAATCTTCTAGGAGAGAATAAAGAACAGGAACTAAAATCAGACTTAATAAACTAGAAGTTATTAAACCACCAATTATTGTGACTGCCATTGGTTGCCGTAATTCGGCCCCCGCACCCCAACCCAAGGCGATCGGCATCATCCCTAAAATTGTCGAAGCAGTCGTCATCAGGATTGGTCGCAAACGTACCATCCCAGTCTGGAGAATAGCTTCACGGCGTTTTAAACCCGATCGCCGTAGATGATTAGCATAATCCATCAATAACAAAGCATTTTTATCTAATAATCCCAACAGGAAAATCACCCCTATCAAAGAAATCATCCCAAAATCACTTTGAGTAAGTAACAGCGCCAATACCGAGCCAATCAGCGATAAGGGCAAACATAAACCGACAACTATGGGCTCCAATAATCTACCGAAAGGCAAGATTAACAATAGCAACATGCAAGTAACCGATAGACCCAAAGTGACCGCAAAGTTACTCAAGATATCGCTACTAATCGCCGAATCTCCCGATAATTTAATTTCTACTCCTTCGGGAATTAGCGATCGCGCGATCGCAACAACCTCAGCAGTAGCATCTCCAATCGCTTTACCTTCACTGAGATTGGCATCCAAATAGATTACTCTTCTACTATTAAAATGCTCTATCTTCTGGGGCAAATTATTATCAACCTCAGAACCTGTAGTATTCAAATCAACAAATCCTGGCAATTCTTGTACCCGATTTTTGAGGGCTTGCACAGTATTGTCCAGACTGATTAAATCCTCCCCAACTAAGGCCACCCGTAGATTTTGCTGACCACCAATTTCAATGAAAGGAATATCTTCAACGCTGATTTCTACTTGGGGTATATTTGCTAGAGCCCCACGTAATTCCTGCTGAACCTCTGCCGTACTGAGATTTTTATCACCTTTTAATTTGACATATAATTTGCCTTTGTTCGGTTCCCCCTTGATGCCCACGATGTTATAAGTAGATTCGACATCGGGTAAGGACAAAATAATGGGTTCAATTTTTGCTCCTGTTCTCAGCGTTCTTCTGAGTAAAATTTTCTTGGGCGATCGCGCTATATTATTTAACCAAGAAAAATTGGAATTACTCTGCTGTTTTGGGTTAGCAGTGACATTCGATTTTGTGGCTAACTTAGGCAAAGAAGTTGTATAAATAACGTTGAATTCACCGCGATCTAACTGTGGAATAAAACCCTTGGAAATATGGGGAATTAATGCCATGCCAATCATCAAACTAATTAAGGCAATTGCCAGAACTATGGGACGATGAGATAGCGACCATTGCAGCAATTTACGATAATAATTCGCCAATTTCCCTGTTCCCTGCCCTTTTGTTTCTGGTTCCGAGACGCTCTGCTTCCTACTTCCGAGCCAATAAACTGCCAACACAGGAGATAAAGTTCGGGCAACGAGCAAGGAAGTAAGCACCGCAGCTGAAACAGTTATCCCAAAAGGCTTGAAGAACTGTCCGACATTATTATTCATCAGGGCGATCGGCAGAAAAACCGCCACAATAGTTAGAGTTGAAACTGATACGGTAAAGCCAATTTCGCGGGTTGCTAGGCTCACGGCTTGTTTTGGAGAATGACCAGCATCAAGGTAACGAATAATATTTTCGACTTCCACGATCGCATCATCAACAATTATGCCAATGGTTAAGGCTAGGGCGAGCAGGGTAATAGTTTCTAGATTAAAACCCGCGATCGCCATAAAAATAAATGTTCCCAACAGAGAAATTGGAATCGCTAAAGCTGTGATGAGAGTAGCAGTTAAACTCCGCAAAAAGCCGAATATTACGATAATAGCTAGGAAAATTGCGCCACCAAGAACATCGATCGTGGATTGGGTGGCCTCACGAATATAATCTGCTTGGGTTTGGGCTAAGTTGATTTGAATCTCTGGTAGTTGAGTTTGCCAAGTTTGAATTGCGATCGCAACTTCTTGGACGACTTCTAGGGTATTGGCCTTACTTTTTTTGACTATTTCCAGCGCGATCGCATTTTGTTGATCGAAGTTTACTAAAGTGGGAAATGTTTGGGTCGCTTCTTGACTAACGACAGCTGAGTCTCCTAAAAGATTAACTTTCAAGACACCTGGCAATTTTTTCAGAGACGGAATAATTTCTGTTCTAGCAATTTGAGTTAATTCGGTTAGACTTTTAGTCTCACTTGTCAGGGCATAGCTAACTGCTTTGGATTCATTTAAGTTAAAGGGAATAATTTCTAGATCGGCTTCGCTCGGGAGAGCTATTTGGGCAATTTTTTCTTTGGTATCTGTGGTTGCTGATTCGAGATTGATTCCCGGATTGAAGATTACGGTAACGATGCTTTGTTCGGCATAGGTGGAGGAGATGAGATCATCGAGTTGTGGTAAAGATTGCAAGGATTGCTCTAATGGTGCGGTGAGTTCTGTTTCTGTGGCGAGAACTGTTTCTAAGGGTGCTTGAGCTTTGACGATCACGACAGGAAAAGTGATGTCGGGGAAGAGGGCATATTTAAGAGAGGAAAATGCCAATAATCCAGCTATAACTATTGCTAGCCAAAAACTTAAGGTGAATCGGGGATGGGCGATCGCGAATTGTGAGAGATTCAGGCGATCGCGAATGGATATTAACTTGCGAAACTGCATCAACTATTAAGTAATAAGTAATTAGTAATAAGTTATTACTTCTTGAAAGGTTACCTCAATTCATTATTAATTGGCAGCTGTTGGGATTCGCGATCGAGAAGTCGATATTGGCCAATTAATCTCTTTGCGTTTTAATCTTATTATAAAAATAATTTCAATACTGATACTGATATCTTTTATCTCAAAATATGTATACTTGGATACATATAATTATGTATGGTCGTTTTTATAACTGTAATTTTTATGAGTTTTTTAATTTTAAAGTAACGATCGCTATTGAATTACAATAAATTACGATCACTTAAGCATATATTTTCAATAGAAAATAAATAATAGCTTGTTTTTCTCGTATTCTAGTGATATATTCTCTTTATATGTCAATTAAGCAGAAAATAAAAAATATTAACTAGAAGTTGATTCTCAAGTTGTTTAGCAGCATTTTTTAGAAAAAACCGGCCTGCTCTACCTCTTAAGGATTTATTACTTGATTTAAGGGAGCAAGACTATGCTTTTAGCCACAAAAGAGCATTCTGGAATGTCAATCAGCGAGCCCTGGACTAAATATTCGTCACTTTTATGGTGGTTAGAAATTACCACGACCAACCCATTCTGTATATATAGTTTCGGGCCTTTTGTCAGTCCCACCATAGCTAGACTTCACGAATCAGGATACGTCGAAGACTTAGTTGAGGAAGGAGCAAAGGACATTACTGTTTTGCTAACCCAATGCCAACCCAAAATCTTGACTATTTGTCGCGATTTATTTTAGATAATCAGAAAAACTATCAGGCTTATATCCAAAGACCAAAGATCTGTCCGTGAGGCCATGCAATAACAATCTGCTTCTCGCAGCAGTTCAGAAAAGAATTATGATTATTCCCCAAATCCCTAAAACCCCAAGTCCCAACTTGTTCAGTTTTTAAATTCAATACTTTAAACGAGAAGTATTAGATGGCACCTCATAATTCCATTGCTCAATAAACGGTTGCCAATGAGATTCAATTAATTTAAGCATCTCGGGTTGGAAAGAATAACTATTCTTCTGATAGCCTTGAATACTTGATAAATATTTTTCAAAGCGATCGCGATTTTCGGCAAATCCAGATAATTCCAACTGAGAATAGATTTTCTCCAACTCCTGAAGCGGATTACTCAAAAAATCTTCAAAGCGAATTTCCACAAAACTATCATTGGGCAAATCAGCACTATCCCGTTGTAACGCCTGCATCATGGGAGGATAACTCTCCAAGATCAAATCATTAATCGGCAAATCTTCATAGTTTTGTAAGGCTAATTCTGGCAAGATTTGGGAGAAAAAATGATTAGTTGAGCGAAAAACCACATAGGGATTGCGATAGATATGAATAAACTTTGCCTGAGGCCAAATTTGGCGTAATTTTTGGATCTGTCCTGTATAAACAGGATTTTTTATTAGTAGTTGTTTGCCTGGTTGCTCACGAGATACTTTGTCTAATAGATAGACATGATAGTGTTGCCATTGTTTTATCAGTTGAGGATCATCCCCATCAAAAAACACTCCGCGCTGAAAATGCTTTTGAAAATGCTTAGGAAAATAAAGACCGTGATAATAGGATGCTGCCCCCATGCTAGCTAGGGGAATTGAGTCCTCTTGAGGTGAATCAGGATTAACTGCTACTTGGTCAACATGACGATCTTCAGGCAGTGCTTTTTCTAGTAAAGGTCGAAACAGCCTCACAATACCCAAAACATTCCAAGGCAGTCCCGAAGCTAGTGGTGATATGTAGCTAAACTCTGGAGCTTTACTTAATACATTATGCAAATGAGTTGTTCCCGAACGCCAGTACCCGACAATAAAAACAGGATTTTTAATTGAATCAATCTGTCGCGGTGTTAATGCTGTCAAGGCTCGCTCCATTGTCGAAAACGGCCAAAGCGCCAGAGAAATAGTTAGGGCAAATCCCACTTGAGGAAGTCGCTGGAGAGAAGGTGCACCATTGTTGGCTATTAGCTTTAATAAGTTACTAGGACTGCTTCCACAAAGAGGATGAAATAAACTTGCCATAGATTAATTTTTATTTGTAACAATTGGTTGATATTCTGTTTGAGAAAAAGGCTGTAATCCGTCCAAAGTAGAATAAGTCATTTTACATAACAATCTAAATCTCAAGGGAATAGAAGAATGATTAATATGCTCAACTCGCACATCCACTAACTCTGGACTTTGCATCAAAATATCAAAAACATTACTCAACAAGTAGCGGGGACAATAACCCACAATATAATGCTCCTGGGTGGTGAAAGCTAAAGCTTTTGGATCGTATTCATTCTGGAACTCATGAGCCAACCATAATTTGTCTCCTACTTGGAATTTTTCAATTCTTGAGATTGCCCCTTTAGGTAAATAAGGCAGTCCATGGGCAAAGAAACATAGTTCGTACTTGCCTTCTTCATTTACTTCAGGAAATGGAAACACAGTCAAAGCATCTGTTTCTCTTTTGCCTTCACTCCGAGCTAATAACACCATTGGATCTTCTTTATCGAAGGGAATATTTAACCGCTTGACAAAGTTTTTGTATTCAGGACGAGAACGAGACATTAAGCGATTAGCAAAGACAGGAAATAAATGATTTGAATAATAGACTTCATCCCATTGAGGAAAGCAAACTAAAGGCTTAAAGCCAGATTTTCGTTCGGCATCTTTTCCTCCTTTGAGATAAACAAACTGATATCTTTTGCCGTCAAAAGTCAATCGACCTATGGGGAACCACAACCGACTTTTGTAATCTTGCCAAGCTAAGAATAATGTTTGAGTTTTGTGAGGTTTCATGGTTTTCACAAGGATAAAAGCCGATTTTGATTAAATATCAGAATGTCTTGCGCAAATTTTGCTGCTGTGGGAGAAATACGTTCTGAGGGAATAGCTTGTAAGATTAAGTTTATATTTTCCTTTGAGATACTCGTAAGACGATTTAACCAGACTTCGGAAGTTTTAGGATATCGACTGGCTAATTCCTTAAATAATTCAAATGTCCCCAATGGCTTTTTATCATTCACATCTCGATAGAATGCCGAAACACATTTTTTGGCATAGGATGTTATAGAACGTGTCTGGCGTTTGGAGTCTAACAATTCTCTCCCCAGACAAGAAGCATGGTCATAGGTTGGAGATAGATAAAGTATATCGGGTGAATGAGTCGATATAATCCTGACAAAACCCCAGTTTTCATGATGGCGATCGCCATTGCCAATCAAAGCATCTAATAAAATATATCCAATAAATAAATCTCTAGCTGTTTCAATTCCTTCTAAAGCATTCCAATCTGGAGGCAACCGCACGTCACTCGATTCAATAGCATTAATAACCACATCAATTGTGTGTTGTGAAGCATTATAGGTTTCATAAGTGGGATAATTGGGAATTAGAGGAGTTAAGATTTCATTGCCGTGAATCAAGGCACCACCTTGAGGAAGAAAGTTTGGCGACACAGTCCCATAATTTTTATCCCAAGTTTCAGCTAGCTTATAGTTGGCATGGGGAAGTCCTAAAAGTTCGCATATTTGTTCGGCTACTTTCTCTGCCCAATCCTCTCCTGTATTGGGTCTAATATACTTATAGAGACAGCGACCTAATTCTTGATGCTTAAACCAAAATTTAGATTTAGTCCCCATTGTTTCATCTTGAGACAGTTGATAGTCCTCTTGTCCGACAAAAACTACAGAGAATTTTTCTATCATAATTAAGACTTTAATATTACCTCTGTAAGCTCTGCTTTTTCCCCTCTGCCTTCGTTTTCATCTTAATTGCTTGAGTTGCCAAGGTTTTCCCAAAATCCCAAGCTGCCCCAGGAACCCGATGGGCATCAGCAACCACATCCTTAACCCCTTCAATCATCCAGCGACGGTCATCATCCCCTAAAGTAAGTGTTGGCATAAATTTAACAATGTTCATGCCATGTCCCGCAACTTGAGACAGAATACGATGACGAGCAAACAGGGGAACAGTAATCATTTGCGAGAACAAACCTTTATTTGCCGCCTCCAGCATTTTCCAAGACATTTTTAACGACCAACTACGAGGTTCCGAAAATTCCAATGCCATCATCATGCCCAAGCCCCGCACTTCTTTGAGGCATTCATATTCTTTAGTTAATGGTTGCAATTCAGCAATAATGCTTGCCCCCATCCGAGCAGATTTGGCAATGAGTTTTTCCTCTTCCAGAACTTCCAACGTAGCGAGCCCAGCAGCCATTGCCAAATTATTTTTACTAAAAGTACTTCCATGCACAACCGCTCGATCTAGTCGATTGAATACCTTGTCAAAAATCCATTGTCGGCAAGCAACTGCACCCACAGGAACAAATCCCCCCGAAAGTGCTTTGGCCATGCAGAGAATATCTGGCTCAACACCCCAATGTTCGACAGCCCACCATTTTCCTGTACGACCCAAACCAGTTTGCACTTCATCAGCAATTAAAAGCGCGCCATATTTACGACAAAGTTCCGCTGCTCCAGGTAGATAACTTGCTTCAGGAATCCAGACACCATGACCTTGGATTGGTTCGGTGATAAATGCCGCGACATCTTTGCCCGCCAGAGCCTTTTCCAGAGCCGCCAAATCTCCGAAAGGAACTTCAATAAAATCTGGTAATAAAGGGCCAAATCCTTCTCGAAAATAAGGATCGCCTGTGGCGGAGAGAGAACCCAAGCTCAGTCCGTGATAACCACCTTGGCAGTAGATAATCTTGGAACGACCAGTAGCATAACGGCTAAATTTAATAGCAGCTTCCACAGTTTCGGTTCCCGAATTGGCAAAGAAAATTCTCTCTAGGCCATCGGGCACAATCTCAACTAATTTTTCGGCCAATAAACCAGAAAGCAAAGAAACATCTAACTGAACAAGATTTGGTAAATTGGCACTCAGGACATCTTGAAGTGTTTGCACAACTTGAGGATGGTTACGACCTAGAGCAAACACCCCGAAACCACTGAGCAAATCTAGGTAGCGGTTATCTTGGTCATCGAACAAATAAGGGCCTTCAGCTTTGACATAGTTGCGATTAAAACCAATGGTTTTCAAGACATTGACCATCTGGTTGTTCAGATGCTCTTCATGTAGGGTGAAATTCTCTAGACTGCGCTGTTTGATTAGTTCGCTGATTTTCATAAATTAATTATCGTCAAAGCTTTTAATTAAAAGCTACCTAAACATAGCCATTAATAATACTAACCTAGTTGTTAATGGCAGTTCTCAAACCCATGGGGCATATTTTTAAGGCACAAAGTTACGTCTTGGTAATCTCTTGTAATCCTCTAACCAGTCGTTGGATCGCTTCGATCGCCGTTTCCGGTTCTAAAGCACCATAGGCCAATCGGATATAACAGCCACTATCCATACCAAAAGTGCTTCCTGGTAGCACAGCTACTTTATATTCTTCAATTAATTTCTTGACTAACTCAAAATCAGAAATTTCTGTCTTAATTTTGAGAAATAAATAAAAGGCCCCTGCGGTTGGAGCTACTGTGCAAATGTCTTTTATCGTGCTCAGTTCTTGCAGCAATTTTTCTCGAACCGAAATTATACTTGGCAGGTGTTTTTGACAGTAAGCAATGCCAGTTTTGATTGCTCCTAAAGCGGCATATTGTGAGACTACAGGAGGACAAATCAGATTCGTATCCTGGGCTTTTTTCACGGCCATCAACAGATGCTGGGGAATTACCATATAACCAATACGCCAGCTAGCAAAGCCATAAGCTTTCGACAGACTAAAAAGGGAAATCGTATGATCTTGACTATCAGGAAATGAAGCGGGAGAAATATGTTTGATGCCGTCATAAGTAAAATATTCATAGGTCTCATCGCTAATATGATAAATACCCTGCTCATGACAAATTTGATTGACTTCTTTTAAGGCTGGGGGATCGTAAACCACTCCCGTAGGGTTATTAGGCGAAATAGTTACTACGGCTTTGGTTTTGCTGGTAATTGCCTGCTTGATCTTATTTGGTTGCAGTTGATAATTGGCGTCGGTGGGAACTAGTACGGGCTGGCAGCTTGCCATGGTAATTGCCATTTCATGATTGAAATAATAGGGAGTATTGAGGATAATTTCCTCTCCTGGGGACGTAATGGCAAATATAGTGGTCAGAAAGGCCATGTTACTGCCGGCTGTCACTACGATCGCATTATCTTGGTTGATGGCAATTTTGTTTTCGGCTTCTAGTTTCTTTGCGATCGCATTGATTAAAGGGGGAATTCCTTCTACTGCCTGATATTTGTGATTAGCGGTCGCTGCTAAAAATTCTGTAATAGATGCGATCGCCTCTGGGGGAGGAGCATAGGAAACAACTCCTTGTCCGAGGGAAATGGTTCCTGGGTTGCGTCGAATTAGTTCTCCAACTACGGGAATTAACGGTGATTGCACCGCTGCCATACGAGAATTAAATTTTAGTTTTTCCTGAGACAATCCCACTGCTCCATTTTATAGCGTTTCTCAAATTAATTAAGGTACAACCTGTTCCCTGTTCCCTGTTCCCTGTTCCCTGTTCCCTGTTCCCTGTTCCCTAAAGCCGAGTCTTATGCATCTTAACTAACTAAAGAAGGGCTATATATGCTTACTAGGCTATATTGGCTGGTTCTTCTTTGAGTCGATAACCCAAACCATAAACAGTTTCAATGATGTCACTGGGGGCGCCAGAGGCTTCCAATTTTTGTCTTAGGCCACGAATATGAGCTTTTACAGTAGCTTCTTCTGGTAATTGTTCAAAAGCCCAAAGATGCTCCAAAATCTGAGCGCGACTAAACACTCTTCTCCCATTACGCAGGAAAAATTCTAGCAGCTTATATTCTTTGGGACTAAGGGGAAGTAACTGCTCGCCATAATATACTTCACAGCTACTGGGATTGAGGCTCAAATCTCCCCAACTGAGGATCGGGGGCGCGGTGGCCGCTCCTCTGCGCAGTAAAGCGCGAATTCTGGCGGATAATTCGGGTAACTCAAAAGGTTTAACTAGATAATCATCTGCTCCAGCATCTAAACCGTCTACTTTATCGCCAATAGTATCTCTAGCTGTCAACATCAAAATGGGAATCTCAAATCCTTTGGCACGTAGTTTCCTGCACAGAGTAACTCCATCCATGATCGGGAGCATTACATCAAGCAAAATTAAATCGTAGGTAAATGCCTCCAACAAATCCCAGGCAGATTGCCCATCATAGACTGCTTCAACTGCATAATGAAGTTCTCCAAGATATTCAACTACAGCGTCACTAATCCTTTCATCGTCTTCAACTACAAGAATTTTCATGGTTTTTCGGGAATTTGAGTGATTGGTTTAATACATTTTTTTAATTTACATCAACAATAATCAATTATTGGTAAACTTTAGCAACTTATTCTTTGGTAAGATTTATTGCAGGTTTATAGGAGAATAAAAATGCTCACTCTCAAAATAGTTGTTTATATCACAGTATTTTTCTTTATTGGTTTATTCATATTCGGATTTCTTTCTAGCGATCCCTCTCGTAACCCTGGTGGTTCAGACGGCGAATAAGATAAAAATACAAGAAATTAATAAAAGGTACAAAACCATAATTTTACGGGGCGTATTCCGCCCCTTCTTTAATATTGTTAATTGATGGTTGCTCAAGCGATAATGTAAGCTGGAGAGCCGCTCCTAATCTATTGGTTAAGCTAAGATACTATTAATTATGGAAGAATTTAAAAACCCAGCCCTGTCTCAAGAAGCCCGTTTCGAACCAGCAATTGTCATTCCCCTCAAGCAACAAGCCTCTTTATTAGATTGGCTAGAGTCCAATAACCGACTAATTCCCAGAGAACGTGAGCCCGAAGTTAAAAAACTTACTAGCTCTCAAGATGATGTCGAGGAGTTGCTCGATAATGATGATTATGATACAGATTTGGACGAAGATTAATTTGCCATGGGATAGACGATTTGAAGTAAGAACGATAAGTTATATCTGTTTGATGGCGATCTCTCTAACTAAACAATCATTGTGGACATTAAATCGATCTCTCCTGTAAAGCCCCTCGATCTTTCTGGGGCTAATCTTTTGGTTTTACTAGCTTGTACCCTTGGGGTATGGGCGATTTTTTTTGATTGGCTCAACGAAGGGAGGGCAAGTTTAGCGGAATTTATTACTTTTCCTTTCCTGATTTGTGCTCTGACTAGTGGCATCTTGGGTTATTGGGTGGTGCCTTTACTGCGCCAACTTAAAACTGGGCAGATCATTCAAGAAGACGGGCCCCAAACTCATCTCAAAAAAGCCGGAACTCCCACTATGGGAGGAATTTTCTTTATTCCTGTAGCGGTGATCATCGCAGTTTTTTGGACTAATTTTACCTTGGATGCGATCGCAGTTTCTTTGGTTACTCTCGGTTATGGTTTTATCGGTTGGTTTGATGATTGGCAAGTTTTGCGGCGCAAATCGAATAAGGGTATTTCCCCGAAAATGAAGCTGACTCTCCAAATTGCGATCGCGCTTTTGTTCTGTGTTTGGCTCTGGTGGCAAAAGTTTCCTGCGATCGCCGATGTAGAACTTCCTGGAGGTTTAGTTCTCAAACTGGGATTATTATTTTTTCCCTTGACAGGATTTGTCTTGGCGGCCGAAAGCAATGCTACTAATTTAACCGATGGAGTGGATGGTTTAGCCGCAGGCACCAGCGCGATCGCGTTTTTTGGTTTAGGAATCATTGTTGCTCCATCCCATCCTGACCTAATGCTTTTCTGTGTTTGCATGAGTGGTGCTTGTATAGGCTTTTTGCGTCATAATCACAATCGAGCTCAGGTTTTTATGGGAGACACTGGCTCTTTGGCTCTTGGAGGCTCTCTGGCCGCTGTGGGGTTACTTAGTGGCAATCTTTGGGCTTTGTTTGTGGTCAGTGGTATTTTCTTTCTCGAATCGATTTCGGTAATTGCGCAAGTTCTCTATTACAAAGCGACTAAAGATGCTGAGGGCAAGGGAAAACGTCTTTTGAAAATGGCCCCAATTCATCATCATTTCGAGTTGAGTGGTTGGAGCGAAACGCAAGTTGTGGGCAGCTTTTATGTTGCTAATATTTTGTTAGTGGTTCTAGCTTACTTTTGGCGTTAAACATTTAGGACTTACGCAAAATGAATATTGTTGTCTCCAAAATATCAATCAAATCCGTAAATGCTACTGGGGGACTAGCCCCCCAGACCCCCCACTGGGGACGCTGTCCTCCCCAGACCCCCGACAAAGTGTTGACAAGTGAATTGGAAAAATTTGATTTTCTTGGTAGTTGTTCAACGTTCCAGATAAATTTAGTCTCAGCTATTAACAAACTTTCAAAATAATCTCCCTACCCTCTGCCCTCTGCCCTCTGCCCTCTGCCTTCAAAAAATCATGCCTATTTATTTCTATTGGGGCGAAGATGAATTTGCGATCGCGAAATCTGTCAAAGAACTCCGCAACCAAATTTTAGATCCTAACTGGATTGATTTTAATTATCATCGCTACCCAGGTGACAATTCCGAAAAAATTATTGACGGCTTAAACGAAGTAATGACTCCTCCTTTTGGCATGGGCGGGCGTCTTGTTTGGTTAGAAAACACCACAATTTCCCAACAATGCAGTGCGGATTTATTGGCAGAATTGCAGCGAACTTTGCCGGTAATTCCTGAGACTTCCCATTTGCTATTAACTACTAGTAAAAAACCTGATCGCCGTTTAAAATCCAGTAAACTCCTGGAAAAATATGCCCAGGTAAAAGAATTTAGTTTTATTCCCTATTGGAATACTGAGGCAATTAAAAGAAATGTCCGCCAAACCGCCTTCCAAATGCAGGTAAAACTGACTTCCGGTGCGATCGATTTACTGGCTAAGTCTGTGGGCAATAATACTCGTCAGTTGTGTAACGAATTAGAAAAATTAAGTCTTTTTTATCAAGAGCAATCAACAACCAATAAAGTAATTGATGTTGATGCCGTGTCGGCTTTAGTTATTTGCAATACGCAAAACAGTTTACAGTTAGCCGCAGCGATCCGCGATCGCGAAACAGCAAAGGCTTTGTCACTGGTTAACGACTTAATCAATCGCAATGAACCACCCTTAAGAATTGTGGCAACCTTGGTCAGACAGTTTCGCACTTGGGCAATCCTCAAAGCGATGTGGGAATCAGGGGAACGAGAACTCAAAACTATCGCTAATATGGCAGAGATTGGCAATCCCAATCGACTAAAATATATCTATCAAGAAATCCAATCAGTTTCTGCCGATCAATTATTAGCTAGTCTCCCCATACTGCTCTCCTTAGAATATGGCCTAAAAAGAGGCGCGATCGCCAAGGAAATTCTCCAAATCAAAACTGTTGAATTGTGTAGTTTATTTTAGAATCAAATAACCGTTATCATGGCTCAATTTTATTCAGAACTAACAACAGAGTTACGAGATTTTATTGCTCAACAAAAAATGTTTTTCACTGCCACAGCACCGAGCCAAGGCAGAATTAATCTGTCCCCCAAGGGGATTGATACTTTTCGCTATATTGACAATAAAACTGTTGCCTATTTAGACCTGACAGGAAGTGGCAACGAAACAGCAGCCCATCTTCAGGAAAATGGCAGGATCACAATTATGTTCTGTAGCTTTACCCAGAAGCCATTGATTCTTCGTTTATATGGTCAAGGTATAGTAATCGACTTTAAAAGCGATCGCGCCGCTACACTGCGCCCTCTGTTTACTAACTTTCCTGGTGCCAGGCAAATAATTTTATTAAATCTCGAATCAGCTCAAACTTCTTGCGGATTTGGCGTCCCGATTTATGATTTTCAAGAAGAAAGACAAACTTTAATCACCTGGGCAAAAAACAAAGGGGAAAGGGGAATTCAGGAATACCAAAAACAAAATAACCTCGAAAGTATCGACGGCTTACCAATTAAGTTGCATAGTAGCAAGTAAGTATTCTAAATAATGCCTGAGGGGCAGAGAGCCGCCTTCTGCCTTCTGCCTTCTGCCCTCTGCCTTCTGCCTTCGTTTAACGAACAGTTCCTTCCAATTGATCAACACGAATTGGCTTCATTAAATACATTTTGATTAGTTGTACCCCATTGGAAACATAGTAGGGTAACTTCTGTAAGAATTTAACCGGAGCAAGTCCATTGGAGCCGGCAATTTCTCTCAGGCGATCGTTGTTAGTCACACAAGTTTCTAGGCGATCGTAAAATTCAGGATTTTCCACATCAAGCACAATGGGGAAAACTCTACCTGCTGTGTCATTAGTTTTCTCAATCACTAGCTTGTCATATTCGCGAGCATCCAAACCAATAGCAGCGTAGAAACTAGAGCGCTGGACATCATTGAGATACATGGTCGCAAATACAGAAAGCAAGAAGAAGCGACACCATAATCTAGCCTTCCAATCGTTAAGGGTTTGAGGTTGGGCTTTCATGATGGCATCAAAGAAATCACCATGACGATTTTCATCTTGGCACCAATTCTCAAAGAAGTTGAAGATCGGATAAATCATATCGTTAGGATTTTTCTCCAGATGACGATAGATAGTTATGTAGCGCCAATACCCAATCTTCTCAGATAAATAGGTTGCGTAGAAAATAAATTTGGGTTTAAAGAAGGTATATTTACGACTCTTGGTAAGAAAACCTAGATCCAAAGAAAGATCAAAGTCGGATAATGCTTTATTGAGGAAGCCTGCATGACGTGCCTCATCCCGCGACATCAAATTGAAAATTTCTGCGAGGACAGGGTTTTTTCCTTTTAAACGTCTGCCCAATTCTTTGTAGAGTAGAAAACCAGAGAATTCTGCGGTGCAGGAGCGCTCTAGAAACTCAATAAATACTTGACGAGTTTCGCCGTCGATATTTTCCCAACTTTGATTAAACTGTTCATCCCTGACAAAATGATGGCGGTTATAATCAACGCGGAATTCTTCTAAGATTGCTTGTAATTCTTCTTCGTTAAGGGAGATGTCCATATTAGCCATCTCCTCAAAGTCTGTAGTATAGAATCGAGGGGTGAGAATAGTTTCCTTTGCAGGAACTTTAGCTCCTGAGCGAATTTCCTCAACTTTAGGTTTTTTAAGACTATCTACCATTATCTTTAAATGTTTAGCTATTATTGCTTTTGACTATATAGCTAGCAAGAGGTTTATGCTGCTAGATTTACATTCTGCAATATTTCAGGCATTTTATGATCACCCGTTAACGAATGTTAATACGGAAACAATGCTATTCTCGATTCCATGAATCTAAGAATAGGTAGTTGATTCAATTGCCGATAATTGCTGGAGTCGGTAATTCAACACTTCAAAATGCATTGAAACTATCGATGGAAGCAAGTCAGCATATTAAGCTACTGTAACGCTTTGACAGACCTTTACTACTGTAATAGATACCCAAGAATTGGAATAAAAGTAGAGTTATTTGGCGTTGCTATTGATTCTAGGCAAAAATCTTCTCCAGCTTGTTTTACAAACAATTGTCTATAAGTCTCACACTGTTGAGCCAAGAGCATTTTCTGCTGTTCATTACTACCATCTAGCGTTTTAACAAACCCCAACATTATATTAGGTCCAGTTAGGGTGTTGTTATCATCCAAATCTCGAAGCAATCTATTAATTTCATTAGTAGGTAGCAATAATAACTTACTAACTACTACAGTATTGTATGCTGCTGCAAATCTTTCATAGTTAAAGAATTCTGGAGCACCAGACCCCCTAAAATTATCGTCAAAACCCTTATCAGTAATATTTAAAGTATCGCGGTTAAAAGACTCTAAGCTGGTTTTTGTACCCTGACCTCGACCCATAACTTCGTCAAAGTAACGCTCTGGATTTTTCAAATATTTCTCAATTTCTTCCAGCGTATATCCTGTACCTTGTTTCAGTAGATAGTTTAATAAGTCACGTTCTATGCGCTCAATTTGTTGCTCAATAAACGGGATAGGGGATAGAACATCCTTGATTACAGAAAGAAAGTCGATACTCAAGTCTGGTGCTCCTGCCATTAAGATTAAATGATTTTCTACATAGTCTCCGCTTAGTTCCTTAACTCTATCAAAATCAATTCCTTCAGGATTAAAGGTCGCTTTAGCAAGATCGTGGCTAAATACGGGCCACTCTCGAAGACCACGTTCAATGTCTTTGCGCCACTCAACTTTATAAGCTCTTTTCCAACCTTGAGCAACAATAAATCCTTGTTTTTCTACCTCAATTGCAGCCGCCTGTGAGCGTAGTGCTACAGCACTACATCCAAAATCAAGGGGGTCGCAATCTCTTGCTGCCCTTTTCTTTTCATCAATACGACGATTGTATTTGTTAATCGTGTTGTCATAGTCATCTATGTCTCTCTGTAACTCTGCACGTAGCTTGGAGAAGATTCGTGGCACTGAATATTCGCTACCACCTCCCTTTAATAACTCATAAAGTTCTTCTCCTGGTCTAGCATCTACCATTTCGCGGTAAAGAAACTCTCGGACTCCGTCTATGCTAATGTCATAAGAAGACAACTTTGGTGTGCGTTTGCCAACATATCTTTCCAGCACAATATGCTTAAGTGCATTTTCACCCAACTCAAATTTACCGCCAGTAAAGTAATTGACAAATGTATGACCATATATATCACCTGCTGCATGCGTCAAATAACCTATAACAAAAGCCTTAACAGGCAATGTTTTGTATGGAGATTCGTCAGACTTACGCCATAAGTAATCCAACCACTGGTTTGAATTGGTACCACCAGTCTTGGTATTATCAGAATGAATAGTTTGTTGACCAGTCAAGAGGTCTGGGTAGGCATCAGGTCCTATGACACCCGCACGATATTGTTCAGGGTTGGAACGTAGAGCTTGAAGAATACTAGAATCGACATTATAGTCTCCGACTTTGCTAATTATTTCACCTCTACTATTAATTTTGTTTATAGTTACTTTTCCATCATCAATCGCATCATCTCTAGCTTGTTCAGCTAAGTAGACATGAGTTTTAGGTATCCAAGCAAAAGCAGGAGGTGATTTGACTAGAAATTCGGAAAAAATTAATAAAAAGGCCAATAAAAATATACTTGCTTTGTACAAAGTCTTTTTAAAAAATGCATATATACTTATCTTTGTCATAAACATTTATAGTTAATGAATCTGTTTAGCTTTTTCCTACTTTTTATAAGAAACGACAAAAAGCTTACTAAAGATTAGTTTACTTTTGTGCTACTACGGTTACTTTAAACTTGATGTTACGTTTTATGAGCCATAAGTAAAAGAGCAAAAATAGTACCTTACCAATTATATTGGCAAGACATCATTGGTTTTAACTTAAACATTCTTGCCCGAAAAAGCGGAGATATATAAGGAAGACATTTGCCATTTTGAGAAATATATCTACTCACGATAATCTACGTAAACATACTCTATTGTTTTATAGTCAGTG
Source organism: Xenococcus sp. PCC 7305 (assembly GCF_000332055.1). Lineage (GTDB taxonomy): Bacteria > Cyanobacteriota > Cyanobacteriia > Cyanobacteriales > Xenococcaceae > Xenococcus. The sequence goes on along the minus strand of NZ_ALVZ01000194.1, from coordinate 23,788 downwards.
GGCTCATCGCAAGTTACTCTAAAATGAACTTTGTTATCTATTGATATTGCGTGTAAAATTAGTGCATATATCTCTTCTTTGTTTCTATGATTGGCTTTAAGTAAAAAATAACTGTTAGCAGCATGGCAATTTTTTGCGTCTGTATAGTACAATACATCTCCGTTTTGTATTGGCTGAACTCTTCTTGGAAAAATATGAACATCATCGAATGCGAAAGCTACACCTGTCGAGGCAAAAAAGCAACTAATTCCTAATAAGATTCCGAATACTAATTTAGTCTTTAGATTTTTAAACATTTTTTTGTTTTTTGAGTAAATTTCCATAGATTATAATCTATTTTCGCTCAAACGATGAGGCGATCCGATAGCAACGAAATCAAGAAAAAGATTAGATAATAGTTTAATTCCAAAGACCTCGTTAACAAAAAGGCAATTTATTAGAAGTTAAGTACATTAATTGCTCTACTATCTAATGACATAATTCAAAGGTGTCAGCCCGTAATCCACCATACAAACCGACCCAAAATTTACTATATCTTCTAACCTTTCTATTTTTTGCTCTGGTACGACAGATATCTTTCTGAATACTCATTGATTTGATTATTTCACCTTTTCGGTCTCTTTTATTAAAAAATAATGAACTGCGCTATTCTATTTTAATAACCTCAGCAAACTATTTTAATAAAATAAATTAGTTTAGTAAATAGTATAAAGTTGGAACAGGTGAAGAATTATTTTTTAAAGGTAAGTCGTTACTATCCAAGTTATTATTATTATTGATTACAGGTTCCCCTTTTATAATTGCTAGTAGATCTGCTTTATTAAGTCTAAGATATTCATCTCTATTATTTTGTTCTTCACTACATTGTTTAACTAATTCTTTAGTGGATTGTGAAAATTCTGGAAATCTAGAGCCTTCTATATCTTCGATTACCAGAGTGCCAGCAGGGGGGAAAATCAAGCTGTTTGTAATTTCTTGACTCTTAGCTATATCAGCTTTATTGCAAGAATCAAACCTAGGGAGAATGTCTATATATCTATTCCAAACATATTCATCAGGGTCGATAGGAAAATCGGAATAATTCTGACAGTAACTGTTATTTGCCAAACTTCCCAAATTTATCAATTCACACAGACTTTTCTCAGAGCAAAGTGTTTTTGTACAGTCAATATTTTCTATCAGCGAGCTAAGATTTGATGAACTACTGTTACCCATAACAATACCAAATGCTTTAGCAGCCCCAACAAGTATCTCAACTTGGCCTCTACCTAAAGCTAGACTAGAAAAAGGTTGTACAAAAAGAAAGAATCCTACAATACATAAAACGGTGAACAGCGACTTCATTTTTTTAAAGAGCATTATATTTTTTGATAGTTGTTAGGGCGTGTCATCAATTATAGAAACAAAAAGAGCCAACGATGCAATCTTGTCTGAGGTATCATATCTAATATATTAAGCTACTAAATTCATTAAGCTGTAACTTTACTTAGTCCTAATCACAGCTCACTAGTTATTACTGAGAACCAATAACAATAATTTTTTTTGAGATTATATTAAAAAGAGCTTGAATTGTTAGACTAATAATACGGCGAAGGTTGAAGGAGCTATAGGTTTTAATTATATAAAAGTAGTTTCAATTACCGATAATTGCGCTTAAAAGCAATTACAATAACGGCAGAATAAGGCTTCTGGAGATCGCACCTTAAAGCCTCAACTCTTATTGAGAATCACCTCAGTTATTGCTAATTCACTCTTGTTATTGCCACAATTCGATAAGATTTGTTTATTGTCAATTAAGACAAATTGCTCTGGTTAATGATTGATCACGACAGACTATTCAAAGAATTGCTCTCCACCTTTTTCATCGAGTTCATCGAGTTATTTTTCCCTCAAGTGATGACTTATCTCGAACCCGACTCGATCGCTTTCCTGGATAAAGAAGTTTTCACTGATGTCACCGCAGGAGAGCGTTACGAAGCAGATTTACTGGTAAAAGCTCAATTTCAGAATCGTTCATCCTATTTCTTAGTCCATGTTGAAAACCAATCCTACAACCAAGCCAACTTCAACAAGAGAATGTTTCGCTATTTTGCTCGACTTTATGAAAAATACGACCTACCCATTTATCCTGTAGTGGTCTTTTCCTACGACAAACCTCAAAAACCAGCAGCCAATAGCTATCAACTAGAATTTCCCGACTTCAAAGTACTTGAATTTAACTATCGAGTCTTGCAACTAAATAAACTTAATTGGCGAGACTTTCTCAACCAGCGCAATCCTGTAGCATCAGCACTTATGGCAAAAATGCAGATTGACACAGAAGATCGCCCTAAAGTGAAAGCAGAATGTCTGCGCTTATTGGTCACCCTAAAATTAGACCCAGCTAAAATGCAATTAATTTCAGGATTTATCGATGTCTATCTCAACTTAGATGAATCGGAAGAACAAGTATTTCAAACCGAAATCAGTACAATTGAATCAGAAGAGAGGTCACAAGTTATGGAAATAGTTACCAGTTGGATGAGGACAGGAATCAAACAAGGAAGACTTGAAGGTAGGCAGGAAGGATTTCAACGGGAAACTGAACTAATCCTTCGTCTGCTCAAGCGGAAAATCGGTCAACTAACACCAGGAATAGAAGCACAAGTCCAAGGTTTAGAAATTGAGGAACTAGAAAACTTAGGCGAAGCATTGCTTGATTTTGAACGATTAGAGGATTTGACAGTTTGGTTGGAAAATTTATCAGCTTCTCGCTAAGTCTCTTTTCCACCCAATCAATTGCTCTCATTCAGGGGCGATCGCGATCAGGCAAAGCTAGTGGCTATGCGATCACACATAAAACTTTCTCCTAAAAATCAAAAGAAGAAAATACCATAGAATTTGTCTCATTAACTTATGCCCAAAAACTTTTGGTACTGATAACTGATAACTGTTCACTGATCACTGATTATCCCATTCTGTCGCAGCATCTTGAACAGCTTGATCTACTGTCTTTTCTCCTAACATAGCTGCTTGTAAATTTTCGTAAATCACTTTTTGCAATACCTGAAGATTATCCATCGCGGGAATTAAAACCTCGGCGTCCTTTAATTGCAAAGCACTAACTTTTCTGGCTTGTTCAATTGGGGTGATAGTTTCTTGTTGTTCCAATTCCTTAATATATTGATTAACCGCATCAGTAGTTGAAGGGAGTACATTAGCTTCTTTCGCAAAAGCTAATTGATTATTTGTATTGGTCACAAACAAAGCGTAATCCAAAGCCTTCTCTGGTTGATTGGTATCTTTAGGAATAGCTAGATTCATCACAGCAACATTTTTTTTGCCAGTTTTGCCAGTAATTTGGGGAGCTGCTGCGGATACTTCAGCGATAGTAGGTGCATTAGTCGCGATCGCAGTTAAAAATTCTGCCCCAGACGATAAAAACGCTGTTTCCCCTGCTTGATACAACTCCACTGCATAACGATGTCCCTGAGTAAGAACTTCTGGCGGCAATAATTTATCCTGATATAATTCCACCCAATAACGAAAAGCCGCTCGACCCTCAGGACTATCAAAAGCCGCTTGACCCTCATCATCAACTAAGGTAACTCCCATTTGCACCATTGATTCTAAAACCTCTCCCGAATCTCCCGGGGCAAAAGTCACGAAAAAAGCATATTTTCCCGTTTGATTTTTGATTTGTCGAGCTGCGGTTGCTAATTCTTGATAATTTTTTGGTGGCTGTTTAAGGCTGGCATCAGCAAGTATTTTTTGATTATAAATAGTCACCCTTGTAGTCAAATACCAAGGTAGCCCAAAAGTAAAAGGTTCACAATTATTATCTTTACAAACCTCAATACTACTTGCTTGCCAAATCTTCGGTAAATAAGTTTTTTGCTCTTCAGGAGCCACTATTTCATCTAAATCTAGCCAAGCATTCCGTGACGCTAATTGAGAAGCAAAATTGGGGTTGAGATTCACCACATCAGGGGCAGTCTTAGCCGAAATTGCTGTCAAAATCTTACTTTCCATGGCTGACCAAGGAATATCGATCCAGCGAATTGGCATTGCTTTATCTTGGGCAAAAGTATTATTTATTTGTTCAAAATAGCTATTGAATTTTGGTTGTAGCTGCATCGTCCAAAACTCAATCTCTTCAGAATTATTATTCTGTGTACTGGCACAGCCACCTAATCCACTGATAAGCAAACTAACTGATACCCAACGACAAATTTTTAGTCTTCTCACAATATTTTTCCTGGAATTGAACAGATTGGTAAATGAGCTCGTCAAGATTATAAAACAAAAATTAGGTAATTTTTACTAGTAAATAAATAAAAAGATTTCCTTTTTTCGGTATAAGCACTTATTCTTGAAAATCATTTTTTGCAGCTACAATATCCTAGACAGATAACCATAATAAAGACCTTTAAACCCCAGTCAGTGTTTAACTTAAAAAAAAACATTTGACAAGGGACAAATTATATAAATAAACCATCATCATTAATAGCCATTCTCATTAATATATTTTTGGCAACAACCAACCGAGGATTAGTCAATGCTCAAAAAAATTACCAATCTATTCGCAAAAAAACCTGATGTGGTGGGGATAGAAATTAATCCACAACGGATTAATATTACTCAGATTGCTAAGCAGGGTCAACAATATAAATTATTGACTAATGTATCAGCCGAAATGCCGGAAGGTGTTTACGAAGATGGTCAGATTATCGATTCGCTGACTTTGTCGGAGTTAATCAAAGACACTTTCAAACAAAATCGGATTAATGCCACACAGGTTATTACTGCTGTGCCAATGCGAGAAGCCATTATTCGGTTGATTCCTGTTCCCGCAGAGCTTGATGAAGAAGAGCTCAAGGATATGGTGATGGTTCATGAGGCGGGGATGTATTTACCCTATCCCAGAGAAGAAGTAGATCTTGACTATGTCAAGCTGGGCTATTTCATGGATGAAGATGGGATTGAGAAAGTCAATGTGTTATTGGTGGCTACCAAACAGGAAGTTACCGATCTCTATTTAGAAATTTTTGAGCAAGCCGAATTGAAATTGCGGGTCTTAGAAATTAATAGTTTCGCTTTGATTCGGACGATCAAAGAGCAACTCCGTCAATTTGGCTCTCAAGAAGCAGTAGTTCTTGTCGATATTGAATTTGATAGCACGGAAATTGCCATCATTGTCGAGGGCGTTCCTCAGTTTTCGCGGACAGTTCCCTTTGGGGCCTCTCAAATGCATCAAGCCTATGCTCAAGGTATGGGTTTACCAATGTCTGACGATCTCGACCTGCTAAAAGACATTCAATTAATGCCCGGTGCTCACGATGGCGATGAGACGGGGGCAACTCAGATGAATCCTGGGATATCGGCTCTTCTAAAAATTATGGGAGAGTTAATCGAAGAGCTCGGTCGTTCGATTAATTTCTATCTCAATCAAAGTGAAGACCTCGAAATTGCCCAACTACTCTTAGCGGGCCCGGGGGCTGGAATTGAACAGATAGATGATTTTTTTGCTCACAGACTAAACTTACCTGCGATGCAGGTCGATCCTGTAGCTACTTTGGCTTTAGAAGTTAGTAATGACCTATCTTCAAGCGATCGCTTTGGCTTGGGAATTGCTTTAGGTTTAGGACTTCGAGAAGTTGCTTAATAAGATACTAGGAGACCACCAATCGTATGTTTAGTTTAGACATTGACTTTCTCAAGGATCGTGGTTTGGATGCTGCGATCGCCAAAGAAACACATATAGAAAAGGCATCTTCGTCAATAGCCGATAAAATACCCATTATCGCTGGAGCTATTATTGCTGTAGTCCTCCCGTTTATGACCTATAGCTATTCGAAGACCTTTGCTGGCAATCAAGCCAAAATGCAACAGGAAATTCAACAGCTAGAAGCTGCTATAGCCAAAGCCCAAGGAGAATCCAAAACTCTAGAGGAAATTACAGCTCAAGTCAAAAAATCTGAAAGTGAGACCAAAGCTCTAGTTGGAGTCTTTGAGAAAATCCGACCTTGGTCAGCAATTATTCGGGAAGTCGGCGATCGCACCCCTCCAGGAATTCAAATCGGCTCCATAACCCAAAGTGGTTCTGGAAATAATATTAAGCTAAAAATTACCGGCAAAGGTCGTTCCTATAGTGAGGTTAATGACTTCGTCCTATTTTTGCAACGCTCACCTTTTTTCAATGAAGACAAAATTATTTTAGGCACCGTCAAAAATTCTAGTTGGAATGTTCAACTGAGTAATGAGGAAGAATTGACAAAAGAGATTAACCTAACTCTTCCCGATGGCGTCGACTATAGCATTGAGGCTCAACTTGCTAACAAACCAAATTCTGAGTTAGTCAGAGAACTGAATAGTAAGGGTTCACTGGGATTGTTAACTCGGCTGAAAACTCTTGAAAGTAAAGGAGTAATTATTAAATGACTTTTGCTAATGATTTTATCGATGGAGATCAAAGTTTAGACGATGATTATCCTACGGCTTTTGGGATTACTTTTTCTCCTGTCGTAAGTTGTATTCTATTAAGTGTTTTGGGAATTGTCGGCGCTGGTTATATTTATATGAATATGGTTGCCCCAGCACAAAAAGCCTCTAATACACTAAAAACTCAACTTAAAGAAAAACAGGCCCAACTCAATCAAGTTCAACAACCAGGATATGAGCAAAAAATAACCAAGCTTAAGGCTCAAATTGCAGAACAGAAAGCATTGAAAGCTAAAGTTATCTCAATGTTTACGAGCCAAAATGATCTTGAAACATTACTTATTGATATTAATAGTTTTATTTCAGCCAATCAGGGAGAATTAATAAAATATACTCCCGACAGCATAATTTCCACTATTGATGATAATTCCTTAGGAGCAGAAGTGCAGGGTAAATTGAAGAAAAAAGGTCTTGATTTAGAAATTAAGGGTACTTTTTCCCAAACGCAAGCTATTTTGCAAGATATTGAAAGACTAGAACCCTTATTGATTATCAAAAATTATCAATCTGATGTTGAAACAAATCCCACAGCAATTCTCATCAGGAATCAAGGCCAAATATTAGCTCAAGACACAGCAGTCTTAAATACAAAATTAAAAATAGATGCAATTTTACCCTTGAATCAAAATGAATTGGAACAAGCAAGAGAAACTCAAGAAACAGAAAAAAAATCGCGAGCTAATACCAAAGAAAAATCGAAAAAATAAAATAGTAACTAATCCAAAACCATAATAATCTTGAACCAAACAAGATTCAGTATAAATCATTAAATAGTCATAATTTGAGGTGTGAGTAGTGAAAATTAATTTGTATTCCCTAAGTTTGCTAACAGGAGCTACGGCAGTTTTATTAACAAATCCATCATCTTTAGCTGCAACAAACAAGATTGAAGATGCCGTCTTAACTCCTAAAATGCAGGGTGTTGAATTAAGATTAACAACAAATAATAAAAATACAGAAGATACGTCATTTATGACTGTCATTGAGGATAATATTGTCAAGACAACTATTCTCGACACAGAATTACAACTTTCTCATCAAGAAGATTTTCTACAAACAACGCCAGCTCAAGGAATTGAGCAGATTAGTATAAATGAAATTGGGGAGGGCAGCACTCAGATCACTTTCACTTCAACCCCGAATATGTCATTGGAACCGACTATTGAGACCCAAGGAGACGATTTGATTTTTGGACTCAATCCGATTCCCCAGTCGGATTCTTTGCTCAGTCGAATTCCTTTTCTCTCAAATGTTAGTAGTCTTAAGTCCAAGCTGCCATCATTTCTCGTTTCCCAGGCGACAAAAGATGATCAAAAATCAGATGATACTGAGAAAACATTGTCGAATAGCAATAATAATATCTTAGTTCCAGACCCTGAAATTATCATTGGCGAAAGTGTAGAAGGCTTTGATAATGGCTTATCAACGGATCAAGATCCTGAGGAAGAATATCTGCCTAGAGCAGTTGCTCCTCCTGTTGGAGATATTGCAGTGTCAAATATTAGTACTTTCGCAGATACGATTGATCTTGGTTCTAGTGCAATGATTCCTCGACTAGTTCTCCGAGATGCCCCAGTGCGAGAGGTTTTGTCTTTGCTATCTCGACAAGCCGGCTTGAATGTAGTTTTTTCAGTAAGTGCCGAAGATGAGGAGGCTGAAGAGGCGAGTTCGCCTGAAGGACCGACAATTTCTTTGGATTTAGAAAATCAGTCGGTGCAGGAAGTATTTGACTCAATCATGTTGATTTCGGGCTTAAATGCTAGTCGTCGGGGAAATATTATCTATATTGGGGCAAAGCTCCCAGCTCAGGCCCGCAATCTTATTAGTCGAACTCTTAGACTCAACCAAGTCAGAGCGGAAAATGCGGCTTTATTCCTAGCCAGTCAAGGGGCACAAGGTCAAAGGCTAACTACAGAAGTTGAAGAAACTGTCGATCCTGAAACTGGCAGAGTTGTTCAAAGAAGAGAGCTGCCTGCATCCTTAGAGGATTTGGGCGGGCCAGCTCAAGATGAAGAAGATAATACTAGTGCTTTGTTATTGAGAGGATTACAAATTGCCACGGATGACAGACTAAATTCAATTACCCTTGTGGGAGAGCCTCGTAAGGTAGAAACCGCAACCGCATTTATTACTCAATTAGATGCTCGTCGTCGGCAGGTGGCAGTAAATGTCAAAATTCTTGATGTCAATCTAGATAATCAAGATCTTTTCAACAGCAGTTTTTCTTTTGGGGTGAACGACACTTTCTTTATCCAAGATCAAGGGGCTGCAACTTTAAGATTTGGCGAATCTGCTCCGGCTAGGAGCGCTGATATCAATTCTGCTCAAGGTAGAGTGACAAATCCTCCAACAATTGTGAACCCTTTAGCCGGAGCTAATACTTTTATTGATCTCAATAACACTACTGGAGTTCCTGGAACTCTCCCTGGCTTGATCGATGGCAATACAGGACAAGTACTTATTCCTAGAGGGACAGGAAACTTTTTTAATCGAAATATTGATGCTTCTAGTAATCCCTTTCGTACTGGCCTAACAGATTTTACTTTGGCTGAGGACGGCACAATTACATTTAATGATGATGGGACTTCAACCTTTACCGCTGGAACTGATGGCACAGCAACCTTCGGATTACCAAGTCTGTTTCAATATCCTAAACAATTCCTCGCCCAATTAGAAGCTCAGATCACTAGTGGTAATGCGAAAATTCTTACCGATCCAACTTTGGTGGTTCAAGAAGGACAACAAGCGACAGTGAAATTGGCTCAAAATGTCATTGAAAGTGTCAAAACTGAAATTGATGGTGATAGTGGGACTAGAACGATTACCCCAGTTATCGTGGAAGCAGGTCTGGTTTTAACTGTTAATGTAGAGAGAATTGATGATAATGGTTTTATTGGTCTTTCGGTAAGTCCCACAGTCAGTTCAATTGGTTCCACTCAAGAGTTTGATAGTGGTGCTGGGGCCAATAATATACTTAGCCTCTTAAGTAAACGAGAGGTGAGCTCTGGGTTAATTCGCCTGCGAGATGGTCAAACTTTAATTCTTTCTGGTATTATCCAAGACCAGGAGCGTAGCACAGTATCTAAAGTTCCTATTCTGGGGGATATACCTCTTCTCGGTTCTTTGTTTAGAAGCTCGACGAAAGATAATGAAAGAGCTGAGGTGATTGTCTTACTGACTCCTCAGGTAATCGATGAACAATCAGGATTTGGTTATAACTATACTCCTGGTAAAGAGGCTCGGGAGATGCTTCGTCAAGGTGGTTTAGAGCTTCCTTAAGTCAGTTAACAGTGATCAGTTATCAGTATTTTTTCGCCCCTTTTTTAATTAAAGAGGGGTTTTATTTTGTTGCTGGGGAAGGCGTTATAATAATTCGGCATTAAGAAATATTACAGGAGCTATGATGAGTAACGCTACAGAGAATGACATAACAAAAGAGGTCAAATATGGGGAAAGAGCGATCGCAGAGGGTGAGTTAATTACTTTTCCCAATCCGAGAATGGGCCGACGCTATAAGGTGGATATTTCTTTGCCTGAATTCACTTGTAAATGTCCTTTTTCTGGTTATCCTGATTTTGCAACGATCAAAGTTACTTACTATCCAGATGAGAAAGTTGTAGAATTAAAAGCTTTAAAACTATATATTAATAGTTATCGCGATCGCTATATTTCCCATGAAGAAGTGATCAATCAGATTTTAGATGATTTTGTCGCTGCTTGCGATCCCCTAGAAGCCAATATAGTCGGTGATTTTAGCCCTAGGGGCAATGTTCATACGGTTGTTGAAGTTAGTCACGTTAAAACTGGTAATTAGGCATTGGGGGCAATCTTCAAGATATGGAGATATTGTACTTAAGAGCAAGAAGTATCTTAAATCATTCTGAATTCAATGAAGGCAAAAAGCATAGTCTAGAGGTCAGAATTTTTCAGGACAGGGACTCTCGACAGCTTGGTCTAATATAAAAAAACTAATTCTTACTACTACACTATAGGTAGAGTAGGCAATAATTTTCTACAATATATATGGTGTAGAATAGTCGTCCTTAGTTAGTTCTAAGGTTATTAAACTGTCGCGCGATTCTTTAGTAGTTAAGATTATATAAAAAAGTTATGCAAGGAAATATGTTGGCAAATCCTATATTTAATCCTAATGGTGACGATAGGGTGGAGAATCGCTCTATTTGGTTTGGTAACACTACCAATTTAATGCAACTTAATGATGTTCGTTATTCTTGGGCCATCGGCTTATACCAACAGATGCGCGAGAATTTTTGGATTCCACAAAAGCTTGATTTGACCCAAGATGTGACGGATTATTGGAATCTCACCACAGAAGAACGCCATGCCTATGATGGAATATTGAGTTATTTGACTTTTCTTGATTCGGTACAAACCTGTAATCTACCCCATCTCAAAAGCTGTGTTACCGCACCGGAAGTGAGTCTCTGTATTGCAGAACAGATTGCCCAAGAAGGAATGCATAATCAAAGCTATCAATATATTATTGAGACTGTAATCCCTAGCGATCGCAGAACTGCAGTCTATGAATTTTGGCGGACAGATCAGGTATTAGCAGAGCGTTGTGAGTTTATTGCGGGTATTTATCAGCAATATATCGACTCTCCGACAGAAGAGAATTACTTTGTGGCATTGTTGGCAGATTATTTGCTAGAAGGGATGTATTTTTATAATGGTTTTATCTACTTCTACAATCTGGCATCTCGGATGTTGATGCCGGGAAGTGCCGATATTTTTAAAATGATTAACCGCGATGAATTATCTCATGTGCGTCTCTATCAAAAACTGCTTCCCGAAGCAATGCGCTTATTTCCCCATTCGGTTGAGCAAATTTATGAAATGTTTGATCGCGCAGTCCAACATGAATGTCGTTGGACTAATCATATTGTGGGAGAGAATGTGCTGGGAATCACTAAATCGAGCACCGAACAATATACGAAGTATTTGGCGAATATGCGTTTACGGGCGATCGGCTTAGAGCCTTTATATTCGGGCGAGCAATATCAAAAAAGTCCTTACAAGCATCTAGAAAGATTTTCTGATACCAAGAAAGCAGGACATACTAAGGCTAATTTCTTTGAAGCAGGAGTTACTAGTTATGTAATGTCCTCCGGTGTGGGCGGCTGGGACGAGATTTAAGGGACTAAATATAATGTAATTGATTTTCAACTTAGCTAATTCAAATAGGGTTTATAGCGTTTCTCAGATTCATGAATTACACTTTTCTGTTCCCTGTTCCCCGTTCCCTATTCCCTAATAGTGATATCTTATGTATCTCACTAATTAGATAAGGGCCATAGCTAGGTTGGAGCCGTAATTGAAACAGTAATTTGCCCTTCGTTGTCGGTTAAACCTGCGCCATATTGACCTTCTAGATCATCATTAATGCAGAGTTGCAGGTGACCAGCTTGGCCACTGGGAATACTCGCACCATTGCCAATGAGGAAAGACGGGTTATTGCCAACACGACCGATTAAGGCTCCTTCCTTCGCACCAACTAATGGGTAACCATCTTGAGTTGCTGTTATATCTGACCCATTGGCATTGTATAAATTGCCATTATTGACCTCAGGGTTTGCGGTCCAGAGTCCACCAACATAATTGATGTTGTAGCCATCGCCAGTATTTACGTAGCCAGCATTTTGCCATGCTTGGGTGGCATCTATATTAAAGTCAACCTTCTCCCACTTACCTATTTGAGAACCAATCAAGGTGACATTGCCTCCAGTGCTCGCACTTCCCTTGGGCAAGACTGGCCGCTTATCATATACATCGCCTACCCCATTTTGAAAGATTAGTCGCTTACCGGGTAGTTTTTGAAAAATAATTACATAGGAAGATCCACCATATTGAAAAGTTCCCATTTCTTGCCCTTTTGTCACTGATGCATTGGCTTTCATGCATGGATCAAACACTATGCTGGATACTTCGCTCATGCCTAAAGGTATGCAACATACATAGCCGTAATCTTCAGTTTTAAAAACGATCAAACCTCTGGCATTTACTTGTGCTAAATAGGGGAGAGAAGAAGTTGTTGCCCCCGCAAAGTCCGGAATAACAAGCTTGTTAAAATAGTAACCAGGCACGGAAATAGGATCAAATAAAACTTTACCTTTTACTGGACACCACCAACGATGATAGTTGTAAGGGTTTAGATAGGTCTGAAAAATTGACCCATCTGTAAACAAATCAACCAGGTTATATTTATCGAGCACTTGCTGTTGGGCTGGGATATCGGAACTGAGTATATTGGCTAGGGAGTAGGTCATATCTTTAAACCAAAATACGTCTTTTGCCGCTATATTTTCGTCCCACCGGAATAAAGAGCCATCGTTGGCACTGACAACGATTTGATTATTGTTAGGCTGCGCAACAGGACGAGATGCCTCTTGATCTTTAAACTGTCGAGTGAAGAATGAATTCCACGAGTTCCAGTATGGCAGGTTCTCATTGTCTTTTTGCCAAACTTCAAATTGATATTGTTGTTTTGCTTGCGGTGACAGCCACTGCTCACCTTCGACGCTGAAAACTGTATTAGATGCTTCTGAGCAGAGGAAGCTACTCCAAACGTTTAGGATATCACCCATTTTTTCATTGAACATTGGCAAACGGAATAAGGTCATGCCACTTTGCGTAGGGTCTATGCCGACTACGACAGCAGAGAAGGGTAATCCGACAAGCTCATTTTCGACAAATTGCGGCGCTTGGTTCAATAGATTGTTAAAAGCATTGAGCAAATCATCTTTACTCGCAATTCGTGGCACATTGACTGCCTCAGCTGCCTGTAAGTTAGAGTCTATGATATTGCTATTTTCTTCACATGCGCTGTTGATGAGAAAAGTGAGAACATCATTACTTTCAAGTAGTTTGTTTAATGCCTCAATACATGGCGCATAGTCAGTGGGCTCGGCCCCTAAAATATTTTCCAAAAATTTAGCCATGGCCTTACTCGAAGGCATCGGCAGCCAGCCACTCTGAACATTGAACGGAAAATGCGGATTGGATTCCATCTGTGCATGGATATGATCCACACTATCAATTGCTCTAATCTTAGATGAAGGGTTTTGATACAGCATCTTAGCTCCCCTTAAGTTTCCTTGTTAAAATTAGTACTCAATATATGATTATACAAGGAACTCCCTAGATAAGTAGATTGGGATAATTAAACTTAACTATGGTTTGCTGTTGCAGATCAGATTTAATTTTTAAGCTAAAAGTACTTTAGAAGTTAACTGTAGTCCAAGATAAATAGTATTCACTCCTGGTCTGAGTTACTGGAAATAAGAGCGGCAGCACTTTGCTCAGTATCTAATTCTTCCCTCTGTCTATCTATTTCAATTATCGGGCTTTGCGTAGGAGCCATCTTACCACTAAACCATTTAGCATAAAGTAGCGAAATAGCTATAACAATGGCAAATATAACTAGCAGAAAAACGACTTCAACTATTAGGATAAAATGACTATCACGATCAATCTTTTGCTGAAGCTTGCTGTTTATTCCTCTCTCTTCTTCGATCCTCTTATCGAAGAAGCTTCTTTCATTTTTTAAATCTTCTCTTGCTAGCTGTCTTTCTGCATCTAGCTTGCTTGCTAAAGATTGGGCTCTATTGGCTAGAGTTTCATTATTGGTGATGATCTGTTCAACTTTGCCGCCATTTCTGGCAACCTCTTCAACTTGCTTAGTAAAATCGAAAATTTTCTGCTCTAGCAATTGTGCCTTCAGATCAAGATCGTCCTCACGTTGTTGAAGGTTTTCTTCTCGAATTTTCAGGGCATCCTCTCTCTGCTCTAGTGATTCACGAAAAATATCAACATCTTTGAGTTTCACTTTAGTTGCACTCAGAGCAACTCTCAACCTCGTAATTTCTTCCTGTTCTTGAGAGGATTGTTCAAGGCACTGATCATAACGCATTTGATATTCCTGCCCAAACAGCCCTAAAAATTCTTGGTTTTGCAATCCTGGGAATAACAAACTGGAAAAAATTAAAATAGGAAGAATAAATTGCATTATCGTAAGTCCCATAGTCAATAACATGATATTAACTTTGTCTCTGCTTTTGATACATTTTAAGGGTATCTAGACAGGTAATTAACGCAACAATTACATGGTTGTGGCTAGTATTGGGAAAGATAACATAATGCGATCGCGCTTCCTAAATCGCAGTCCGTAAAATCAATAATCTATAAGAAACCCAAAAAGATTGCTAAAGGTAATACGATAAAGCCGATCGCGATCAATAAAGCAAAAATTAACGCGATCGCATAAACCGCCGGACTCCAAGTAGAATTCAAAACCCCCAAAGATTGCCAAGCACTCCAAAAACCATGCCGTAGATGTAATCCCAACAAGAGCATCACCCCTAGATAACCCAATGTATAAAAAGGATTACGAAATGTTTCAATTACTAATCTTGCCAAGTCTCGCATCACGACTCCATCAACAGAAGTTTGATAGTAAGTCCCAAACTTAAAACTCGCCAAATGGAAAACTAAAAAGATCAACAAAACTAGTCCGGTAAAAATCATGGAAACAGAACTGAGAGATTGTTTACTAGGGTTGCCCGCAGACTTCAGCATATTATATTTAACAGGTCGCGATCGCTCACTCTTAATGCGAATCGCAATTCCCAATCCCGCGTGAATAATCACCGCCCCCAATAAAATGAACTCAACTACAGATAGTAGAACTCCCCAGCTATCAATAAAATGCGCTAATTGGTTATAAGAGTCGGGGCTTGCCAACAAAACTAAGTTGCCCAGCATATGAACACAGACAAACAAAGTCAAACCTAGGCCAGTAAGCCCTGTAATAATCTTTTTCCCAATAGAAGAATAAAATAAATTAATTAGTTTTGAGCGATCTTTGGTTACAGTCATCAGTCCTCAGCTATCCCCATTCGAGAGCAAGTCAGTTATCAGTTACCACTTTAATGCCATCAGTCCTTATCCCTCATCCTTTATCCCTCATCCTTTATCCTTCATCCTTTTCTACTTGTTCCTTATTTATGAGATAATCCTTAGAGGATATTTTAAGATTTGTTATATTTTATTAAGTTGATGAGTGAACCAGGTAAGGAAAAAACGCCAAAAGAGCCAGGTCAGGAAAAAACATTAGCAGAACAAGCGCCTTCTAGTCATGAATGTCGTTCTTGTGGTTATGTTTATGAGCCGGAAAAAGGGGATAACCAAGGCAAAATAGCTCCTGGTACGCTGTTTACCGAACTGCCAAAAACCTGGCGTTGTCCAATTTGTGGAGCGCCGACTTCTCAATTTATTGATATCGGAGCAACTGGTGCCCCTTCAGGGTTTGCCGAAAATTTAAATTATGGTTTTGGAGTCAACCGCATGACTCCTGGACAGAAAAACCTCTTGATCTTTGGGGCTTTAGCTTTAGGATTTTTGTTTTTTCTAAGCTTATACAGTCTTAACTAATCCACATTTTTTGATATAAACAAGTATATGAATCTATTGAGACAAAAACTCAAACAAATAGTCGTTTTCGTAGTTGTTAGTCTATTTTGTATTAGCTGTAGCCAAATTCCTTCGACTACCACTAATCCTTGGAAAATTCTAACTTTACCAACCGAGGCAATCTTTGCTGATATCGCTTTTACTGATGATCCCAATCATGGATGGTTAGTTGGCACAAAAGCTTCTTTATTTGAAACCACAGATGGTGGGGATAGTTGGTCAGAAAAAGTTATTGATTTCGGCACTGAAAAAATATCCTTTAGTGGCGTTAGCTTCTCTGGCGATGAAGGTTGGATTGTGGGAAAACCCTCTATCCTCTTACATACTAACGATGCTGGAGCAAATTGGTCACGAATTGCTCTAAGTAGTAAGTTACCAGGAAGTCCTGATGGTATTATTGCTCTAGCAGCCAATTCTGCGGAGATGGTCACAGATTTAGGTGCCATCTACAAAACTACAGATGGTGGTGAGAATTGGAAAGCTTTAGTTGAAGGTGCTGTCGGGGTAGCTCGTAATATTGAACGTTCTGCTGATGGTAGATACGTCGCTGTTTCTGCAAATGGTAATTTCTACTCGACTTGGAAACCTGGTCAAACTGAATGGACACCCCATAATCGTAACTCTTCTCGTAGATTGCAAAATATGGGCTTTAGCTTAGATGGTGATCTATGGTTATTGGCTCGTGGAGGTGTAGTTCAATTTAGTCATACAGGAGAAGAAGGAGAATGGAGTGAAGCTATTTATCCCGAATTTTCTGCTAGTTGGGGACTCCTAGATATTGGTTATCCAACAAGCGATGAGGTTTGGGTTGCTGGGGGCAGTGGCGAATTGCTATACAGTCCTGATGGCGGAGAAACTTGGCAAAAAGATCGAGAAGTAGAAGATGCTCCTTCTAATCTTTATAAGGTAATATTCCAATCTCCCGAACAAGGATTTGTGTTGGGGGAAAGAGGGGTTTTGCTCAAATATGAACCAAGTTCTGCTGCCGCTTGAATTATCTCTCATGAGTTATGAGAGAATTATGTAAACTATGGTAAACAACTTTTAAGAAAGGAGAAACTCAACTATGGCAGGTACTACTGGGGAACGACCATTTTCTGATATTATCACCAGTGTTCGTTACTGGGTAATTCATGCAATTACCATTCCGATGCTCTTTATTGCGGGATGGTTATTTGTGAGCACTGGCTTAGCTTACGATGCTTTTGGTACACCTCGTCCCGATGAATATTACACTCAATCCCGTTTAGAGTTGCCAATTATTAGCGATCGCTTTGACGTGAAACAGCAAATTACAGAATTTAATCAATAAAAACATTTACAAAATAAATAGGTGAACAATATATGACAAGTCAAAATCCCAATCAACCAGTCTCCTATCCCATCTTTACCGTGAGATGGTTAGCAATTCACACGTTAGCAGTTCCTTCTGTTTTCTTCTTGGGTGCGATCGCGTCCATGCAATTTATTCAACGATAGGTGAAACAATAATGGAAAGAAATCAAAATACCAACAGACAGCCTGTAGAACTAAACAGAACTTCTCTTTATTTAGGATTACTTCTAATTGCAGTTCTAGGTATCTTGTTCTCTAGTTACTTCTTTAACTAAAAGAGTTTAATTATTTAATTTATTCAAAGCAAGCAAGTAGGAGGAAAAAAATGTTTCAAGATGGAAGGATTCCCCTGTGGATCGTCGCAACTGTAGCGGGAATGGGCGTTATTGTCGTTGTCGGCACCTTTTTCTATGGTGCTTACGTTGGTGTAGGCTCTGCTATGTAATTTGTGAAATGCAGGCGGATAGAAGATCTTAACCCTCTTGACGCCTTGGAAAAAATCTTACAAATTAATCGGCCGTCTGTGAATTATCAACAGGCGGTCTTTTTCCTGCTTTTAGATGGTTAATTCTAAGGTAAAACGTTGATAGTATAAGTTAAATTAAAATCTGGAAAATTTGCTCCGTTATTAGCTGTTCCTCTAATTTTCAATTCATAGGAGCCTGTTTGCGGAAATGTAATCAAAGCTCCAGGAATTTCTTGATATTTACCAACATTGACAGCCTGCAAAATAGGATTCAAGATTGGCTGATCTTCCTGAGCGCGAGGTAAAGCATAAACTGACAATTGACAGTCGCATTTAGACAAAGGAATGATTGCGCCTCCTCGGCTAGTTAAGGCAAACCAAGCTTGAACTTTTTCCCCCATTCGAGGATTATCATCCGGTTCAATATGTAAAGTTCCAGCCACCTGATTCGATATTTCCACCTTATGAGCTAGAACGGGAAATGTGAGCGAGAATGAAACCAGCAAAAGTGAGTTGATAATTGCACTTGGTATTTTGAGTGCTTTAAGTCTTATGGGCATTTGATATTTAAGATTAATTTCAAACTCGTTAATTGTACTTACATTGTAATTAATTTTAGTTTTCTAGGAAGCATTAACAACTAGCTAAATGCTGGATATATATACTAAAAATTACTTAAATATTTACGAGCAATCAGAGTATTTACTGCCAAGATATTTGTCAGCATAATATCATCTTCATTTCTAGATAAAATCTAAAATATATCTTTAGAGATTAAATAATGTTCATTAAAGAAAATTGATGCCATAATTTTTATTAGTAGTATTAATTAATAATAAAGTAGGGATATAAGTTTGGAACTTAAGCAAGAAAGATTAATCGAAATCACGAAAATAGCTTGTTCAATAGCCTGGGGTGCAGCTGATATTCTCAGTTCTTATTATCATGGACAGGGAGAGTACACAGATTTAAATGTCAAAGACAAGAAGGACGGTCCTGTCACGGCAGCAGATCTAGCAGCAAATAAATATATTGTAGAGAATCTACAAGCACAATTTAGTGATGAAGATTTTGGTTATCTCTCCGAGGAGACCTTTGATGTTAAAAAAGCTGAGCCTGTTGCCAAAGATTGGGTTTGGATTATCGATCCTCTAGATGGGACAAGAGATTTTATCGATAAAACAGGAGAATATGGGTTACATATCGCCTTGGCATATCAAGGGCGTCCTGTAATTGGACTTGTGGGAATTCCCGAAGCGGGAAAATTGTACTATGCACTTAAAGGTGAAGGTACTTTTGTGCAAACCAAAGAAGATAAAAAAAACACTCCAATTAGAGTCTCTCAGCGGGAAAAACTAGAAGATTTATATCTAATTGTTAGTCGTAGCCACCGTGATGAACGTTTCCAGAAATTAATTGATTATCTACCACTTAAAGGTAAAAAATATATGGGAGGTGTCGGCGGTAAAATATCGACTATCTTGGAGCAAGAATCTGATCTGTATATTTCCTTGTCGGGAAAATCTGCTGCTAAGGATTGGGATTTTGCCGCACCTGAGATTATCCTGACCGAAGCAGGAGGCAAGTTTTCCTATGCAGATGGCAGCCCTGTTTTGTACAATCAAGGAGATGTCATAAAATGGGGTTGTATCATGGCAACTAATGGGCATAGCCATGATCTCTTATGTGATAAAGCAACCTCAATTATCAAAGAAATAGATGGGGAATTGTAAAAAGGTGTTAGGTGTTAGGTGTTAGGTGTTAGGTGTTAGGGCAATGTTTATCAAGCTCTAACACCTTGTTTTTTGATTTAACTTCAGTTCGGCGAATTTTTTTTTTGATTAAATTTCCCAAGTTAAACAACGAAAGTAATAGTCTTTTTCCCAAATCCCCAAATTCCCAAATCCCCAAATCCCTATTCAAAACTAGCAAATTTTGTACTTATCGAACTCACGTTGATTTAGTACCTGTCAGTTTTCAACAACAGAATTTTTAGCTTGAACTACGATTTCTTGCATTTGAGGAGTCTCGAAGAATTTTTTAGTGTCTTCGATCAGGCGATCGCCCCAAAGATTTTCGACTAAAAATTCAATCTCAGCATAACGCTCATCAACTTCTAGGGCAGAGATGCCCATTTCCAAACCTTTTTTAGTATCACCTTGGGCATAGAATGCTACTGCTAAGGCCAATTTAGGTTCGCTCTGCTCAGCGTCAATTTCTAGGGCTTTTGACCAATTTTTGATTGCCTTATCTACATTTCCCTGTTCATATTCGACCAATCCCACATTGTTAATGGCTGGCCAAAAACTCTCCTCTTGAGAGAATGCTTTTTTATAGGATGCGATCGCCTTGTCAAATTTTGCTAACTTTAAATAGGTATTACCCAAATCAAATAGAGCTTCAGGTGAATTCTCTTCAATTTCTAATCCCGCTTGGAGTTTCTCTAAGGCAATTTGATATTCCCCCTGTTGGAAATAAGCATTTCCCAAACTGAACAAAATCCCTTCTTGATTGGGTGCTAATTCTTCTGCTTTTTCTAAAGCGGTGATTCCCGGTTCAAGCTCACCGAGTTGGGCATAAAGACTACCCAAAATAAACCAAGCCTCATAATTATCTGGAGCGAGCTGTACCGCCAATTCTGCGCGGGGAAGTGCTAGTTCATATTGCTGAAACTTAATCAGTTGCACAGCATCTTGTAGAAGTTGTAAACCCTGATTTTGCAACTTTTCAGAATTGATTTGAGGGGCATAGGGCAAAAGAGCCTGACTACTGACAGGAAAATCTGCCGCAGCGATTAAACCAGCACAAACAATAGAAGACAATAACCAATTAACTCTGGGCACGATATAGCCTCAACACAAATTTACTTTACCTTTCCTAAAGATCTATGTTAGTGGCATTTTTCCGTATTTTAAACATTATACATAGGAATAAATTCCTCAAAAGCTTACTCAACAAGGAATTACAGTGTTTTGAATTAATTGAAATCGCTGCGAAAGTTTCTGAGCCCGAACATTTTTGTTAGGAATCCGTACCTAGATTTCCCACAAAGCCTAAAAGTATAAAGTTAAAATAAAACCATTAAGTCTTTTAACGATCTCTATCTTCTGCCTTCGTTTATCTTTACTGTCTCAGACCAATATATGCAGCTTTCTTTACTTGGGAAAAAAAAGTCCCTTCCTCTTGGGATACTTGCGATGATAACCGGAGGAATGGTTATGATTGCCACAACGACCTATGTTGTTGTGCAAAGCTCTGGTTCGCAAATAACCCTCGAAGAGCTCACTGTGCCAGTCGTCAAGGATAATTTGAAGGTGAAGATCTCAGCCAGTGGGAAGGTAGAACCGATTAAAAGTGTGAATGTCAGTCCCAAAAATCCTGGTCGTTTGATTGAATTACGAGTGGAGCAAGGCGACAAAGTAGTTGCTGGGCAAACTCTAGCTGTCATGGAAAACTTGGAAATTCAAGCTCGGAATGCCCAATCCCAAGCCCAATTGCAGCAAGCTCGCGCTAATTTACAACAAAACAAGGTGACAATTGCCGGGGATATTCGTCAGTCCCAAGCTCGATTAGCTCAAAATGAGGCTCGTTTGGCACAAGCGAAAGCGAGAATCCCCAGGGAAATATCGCAAACCCAAGCCCAACTACAATCGGCAGAATCGCGATTAAAGCTTACTCAAGAGCGGATGAAACGAAATCGGTATTTGGTCGAAAAAGGGGCAATTTCTCAGGATAGTTACGATGAAGCATTTAATGAAAATCAAAATGCTTTAGCTGGCATCTCAGAAGTTAAACAGCAGCTGGAACAGCTTGAAAATACTCAACATCCAGAAATCGATCAGCTAGAGGCGATCGTCGCAGAAATGAGGTTGGCTCTTGAGCAAAGGGAAAAAAGTTATCAAGATGAAATCAATGCTTTGCAGGCTCAGGTTGATCTAGCTCAGGCGAATCTGGAGCAATCGCAGATTCAATATGATGACACTATCGTCAAAGCCCCCTTTGAAGGCATTATTACCCAGAGATATGCGGTCGAAGGTGCCTTTGTCACCCCTTCAACTTCAGCATCAACTTCGGCTTCGGCTTCGGCGACTTCTATTTTGGCTTTGGCTCAAGGTTTGGAAATTATTGCGAAAGTTCCCGAGGTCGATATTGGACAGCTCTATCAAGGACAAAAAGTTGAGATTATCGCGGATGCTTACCCGGAAGATACTTTCACCGGAAGAGTGAAACGCATTGCTCCAGAGGCGATCGTTGAGGATAATGTGACTTCTTTTGAGGTACGTATTTCTCTGTTGACAGGGCAGGAAAAATTACGTTCTAAGATGAATGTGGATATAACTTTTTTGGGTAAAGAATTGAACAATACTCTGGTTGTTCCCACCGTGGCGATCGTAACTCAAGCGGGAGAAACAGGAGTAATGATTTTGAATGAGGAAAACAAACCGGAATTTATCCCCGTAAAAATTGGACTAACTCTGCAAGATAAGACTCAAATAATTGATGGGGTTACTGCTGACGAGCGAGTTTTTATCGATATGCCAGATAATCGCCAAAGATAAAAAATCTCTACTGTTTGGGCTCTTCCTTATCTTCCTTCCAAAATACGCGGCTACGATTGGGGGCAATATTGGGACTATATTCTTCCATTAATATTGGAGTTTGCTCAGAATCAAAATTACGATTCATTTGCTCGCGCAAAATTTCAACTCTTCTTTCAGTTTCTTCTACTTGAGACTGAATTTCTTTTAACTTAGCTTTTTGCGAAAAATGATAGGGGACTAATCTCATCACGGAAATGACAGCAACCGCGCCTATTACGAAGCTAAAAAATAACTTAAGACTAATCTCTGCTACAAGTCCTTGTTGCAGGGGATATTTTCTAGTTTTGCGCACTGGGGCATTACCCTGAGAGATCTCAGAAACAGTGTGATCTCTGTTTTTTTCACTTGGAATTTTCATGAATTCCCCACCAGGAATCTAATTGGGACTCCAGGATAGCAATTTTCGAGCAATCCTGCCAATCTCCAAAAAATACGTCTTTTGAGTTTCACAATTAAAAGCTTAAAAATATTAAACCCTCTGAATCTTTTTTAGAGAAATGCAATCTGAAAATGTAACTAGTAAACTAAACATATAGGCAATATATCTGGCATCTGCCCAGCATATTTTAGTCTGCAATAAAATAATAATGAGACTTATAAACTAGATGATTCCAACCGTTATTGAATCTTCGGGTCGCGGAGATCGCGCATTTGATATTTACTCTCGCTTACTTAGAGAGAGAATTGTCTTTTTAGGACAACAAGTGACCGATGAAATATCAAATTTAGTGGTTGCTCAACTTCTGTACTTAGAGGCGGAAGATCCTGAAAAAGATATCTATCTCTATATTAATTCTCCTGGCGGTTCTGTCTCAGCAGGCATGGGAATGTTCGATACTATGAATCAGGTTCGCCCTGATGTTTGTACTATCTGTATTGGTTTGGCTGCCAGTATGGGAGCATTTTTGTTAAGTGCGGGAGCCAAGGGTAAACGGATGAGTTTGCCCAACTCAAGAATTATGATTCACCAACCTCTTGGTGGTGCTCAAGGACAAGCAACAGATATCGAAATTCAAGCTAAAGAAATTTTGTACTTGAAAAATAAGCTTAATCAACATCTAGCAGACCATACAGGACAACCTCTATCAACAATTGAAGAAGATACAGAAAGAGATTTCTTTATGTCTTCAGAGGAGGCAAAAGAGTACGGTTTAATTGACCAGGTAATTACCCGTAAGCCTTCGGCAACCAATCCTCCTGAAATCGCTTAGTATCCAGTATTAAGTTAGCGCGTCACATCCGCTAACTTAATTTCATAGTACATTTATTCAATCGTCTTTGATAGTTGATGTTGACTAGAATTATTGGCGTTGCTGAATCCAGATATGAATTCGTTTCGCGCAAAGGCGCAAAGACGCAAAGAAAGAAGCAAAGAAGATTAGTCCAAAATTCTTTCATGTTTTAAATCAGCAACGCC